>DAIEHI010000104.1 GCA_027355725.1 Acidimicrobiaceae bacterium
TGATAAGATAGGTCCTCGGTCAGCGACGCTGATCGTGTGGGTCGTCAAGTGGGCGGCTCGCAACGGGACCCCCGACTCATAAGGCAAATACGTTATGGCTGAGAAGCAGCAGATCATCAAGGACTTTCAAGCTCACGCAACAGACACCGGCTCGCCCGAGGTCCAGATCGCGATCTTGACGGACCGGATCTCGCACCTCACCGAGCACCTCAAGGTTCACAAGGGCGACCATCACACGCGCCGCGGACTGATGAAGCTCATTGGCCAGCGTCGCCGCCTGCTCGATTATGTGCAGCGTGGCAATGTCGAGCGCTATCGCGCTTTGATCGGCCGTCTCGGCATTCGTCGCTAGCCGAGCATGCACGTCGACGCCGTCGACGTGCTCAACACATCCGAGGCCTCGGAGGCCAGTGGAGAACACTCGCACGAGCGAGGGTTGCCCACTGGGATCCGGGCGGAGTGTTGCTAATCAAATAGGAGCAATTCCATGACCGACGCAATCCGCGTAAGTAGCCCAATCACGGGTACCGATAAGACCCTGAGTTTTGAAGCTGGCCACCTGGCTCAGCTCGCCGACGGAGCGGTGCTCGCTCGAATCGGCGACACCATCCTGCTCGCGACCGTCGCGGCCGCTCGAAATGTCCGCGAGGGTGTGGATTTCTTTCCTCTCACCGTGGACATCGAAGAGCGTGCGTACGCTGCGGGCAAGATTCCCGGCGCCTTCTTTCGCCGTGAAGGCAAGATCTCAGACCAGGCCGTCCTGATCTGTCGCCTGATCGACCGCCCTCTTCGTCCTTCGTTCCCAAAGGGCTTTCGAAATGAAGTGCAGGTCGTAGGCACCGTCTTTAGTGCCGACCAGGAGAACCCGCACGACATCCTCGCCATCAACGCCGCCTCAGCCGCGTTGATGATCTCGGGTATCCCCTTTGACGGACCCATTGGTGCGGTTCGAATGGCGTACACCACCGATGGCGAGTGGGCGCCGCACCCGACCTTCGCCGAAGGTGATGCGGCCACATTCGAACTCGTCGTCGCCGGTCGAGCGCTCAGTGACTCTTCGGACACCGACATCGCGATCATGATGGTCGAGGCCGGTGGTACCGAGGGTTCGTTTGAGAAGTACGCAGACGGTGCACCCAAGGTCAGTGAAGAGGTGCTCTCAGCGGGTCTTGAAGCCTCGAAGCTCTGGATTCGCGAGGCGATCAACCTCCAGCGCGAACTCGTCAAGGATTTCGTGGCGGCTCGCGGTCCGATCCAGACCATTGACTACAAGCCCGTCCTTGACTACCAGGACGACGTCTACGCACGCGTTGACGAGGTGGGCACCAAGGCGCTCGCCGAGGCGAACAGTTTCACGACCAAGACCGCCCGCAATGACGCGTTGAGCGCCGCGACGGCTTCAATCGTCGAGCAGTTGTCGAGTGAGTTCCCCGAGCGCTTGAGCGAGGTCAAGGCGGCGGTCAAGTCCGTTACCAAGAAGCTCGTGCGCAAGCGCATCGTCGAAGAGGGCGTGCGAATTGACGGCCGCAGTGTCACCGACATCCGACCATTGTCGGCCGAGATCGACCTGTTCCCGATGACTCACGGCTCGGCGCTGTTCCAGCGCGGTGAGACCCAGGTGGTCAACGTGACGACGCTCGGCATGCCGCGCATGAAGCAGCAGATCGACTCGATCACCCCTGACGAATTCCGTCGGTACATGCACCACTACAACTTCCCGCCGTACTCGGTCGGTGAGACCGGGCGCGTCGGTGCACCCAAGCGCCGAGAAGTTGGACACGGCATGCTGGCCGAGCGCGCACTCGTACCAGTACTACCGAGCGAGCAGGACTTCGCCTACACCCTTCGAGTGGTTTCAGACGTTATGCAGTCCAACGGCTCTACGTCGATGGCATCGGTGTGCGGTTCGACACTCTCGCTCATGGCCGCCGGTGTGCCAATCAAGGCGCCGGTCGCGGGTATCGCGATGGGACTTGTCTACGACGAGGGCAAGTACGTGACCCTCACTGACATCCTCGGAGCCGAGGATGCATTTGGCGACATGGACTTCAAGGTGGCTGGCACCTCAGACGCGGTGACCGCCCTGCAACTTGACACCAAGATCGATGGTCTGCCCGCCGATGTGTTGTCCAAGGCACTCGACCAGGCCAAGGTGGCACGTCTCAACATCCTTGAGGTGATCAAGGGAGCCATTGACGAGCCGCGCGACCACGTGGCCGAAGTGGCACCCAAGATCGTCTCCATGGAGATTCCGATCGACAAGATCGGCGAGGTCATTGGACCGAAGGGCAAGGTCATCAACACGCTCCAGCAAGAGACCGGCGCCGACATCGCCGTTGACGATGACGGCGTTGTGGGTACTGTGACCATTGGCGCGAAGGACGGACGTGCGGTCGAGGAAGCCCGACGCCGCATCTCGCTGATCCTGGACCCTCCCACGGCGGAAGTGGGCGCGGTCTATCAGGGTCGAGTCGTCAACATCGCTAAGTTCGGTGCGTTCATCAGCATCATGCCGGGCCGCGACGGTCTCTTGCACATCTCCAAGATGTCCCCGCTCAACGGTGGCAAGCGTATTGGACAAGTCGAAGACGTCGTTGAATTGGGACAAGCCCTCGAAGTGAAGGTCGACGACATCGACCCACAGGGCAAGGTGTCTCTGTCTCTCGCTGGTGAGTACGCCGGCATGGAGTCTGAAGAGAGCGATGCCCCACGCGGTCCTCGCCCTCCTCGAGACAGTAACGACCGCGCGGATCGCGGTGGACGTGAGCGCGGTGGACGTGATCGCGACGCCGCTCCTGCTTCTAAGTCGAGTTCCTCGTTCGAGGCCGCATTCGAGGCGGAACTGGCCGGGGAGATCGGTGACCTTGGTCCGAGCAGTCCATCGTTCTCTGACGGTGACGGTGGTGGGCGCCGCAGCCCGCGCCCGCGCCGCCGCTAGTCCGTAGGGGCCGTGTCACTCAGTCGCTCAGGCTGTGTGGCACGGCCTCATCTTTTTTTCGTAGCGTAGGGCGATGCAATCGTCGCCAGCGTCCAGCCCTTGGTGGCGACCGCTTGACCTGAGCGACCGGCGAGCGCTGGCGTTCATGGTGGCGCTACCCACTTTTTTGTTCGTCATGCCGGCGCTCTTCGGTCACCCGGCGATCGCCCAAGACAATCTGATCCAGAACTTCCCGTTGCGTGTACTCACCGGTCAGCAATTGGCGAGCGGTCACCTGCCTCTGTTGAATCCGCTCGCGGACTCAGGCACACCTCTGCTCGGTGGCATGAACGCCGGTTCGTTCTTTCCGCTGACGTTCCTGTTCGTGGTCCTACCAGGGGTCGCATCGTGGGTGCTCAACCTCATCGCCGTCTACGTCGCCGCGGCACTCGGGGTGTTCGCGCTTCTTCGCTGGCATGGGATTCGTACCTTTGCGGCGTTGGTGGCGAGCACGGTGTACGCGTACAGCGGAGCGATGATCGGCCAACTCGTGCACTTAGGCGTGGTGCAGGGCTACGCGATGCTGCCCTGGGCGATGCTCGTGATGCTCTCGCTCGCCGACGTACTCGAGCGCGAGACGGCATCATCGTGGCGCGTTCGACTGCGGGCGCTGGTGCCGGGTGTTGCAGGTCTCGGGTTGCTATGGGGACTCACGTTCTTGAGTGGCGAGCCTCGCGCCATTGCCGAGATGCAGTTACTGCTCTTGGTGGTGGGTCCGGCTGTATTGATCTTTCGAAGCCCCTGGCAACCAACATCGTGGTCGAATCGTGTGACCTACGTGTTGAGCGTAGGCATTGCAATGGCGTGGGGCGTGATGATCGGCCTCGCCCAGTTGGTGACTGGCTGGGCGTTTATTAATCAGTCCCAGCGCACTGGACTGACCTACGCCTGGTACGGAGCAGGTTCGCTCGGGGTTCGATGGACGAGTCTGTTGCTCATCCCTGACCTCTTCGGCGGCAATGGGATGCTGCACCAGCCGGCGTACTTCGTCAACTACAACCTGCCCGAGGTGACCGGGTACGCGGGAGTGGTCGCACTGGTCGCACTGGCTGCGTACCTGTCGCGACTCACCCGGCGCGGCTGGCGCGGCGAAGAACGAAAGTGGATGGCCTACTTCGCACTCGTCGTCGTCGGGCTTTTCGCGTCCTGGGGGAACTTCACGCCGGCCGGTCATCTCTTTCAAGCCATCCCGCTCTATGGCAGCACGCGTCTACAGAGTAGAAACATCATCTTGGTGGACTTCGGCGTTGCGGTATTGCTCGGTTGGTTCCTCCAGCGCCTGAGTGAACGAGACTTCGCCGGCGCAGGTCTCATTGGCCGACGCAAGTGGATCACCTTGTCGCCGGTGATTCTCACAGCAGCGCTCTCGGCGGGCATGATGCTCTTCAGCACCCAGATCATCTCGTGGATCTTGAAGGGGAATCCCGTCAATGGACTGCAGTACTTCGAACGTCCGACATTGACGTTGCATCTGATCATCGCGGTGTCGGTGTTCTGGTTGTTGTGGCGTCGATTAGATCGCGCGAGGTTGCTCAGGTGGCTGACCATCGTGATCGCGGCGGACCTGGTCGTCTTCTCGGTCTTTTGTGCCGACGGTTTCCTATCGGGTCACGCGAACATCGAACCCTCTCGTGCTGCGGTGGCCGCCCAGATCGGAGCTGAGGGGCGCTTTGCGCTGGTAGATCCGTCGGGTGCGAACCATTACATGTTCCAAGACCTCGGGGGAGCCAACCTCAACGTCTTCACCAAGATCCCGAGCGTGCAGGGCTACGGGTCACTGATCGACCAGCTCTACGGCGCGGTCACCGACACGCATCCGCTCTACAGCCTTGACGGCTGTCAACTGGCGAAGGGTGTGTACCACCAATTGCGCCTGGCGTCGGTGGTCATCTCGCATGACAAGTTAGCGGCGTTGGTGACGCCCAGCACGACCGTGCCCACACCGTGCGTGGCCAATCTGCGTTCTACGAGTCAACGTCGGTACTTTGGTCAGTCGATGTCGGTTGGGTCGGTCAGCATCACGGGGGAACGCGGCGCACCCGTGGCGTCGGGTGAAGTTGTCGCTTGGCTACTTGATGCGAGAAACCAGCCGATGGGAAAGCCGGTGAGCGAAGTTGGCGCGCCGACAATGACGTTCCACTTTGGTGTGAACTCAGGTGCGGCAGGCGTGCTCATCAGTGCGTCTGATGGCGCGCTCATTACTTCAACGACTGTACGAGTCAGAGATTCGACCCAGAGTTACCAACTGGACTCGCCGTTTCAAGAGGCGCTGTCCTCTGATGCGTGGCGACTGGTGAAGGTGGAGGGTCCACTGTCATATTTTCGTGCGACGTCTGTTCGAGCGAGTGCGTGGTTGGGTTCGCACGCGTCGACTTCGCGCATCACCGCCATTCGAGACGCCGCCTGGGGCGACGCGTGGGTCACGGTGCACGCCACACATCCGACGGTGCTCAAGCACTCAATGGGATGGATTCCTGGCTGGCGTGCGACGGGTCACAACAACGTTACGGGTGCGACAATTGCACTGCACGTGGTGCGTTCAGGGCTGATCCAACAGGTCATCGTCCCCCCAGGGGACTGGACAGTGCACTTCCATTACCATGCGCCGCATATCGCGCTCGGACTGATTGGCTCCTTCGTTGGTGGTGTCGCAATGCTCGCAGCGTGGGTGGCCATGTGGACTCGGCTGCGGCGAAGGCCAAAAGCAAAAAGCTAGGGTTGCACCATGAAGCGGGTAGCGATTGTCGGCGGCGCGGGTCGCATGGGTCAGGCCATGGCCGAGGGCCTTGGGGCCTTGGCGGACGTGCAGGTAGTGGCGCTCATCGACACCCACAAGCCCGGCGACGCCTTTGGTGCACGCTACGAGCGATCATTGAGCGACGTGGACCCTTCTACGCTCGACGTGGTCGTCGACTTCTCCAACCCAGAGGGCGTTGTTAGTTCTGCGAATTGGTGCGCGACCAATGCCCGCGGTCTGGTCGTGGGAGCGACGGGGCTTGACTCGGCTCAGATGGCGAGCGTCGAGGCGGCGAGCATGCGCACCGGGGTCATCATGGCCTCGAACTACTCACTCGGTGCGGCACTCTCCGAGCGGTTTGCCGCCATGGCCGCGCAGTACTTCCCCCGTGTCGAGATCATTGAGCTGCACCACGACAAGAAGGTTGATGCGCCGTCGGGCACGTCACTGACCAGTGCTCACGCAATTGTCGACGCCCGTCGGCGTGCCGGACTTGAGCCGCTCGGCGAACCCACTCAACGATTCACATTGCCAGGGACTCGCGGTGGGGATGCGGGAGATGGGGTGAGAATCCACTCCGTTCGCCTCCCGGGACTCGTGGCGCATCAAGAGATCATCTTCGGTGGACCTGGTGAAGGCCTCACAATTCGCCATGATTCATTCGATCGAGCGAGTTTCGTCCAGGGTGTCGCGCTCGCAGTTCGAGCCGTTTCCTCCTCGGCGAGGCTCACGATCGGCATCGAAACGCTCCTCGAATGATCGGACCGTTTCGGACGAACGAGGAATGACTGGTAGTTTCATACTATGAATTCACCTCGCTTCGGCTCGGTCCTCACGGCCATGGTGACTCCCTTCGGGCCTGATGGTTCCGTTGATTTTGGGGTTGCGAGCGATCTCGCCCGATTTCTGGTCGATCAAGGCAGCGACGGCCTGGTCATCGCGGGCTCGACCGGTGAGGGCGGATCACTCGACGATGACGAGAAGTTGGCGCTGTTCTCGTGCGTGGCTGAGAGTGTGACGGTGCCGGTCTTGGCGGGTACGTCCTCATCCAACACCTCGCATTCAATCGCCTTGACCACCAAGGCCGAGGCGACCGGCGTCGCAGGTATCCTCGCAACAACGCCAGCGTACGCACGCCCCAATCAACAGGGCATTGCGGGCCATCTCGGCGCCATCGCCGAGAGCACGTCACTGCCGGTGATGCTCTATGACATACCCGTGCGCACCGGTCGAAAGATTGAAAGTGACACCACCATTGCACTGGTGCGTCAGCACTCGAACATCGTGGCGCTGAAGGACGCGTCGGGGGACCTCGTCTCGGCCGCGCACACCAAAGCGGTGCTCGGTGATGCACTTGATCTCTACAGCGGCGACGACAGCATGTTGCTGGCGTTCATGGCCATCGGCGCGGTCGGCATCGTGTCGGTCGCGGCTCACTGGGCCGGCCCAGAGTTCGCGGCGCTCGTTCGCGCCGTCAACGCGGGCGACTGGAGTGAGGCGCGCGCCATCAACGAACGGCTCTACGAGAGTTACGATTTCGAGAGCACGCCGCAGTATCCGAACCCTATGCCCTCCAAGGCCGCGCTTCGTGCGCTCGAATTCAACGTGGGGGAGTGTCGGTATCCCCTTGGCCCCGGCGACAAAGTCCTTGACGCTACGGCGTCAAAGGTAGTCGACAGACTGCGCTCGCATCGTGGCTAAGGAATCAGTCCGAGTCACGTTCTTAGGCGGACTCGGTGAGATAGGGCGCAATTGTCTCGCGATCGAACAAGACGGCCGCATCGTGGTCGTCGACGCAGGGCTCATGTTCCCCGAGCCGAACATGTACGGCGTCGACATCATCCTGCCGGACTTTCGCTGGCTGATCGAGCGACGTGACCGGGTTGACGCGATCGTGCTCACCCATGGTCACGAAGACCACACCGGAGCGCTGCGGTACCTCGTGAAGGACATCAACGTCCCCATCTACGGATCGGCGCTGACTCTCGGTTTCGCTCGCCATCGTCTGAGTGAGGCCAAAGTCACTAAGGACCTCACGTTCATCGAGGTCGCTGATGGAGAGCGTCGTCGCATCGGGCCCTTCGATGTCGAGTTCATCCCGGTGACACACTCGGTACCGAGCGCCTACTCGCTGGCGTTTCGAACCAAGGTCGGCATCATTGTCCACTCAGGCGACTTCAAGCTCGACCTCACCCCCATTGATGGACGTCGAACGGACATCGCGCGTCTCGCGGCTCTAGGCGACGAGGGCGTGGCGTTGTTGCTGTGCGACTCCACGAACGCCGAGGAGCCCGGTTTCACCGCTTCGGAGCGCACGGTCGGTGGCGCGCTGCGTCGCCTCTTCCTCGAACGACCCACGCGAAGAATGGTGGTTGCGTGTTTCGCAAGCCATATCCATCGCGTCCAACAGATCATCGACGTCGCGCTCGAACAGAACCGCAAGATCGCGCTCATGGGTCGCTCCATGGAAGCCAACGTGAAACTCGCTCGCAAGCTGCACATCCTTCGAGTCGAGACGTCTGATTTCATTGACATTGAGAATGTGGACAGTTACGACCCGGGCGAGGTGTGCGTGATTTGCACGGGCAGCCAGGGTGAGCCCCTCGCAGCACTGTCCAAACTCTCAAGGGGTGACGCGCGCAACTTCAAAGTGGGTGCAGACGACACCGTCATTCTCAGTTCACATCCCATCCCCGGCAACGAATGGTCGGTTGGGCGAGTGATCGATGATCTGCACCGGGCGGGGACTGAAGTGATCCACTCCGGCAACGAACCCGTGCACGCCTCGGGTCACGCGCGCCAGGGTGAACTGCGCACGTATCACCAACTAGTGCGTCCACGAAACTTTGTCCCGGTTCACGGTGAATACCGCCACATGGTCCATCACGCGGATCTAGCGCTCACCATGGGGCTCACCGAGAAGCACATCTTGATCTGCGAAGACGGTGACCAGGTGGAGGTGAGCGCCGCGGGTATTCGCCGTGCGGGTCAGGTGCCCGCCGGATTCCACTACATCGACGGAAGCGCCGGGGACCTCGACGAGCGACCGCTCGAGGAGCGGCGAATGCTCGCAGAGTACGGGGTCCTGCAGTTCTCGGCCGGTATTGACGGCGAACGCGGCACGATTGTCCAACCAGTACGGATCAGTGCGCGTGGCTGGTTCGAGGGTGAGCACGACAAGGTGCTGTTGGATTCGGTGACGGCTGCGGTGCGTGACGCCCTGCAGGCCGCGCTTCGTGATGGTGACCGCGACCCTGGTTCACTCAACAAAGTCGCCCAACGCGCTGCGGGTCGCCTGCTCGGACAGAAATATCGTCGACAGCCGGTGCTGCTCGCGGCGGTCGTGGTCTTTTAGTTCTCGCTCTTGTCGGGTTCGCCGTGATCAGCGTTGGTACGCCCAGCGCGCCAGAACGCCTTTGAACTGATGTACTGATCATCGAGGCCCCGATCGAGCAGTGCACTTCGCACGGCTCGAAGCGTCGAGAACTCGCCGAACAGGTATGCGTGGCCCTGGTCTTGAGGGAATTCAAAGGCGGCGAGGCCGTTCAAGAGACCCGCTGGATCGTTCTTCGCGCGTCCTCGACGATCGACGAAGATGCCGGTGATGCCGATGCCTTCGTCGAACGAAGCAGTCAGCGCGTCGTCGTCGTGGTCGATCTCGACGATGAAGATCGCGCGACCCGGCGCCTCGATGCTCTGGGCCATTCGATAGAAGGCGCCCAACCCACTTGCGTCGCCAACAAAGACGTGCCAGTCAGCGTCGGGGTCGAGGATGATCTTGCCGCGCGGACCAACCACGTCCACCAGGTCTCCGGGTTGGGCGTGGCGAGCCCAGGTACAGCCCGGGCCGTCGTGATCGGTCGTGACCCACAGGGTGAGCGTCCCGGCATCCTCGTCGACGAAGCGCACGGAGTAGCGACGCCGGATGAACTTGCCCGATGAGTCAAGGACGCGGACCATGATGTCATTGCCGGCCACCCCCGCGAGCGAGGGGTCGCCTTGAAGAGTGACTTCGGCGATCGAGGTGCTGAGCTGGCGTGTTGAGACCACTTGAGCGACGCTGGCGCTGACGCCGAGGCGTGCAGCGAGTTCGAGTGTTGAGTCATCGGCGAGAGAGTTCACTTTCGCAGCATAATTTGCCTGGCGCACACTACGAACCCATGTTCGGTAAGTTGGATGGTTGTGGCAGCCGCACGACACCAGAAAAAGCCGGTGAAGAAACCCTCGAGATCCTCTTCAGCCAAGGCGAGGTCGAAACCTGAGAATCTAACGCCTTGGCAGCGCCACGAGCGTGACATCTGGATTGTGGTGCTCGTCGTCATCGGTCTTCTTGCGGCACTCGCCGAGGCGAGCCTTCTCGGTCCAGTCGGACGGGCGATCTCTGAAGTCCTGAAGTTGCTCTTTGGCGCGGGGCGATTCTTTCTGCCGCCGCTTCTCGTAGCTCTTGGGATCGCACTCGTGTGGGGAAAGGTCGAGGTCGAGCGTTCGCGCTTTGCGTGGGGGTTGGCACTCGGACTCGTGAGCGTTTGTGGGCTTGGCGACCTCGCCGGTGGGCGACCTGGTGTACACGCATCGGTAGCGTCGCTCGGTCATGCGGGCGGCTGGATTGGCGTGCTTATCGGCGGAGGGCTACATCGCGCACTTGGGGTGGGCGGTGCGGTCGTGGTGCTGTTGGCGTTGCTCGTGATCGCGGTCATGATTGTCACCGGCATCGGGCTTCGAGCGCTGGTGTCGGGTTCGGTCGCGTTCGTTCGTGCTCTGGGCCGCCTGTTCTCAAAATGGTGGACCGCGCGACCAAAGAGCACGCCTCGCTATGGTGACGACGCAAGTGACGACGCGGACCTCGAAGATGATGAACTCGGCGTCGAAGAAGTTCGCGCACCCGCACCGTCACCCGAGCCCCCATCGCCGGCGATAACGACACCGGTAGTGCGCGTCCACGACGAGGAGCCGGTCGAATACGACAACGAGGCGATCTACGACGACGAGGAATCTGACTATGAGCCCTACGGTGAACCAAGCGACCCTGACGTCGCTTCAGATTCACTAGGCGAAGTCGCGAAACTGCCCATCATGATGAGCGAATGGGTCCTGCCGCCCGCGTCGTTGCTGCAAAGAACAAAAGAGCAACGCCAGGATCGCACGGCAACCGAACTCGCTGGTCGCGAACTAGTGGATGCGTTGTCAGCGCACGGTGTCGAGACGACGCTCGTCGGCTACACCGTTGGCCCGACGGTCACGCGCTTTGAACTTGAACTGGGGCCGGGGGTCAAGGTCGCCCGGGTGACGTCGCTCAACAAGGACATCGCGTACGCCATGGCGTCGCCCGATGTTCGTATCCTCGCGCCAATTCCAGGCCGATCGGCAATCGGGGTCGAGGTCCCCAATCGCCAGCGATCACTCGTGGCGCTCGGCGACCTACTCGCGGCCGAGGAGTCTGTCGCCGCCACCCACCCTCTTGATGTTCCCATCGGTCGTGACATCTCGGGAAAGACCGTTGTCGTGAATCTTGGCGAGATGCCCCACGTCCTCATCTCGGGTGCGACGGGGGCGGGGAAGAGCTCGTGCATCAACTCACTGATCACGTCGCTCGTCATGCGTGCGACCCCGGATCAGGTTCGTCTCTTGCTCATCGACCCCAAACGCGTTGAGATGGGTCAGTACAATGACCTCCCGCATCTCTTGGCGCCCGTTGTGGTGGATCCAAAGAAGGCTGCAGCCACGCTCGCGTGGGCGGTGAAGGAGATGGAGCGTCGCTACGATCTTCTCGCCGAGTGCGGTGCGCGCGACATCACGAGCTACCAACAGATGGTGCTGCGTGGTGAGTTGACGCCCGAGGCGACCATTCGAGAACAAGTCGCCGATGCCATAGAGCGGGCGACGGGCCTGGCGTCAGACGTCGAGGAAGCGCCCGGACCGGAACGACTGCCGTACATCGTGATCGTGGTCGATGAGCTGAACGACTTGATGATGGTGGCCGCGCGCGACGTCGAGGAGTCCGTTGTACGTATCGCTCAGATGGCGCGCGCCGTGGGCATTCACCTGGTGCTGGCGACCCAGCGCCCGAGCGTGGACGTCATCACCGGCGTCATCAAGGCAAATGTTCCCAGCCGCATGGCGTTTGCGGTGTCTTCTCTTGCTGACAGTCGCGTCATCCTCGATCAGGCCGGTGCGGAACGTCTCATTGGCAAGGGTGACATGCTGCTCGTCACGGCGTCGAGCAATATCGCGCGTCGGCTGCAGTCGCCCTGGGTCTCAGAGGACGAAGTGCGTCGCGTCGTGGAGAATTGGAGGGCCCAAGGGGGTCGCCGAGAGACGGTGGTCGCCCTTGACCTCCCCGCGAGCCGATCGACGTCGGGCTCAGGTTCTGGAGACGACGCCGATGACGAGATCCTGCGTCAGGCGCGCGAACTCGTCATTCGAACCCAGTCCGGTTCGACATCGATGCTGCAGCGAAAGTTGCGAGTTGGCTTCGCTCGTGCGGGGCGCATCATGGACCAGCTCGAAGAAGAAGGCGTGGTGGCGCCGGGTGATGGTTCCAAGGCCCGCAAGGTCCTCATCACGCTCGAACAATACGATCAGCAGACGTCGCTCTAAATCGTGTCACGTCGCTTCTCTTCTCGCCGAATGTATCTTCGTGGGCTCTGGACGCGTCTGTTCTCCATGATCCTTGGCGCGGTGCTCGCTGCAGCGCTGATCATTGGGATGCAGGTGCCGCTGATGCACCCGAGTGCGAAGGCGCGGTTCACGCTGCGCGTACCAGGGACGAGCCAAGCGAACATTGCGTGGCCCGCGAGCGGGAGTGCTGCGCTGATCGTTCCCTCGCTTGGGGTGACGATGAGCCACAACAACAGTCTCATGCCCATAGCCAGTCTCACCAAGATGATGACTGCGTACGTGGTCCTAAAGAAATTGCCACTCGGTATTGGAGAGACGGGTCCGTGCGTCACGGTGAGCGCGAGCGACGTTGCCACCTATGAAGCAATGATTCAGACTGACCAATCAAACGTGTTGGTGAGCGCCGGTGAACAGTTGTGCGAGTTCGACCTCCTCGACGGGCTACTCGTGCACTCGGCTAATAACTTCTCGGTGATCTTGGCAGACATGGTCGCCGGTGACACCACTAACTTCGTCGCTCTGATGAACCAGACCGCCGCGTCCATGGGATTTGTGGGCACGCACTACGTTGACACGTCGGGTTACGATCCCGGATCTGTGTCGACGGCACTCGATCAGGGGCTGTTGGCCCAACGCCTGATGAGGTCACCGCTCGTACGATCGATCGTTGGACAGACGAGCGTGACGCTGCCGGTCGCGGGCACTGTTGGCTCCTACACCCCGTATGTTGGCATCGATCACGTCATAGGCGTGAAATCTGGTCGCACCCTGGCCGCTGGCGGGTGCGACGTCATGGCGATGCAATTTCTTGATGGCACAGTCCTTCGCACCGTGTACTCAGTGGTCCTCGACCAACGTGGGGGAGACCTCCTTGGACCGGCCGGCGACGCTGCATTGGCGCTGGCCCAGTCGGCGGTTTCGGGAGAGAGACACTTGACCCTTGCCAAGGGTCGCGTCGTCGGTCGAATCGGATGGAACGAAACCAGCGCGATAGTCGTTGCTCGCCCAAGTTCCTTTCATTGGTGGCCAGTCCAGGGAAGCTTGCCCGTCTCGGTCAAGTTCAGCCACTTCTCATCGGCGATTCACCGAGGCCAGCGCGTTGGCTGGCTCATTGTCCACGCCCGGCGTCTCGAGAGGATCGCGCTCGTGGCGCGCACGAATGTCTCCCCGCCATCACTGTGGCAACGCCTACGCTGAAATCATGCTTGTTAGAGTTCCCGCCAGTTCCGCCAATCTGGGCCCCGGCTTTGACGCCCTTGCCGTCGCGCTCAATCTCTACGTTGAAGTAGCTCTCGAGCCGGCGGATTCATTCTCGATCACGAGCGAGGGTTTTGGCGCGGGCCGCTTCGACGACGAGCGCCACCTTGGTGCGGTCGTGGCGGCGCGGGTGCTCGGACACTCGAACTTCTCGATGCACGTGAACTCCGCTATTCCACTCTCGCGAGGCCTGGGATCCTCGGCGGCGCTCGCGCTCGCCGCCGCCGCGGCGGCCGGTGCGAGCGATCCGCTGGCGCTCGCCACCGAGGTCGACGGTCACGCCGAGAACGCGGCCGCTTCACTGCTCGGGGGATTGGTCGTGGCGAGTGTGCACGAGCGCGACGGCATCATCGTGCGGCCCTTGGCGCTCGATGACGAGTGGCGTTTCGTTGTGGTGATCCCCGATGAAGAACTAGCGACGGTCGACGCTCGTCGCGTTCTGCCGGACTTCGTTCCTTTCGGCGACGCTGTGCACAATCTAAGCGCGATGGGCTTTCTCATCGCCGGGCTCGCCGATCATCACAGCTTCGTCTCCTCGGCCATGGATGACAACCTGCACCAGCCGTATCGAATGTCGCTCTTACCCTTCGCGCAGCCCTTGCTAGCGACCCTTCGTGAAGCCGGTGCCTCGGGTTCGTGTTGGTCCGGCGCTGGTTCCACCATGCTCGGGTTGTGTCTGAGCGACACCGCGCAGGACGTGGCCCTCGCAGCGCGAGAATTCCTCTCGGTCAACTCGGTACCGGGGACGGTGTTGAGTCTCGAAGCGGATCGCACCGGCCTGGTCGTTCTTTGAGCCCGACGACATCGCATTCGAAGCGGGAATCGCTGTTCGGCGTCGGCTTCGTGCTCATGGGTGCCACGATCTTCCCTTGGACGTCAGCCATTGTGCAACCGGTGTTCCTCGTCATCGGACCCTCGGCGTCGAGTGCGTGGCGTTTTCTCATCGGCGCGGTCGTGCTGGTCGCATTCACTCGACCGCGAGTGCTCAAGTGGAGTCGTCACCAGTGGGTGGGGGCAATAGCGCTAGGCGTGTCGACCGCGTTCATGAACATGTCGTTCTACCAAGCAATCGCGAGGATCCCGCTTGGTAGTGCGGTCACCATTGAGTTCCTCGGCCCTCTACTCGTAGCGGTGCTGGGTAAGCGAACATGGCGACACAGCCTCTTTGCGCTGATCGCGGGATTTGGTGTGGTCGCACTCTCGCATCCTGGCGGTGGGCTGACCCTCGAGGGTGGCCTCTTCGCCGTGGGCGCGGGTGCCGGGTGGGCTTCGTACCTGTTCGCCTCACATCGTGTCGGGGGTTCGACGACCGGATTCGGTGGTCTCGCAGTCTCGATGATGATCTCGAGTCTGGTGACCCTGCCCTTCTCAATGGGCTCGGCGATGATCCTCGCTCATCACCCCTACGTCTTTGGTCGACTGGTCATCGTGGCGGTCGCCTCGATTGTCTTTGGTTTCGGCGCGGAGCTTCAGGCGCTTCGTCGCTTGAAGCCGTCAATCGTGGGCGTGCTCGTTTCCTTTGAACCCGCTATTGCCTTTGGCGTCGGTTGGGTCCTCCTGAGTGAACACCTTTCGGGTTGGTCACTCGTTGGACTGTGCTCTGTGATCATTGCGGGTGTTGGCGTGACGCTCGATCAAGCGGGAAATGCTGAGCCGGTCCCGCTGTAGGACGTGCTCTCAGTAGACGGAGTCTGGGCAGCACCGGAGCCGACGTGGAGGGCCCTATTAGGCTGGAGCGCGTGGTTGCGCCAAAGACCTTCGCCATTCGAACCTTCGGGTGCCAAATGAACGAGCACGACTCCGAACGTCTGGCTGGGCTCATGGTGGCCGACGGTCTCATACCGGTTGCTTCGGGCGAGGAACCAGACGTGGTCATCTTCAACACCTGCACAATCCGAGAGAACGCCGATCTCAAGCTCTACAGTGCGCTCGGCCAACTGAAGGCGCAAAAGGAGAATCACCCTGAAATGCAGATCGCCGTAGGCGGCTGCATGGCCCAAAAGGATCGTGGAGAGATTCTCGAGCGCGCCGGGTGGGTGGACGTGGTCTTTGGCACGCACAATCTGAACTCGGCCCCGGCGCTCCTGCGTCGAGCGCGAAGCGAAGGGCCCCTGGTTGAAATACTCGACGCGCCTGACCCCGAAGCGAGTCGTGACATGGCGCCCGCGCTGTACGCCGTGCGTGAGTTGGAGTTCGCGGCGTGGATGACCATCCAGACCGGTTGTGACAACACGTGCGCGTACTGCATCGTGCCCGCCGTACGCGGGGCAGAGATCAGTCGGCCACTCGCGGACCTGGTTCGAGAGGCCGAGATGCTCGCGAAGGCCGGCGTCAGTGAGATCACGGTGCTCGGTCAGAACGTGAACTCCTACGGACGCGATATCACCAAGCGAGGGCCGCTCTTTGCCGAGTTGTTGCGTGAACTTGGAGCTATCAGTGGCATCGAACGCATTCGCTTCACGAGTCCCCACCCCAAGGACCTGCGACCCGAAACAATCGAGGCCATGGCAGAGATCGATGCGGTTTGTCCGCAACTGCACCTACCTCTGCAATCTGGATCGAACCGGGTGCTTCGCGCGATGCGCCGTGGTTACAGCGCCGAGCGCTACATGGAGCGACTCGCGGCGGCGCGCGACGCGATCAGCGACCTCGCTGTCACCACCGACATCATCGTGGGTTTTCCTGGAGAGAGCGACGTCGAGTTCAATGAGTCTCTCGAGGTCATAGCGAGCGCCGAGTTCGACTCCGCGTACACCTTCATCTTCTCACCGCGATCGGGAACCCGCGCGGCGGAGATGGTAGAAGACTTCGTGGACGATGATGTCGTAAAGGAGCGCTTCGAACGTCTCAAGCAGGTGCTTGACCGCTCGGCCCTGGCCAAACACCGTCAACGGGTTGGTCAACGCGAGGAAGTGCTCGTCGAGGGCCCCTCGCGTCGCAACGACCAGATGCTGTCGGGTCGAACTCGCCAGGGCAAACTTGTGCACTTCGCTTCACCAACCGAGCCCCTTCGAGCGGGTTCTCTCGCCATGGTTGATATCACGTACGCAGCGCCCTACCATTTGCTCGGCGAGCTCTCATCGGTGGTGCGCCCCCCTCGGCATAAGTTGCGCATTCCCCTGCTCAGCTCGTGATGAACCACGGCGGCATGGCCGTCGCACTGGTCGGAGCGACAGCGACGGGAAAATCCGCACTGGCCCACGAGATCGCCCTTGAGCGAGGCGACATCGAAATACTCACTGTCGATGCGATGACTGTCTATCGCGGTATGGACCTCGCTACAGCCAAGCCAACGACCCAAGAGCGCGAAGAGGTGGAGTATCACCTACTCGACCTGGTGGAGGCGAGCGAGGAGTTCAGTCTCGCCCAGTTCCAATCGCATGCGCGAGATGCTGCCGAAGCAGTGTGGATGCTTGGTGGGTCTGTGCTCTACGTCGGCGGTACCGGGCTGTACGGTCGCGCGGTCCTCGACAATCTGGAGATACCCGGTCAGTTTCCTGACGTGCGTGTCGAACTCGAGCAGATGGCCGAGACCAACCTTGCAGATCTTTACGCTGAACTGGAGCGACTCGACCCGTTATCGGCGAGTCGCATGGAGCCAACCAATGCCCGGCGCATCGTTCGTGCCCTCGAAGTGACCCGTGGTTCGGGTCGCCGGTTCTCTTCCTTTGGTGCAGGACTGCGCACGTATCCTGCGGTGCGCGTTGTCCAGGTGGGTCTTCGCGCCGATTTCGAACAATTGGACCGCCGCATTGAGCAGCGTTTTCTCCAGTGGCTGGAAATGGGGCTCGTGGAGGAGGTCTCGCGACTGTCCTGCGCCCCGGGGGGTCTCAGCCGCACGGCGCGTCAGGCGGTGGGCTACCGCGAAATCCTCCGTCACCTCGAAGATGGCGCAGCGCTCGAGGACTGCGTGCGCGATGCCATCACCGCGAGCAAGCGCCTCGCTCGTCGACAGCGCTCATGGTTCGAACGCGATCCGAGAATCGAATGGTTTGACGAACCCGAGGGCGCACGTGGCCGTCTGCTCGAAGTGCTTAACAGCCCTGACGGGTTCGTGCGAGACTAGAGACAGTGGCACTGCGAACTCTTCAGAAATGGCATGGGGCGGGCAACGACTTCCTCGTTGACGTCATTGAGCACGGCACGGCAACGTGGTGGAACGCCGAGCGCGCACGTGCGGTGTGCAATCGTTACACCGGCGTGGGTGCCGACGGCCTCTTGCTCGCCACGCTCGGTTCGCACGTTGAAATGGTCCTGTTCAACGCGGACGGCAGTATCGCAGAGATGTCGGGCAATGGAATTCGCTGTCTGGCGGCCGCCGTTCGTCGAGCGACGCACGCAACGTGGTCGAGCCTCACGGTGATGACTGAGGCGGGCGCTCGCGAGGTGTCACTCACGATGAACGTAGATGGTGGCTACGGCAGTGTGACGATGGGTCTCGTATCATTCGAGCCCGTACTCGAAGGCTCCCTCGGCGTCGCGAACGTGGGCAACCCCCACGTCGTCGTGCTCGATGACGCGACCTGGAGCGACGCAGAGCGTGAAGCCCGAGCGGCTCAGTTATCCGAACAGATTGGCGGAGCCAACGTCGAATTCGTCACGCCACTCGACCGTCGCCGCGTCCGCATCAGAGTCATCGAGCGAGGTGTTGGTTGGACCCTTGCCTGCGGCACCGGTTCGGTAGCCACAGCGGCGGTCTGTCATCGTGAGGGACTCTGCGAAGATGATGTGATCGTAGAGAATCCCGGTGGACCCCTTCGCGTGCAACTCGCGGACGCGCAGGCGACGTTGTCAGGCCCGGTGCAGTTCGTTGCGAACATTGAGTGGCTCGAAGTTTGACGTACGTACCTACGACACTGATTGATCGGAGCTTTCGAGAGAAGATCGTATTGGTGGGCGTGCTCTTTCCAGGGGTCACCCCCGAGGCACTCGATCGCCAACTCGACGAACTCGCACTTCTCGTTGATACCGCGGGGGCCGACGTTGCAGCGAGAGTCATCCAGCGTCGTGACTCACCCGATCCGGCGACATTCCTCGGCTCGGGCAAGGTCCAGGAACTTCGCGACATCTGTCTCGCCGTTGACTCGGACACCGTTGTGTTCGAACACAACTTGTCACCGGCGCAGCAACGCAATCTGGAGAAGATACTCGGTCGCACCGCGATTGACCGCACTGCAGTCATTCTCGACATCTTTGCGCAGAACGCTCGCACTCCTGAGGGCAAGGCTCAGGTCGAACTGGCCTTGTTGCAGTACCGCCTGCCTCGGCTGCGTCGCGCCGGTGGTTCACTCTCTCAACAGGCAGGTGGCATCGGCACGAGAGGACCGGGCGAGACCCAGCTCGAGGTGGACCGGCGCCGACTCGTTCACCGCATCCACCATATTCGCAGTGAGCTAAAGCAGATTGATCGCACCAGAGGAGTTCAACGTCAAGGTCGTGAACGCGGACGACATCGCGAGGTGACTTTGGTGGGCTACACGAACGCCGGTAAATCATCGTTGCTCAACGCACTCACCGACGCCGACGTCGTGACCGAAAATCGGCTGTTCGTCACGCTTGATCCACGCACGCGCCAACGTCAACTGCCCGGGGGTGAGACGGTACTCTTCACCGACACGGTCGGTTTCATCTCGAACCTCCCGCACGAATTGATCGAGGCGTTCATGAGCACCCTCAAGTCAGTCCAACTCGCTGACCTGTTGGTACACGTGGTTGATGGTGCGAGTGACGACGCGGAACTCCAGATCGCTTCAGTACGAGAGGTCTTGCACGAGATCGGCGCGGACGCAGTACCAGAGCTACTCGTCTTCAACAAGGCCGACGTGCCTGGGTCTCGTGCGCGAGACCTCGCCAAATTGCATGAGGGCAGTGTGTGGGTGTCAGCATTGACGGGCGAGAATCTCGACGAGCTGGTCGCCACGATCGGTGACCGACTTCGAACCGGTGACCGGGTCATCACTCTTCATCTACCGCTCGATCGAGGCGACTTGCTCGCGGCAGCTCATCGAGAAGGTGAGGTGCTCGACACCAGTATCGAGGATGAATACGTCGTGGTACACGTCGTGCTCGATTCGGTGGGCGTCGCTCGATTCGCAGAATGGAGGGCGGCCCCGTGAGTTTCGTGCCACCCGCGTATCCCTACGAACGTCTCGATGGGCTGAAGTTGATCGCTTCTCGCCTCGAGGGAGGTGCGATCGACTGTTCGATTGGAACTCCTATCGATGCACCGCCGACCGTCGCGCTCGAGGAGTTGGCGCGTGCTACGAACGCTCGTGGGTACCCCTCATCGATTGGATCACCCGAGTATCGCGGTGCGGCTGCGGCATGGTTCGAACGTCGTTTCGCCGTGTCGCTTAATGTCGAGGACGTTGCGGCGTGTGTGGGGACCAAGGAGTTCGTAGCGTCGCTAGCGCAGTACTTACACCTTCGAACGCCGAGTCGCGACACAGTTCTCTATCCCGCGATCAGTTATCCGACCTACGCAATGGGTGCGACGCTCGCTGGGCTTCGCGCGGTACCCGTTCGAACCACCGCGGGTCAGATCGATCTCGATTCGATCAGTCCAGACGACATCGAGCGAGCGCTCGTACTCTGGTCGAATTCGCCATCGAACCCGACGGGGATGCTCGACGACCTCGAGGCGGTGGCTGCCTGGGGGCGACACCACGATGTCCTGGTAGTGAGTGACGAGTGCTACGCCGAGTACACGTGGACGGGCCGCCCGCGCACCATTCTCGAGCACGGGATGCAAGGCGTGCTGGCGTTGCATTCGATCTCCAAACGCTCCAATCTCGCCGGGGTCCGCGCTGGCTTCTACGCGGGGGACCCCGAAGTCGTTTCCTTCTTGCGCCTAGTACGCCAGCACGCGGGACTCATGGTCCCCGGGCCCGTCCAGGCGGCGGTGGCGCTCGCGTACCGTGATGACGAGCACGTGGAGCGCCAGCGCGCAACGTATCGTTCTCGACTGGAGTTGTTGCGTGGCGCCTTGGAGGATTTTGGCGTTGAAGCACCGATGCCCGACGGTGGGTTCTATCTGTGGTGCCACAAGTCCGGACATGACGGATGGCAGTTGGCCGAGGAACTCGCTCGTGTGTCGGGAATTATCGCGAGCCCCGGTGAACTCTACGGCGAGGACGGCACGCCGTTCGCGCGCATTGCCGTCGTACAACCCGATGAGCGACTCGAACTAGCCGCGTCGCGTTTGAGCAGTTCAGCGTAACGACAGAAGTACGCTGGTCACATGAGTGATCTTGAAACGCGCATCAACGAATGGTTTGACCACATCGCCGACATGACACCGGAGAACACCGAGGCGCGTCGAGACGTTGAATTGGTGATCACGAAGCTTGACGACGGTCAGTTGCGCGTCGCCGAAGTCGATAAAGGGGGCGACGTTCTCGTCCACGAGTGGGTGAAGAAGGCGATCTTGCTTCTCTTCCGACTTCGCTCCATGACCAAGATCGAGGTGGGCCCATTTGAATACTTCGACAAGTTGGACCTGAAGAGTGACTACGAACGTCGAGGGGTGCGAGTGTTGCCGGGGGCGTCAGCTCGTCGCGGCAGTTTTCTCAGTCCCGGGGTGATCTTGATGCCGAGCTACGTAAATATCGGTGCGTGGGTCGGTCCGGGAACGATGGTCGACACCTGGGCCACGGTTGGCAGCTGCGCCCAGATCGGAGCGAATGTCCACCTGGCGGGGGGTGTTGGGATCGGTGGGGTGCTCGAGCCCGCCAATGCGGTACCCGTGGTGATCGAGGACGGCGCGTTCATTGGTAGTCGGTGCATGATCGTCGACGGTGCGCGCGTCGGCAAGGGCTCAGTGCTCGGTGCAGGAACGATTCTCAATCCGACAATTCCAGTCATTGACGCCCTCACCGGCGAGGAAGTCTCGAGGGGCTACGTGCCAGACCACTGTGTCGCGGTGTCGGCCAATCGGCGTCGCGAATTTCCCGGCGGAGAGTTCTTCCTGCCATGTGTCCTGATTATCAAGCGTCTCGAAGAGGGTGAACAGCACAACAAAGTCGCGCTCAACGACTTGTTGCGGGATCACGGCGTTCCCACATGAGCCGTCTCGACCAAGCCATGGCGCTCGTGCGAATCGATTCGGTGAGCGGCAACGAGTCAACAATCGCTGAGGTTGTGGAGCGGGCGCTCAGGGAGAACTCACATCTCGAGGTCGAGCGCATCGGGGACAATGTCATTGCGCGCACGACCGGCCTGCACGGTACTCGACTCCTCGTGGCTGGACATCTCGACACGGTACCCGGCGACGTCACCGGGGCGCTCATAGAAGGCGACCGACTCACTGGCCTTGGCGCGTGTGACATGAAAGGTTCGCTTTCGGTGATGCTCGAGCTGGCGCGTGAGGAGAAGTCCCGCCCGGTTGAGGTGACCTGGGTCTTTTACGCGCGTGAGGAGATTGCTCGAGCGCAGTCAGGCTTGCTCGAGGTGGGCGAGTTACGACCCGACCTATTGCAGGCGGACGCGGCAGTGCTGGCTGAGCCGACGGGCGGGTTCGTTGAGGCGGGCTGTCAGGGAACCCTTCGCGTGGTGGTTGAATTACGCGGCCGCCGCGCACACACTGCGAGGCCCTTTGTTGGGGTCAATGCGCTTCACCGACTTGGTGAATTGCTTTCACGCGTCGCTGCCTACGAACCGCGTGTTGTTGAGATCGATGGTGTCACCTATATTGAACAGCTTCAAGCGGTCGCGGTCGAGGGGGGCATTGCTTCGAACGTTGTGCCTGATCTTGCGCGCTGCACCCTCAATCATCGGGTTGCACCTGATCGAACTCGCGATGACGCGCTGGCGTGGTTAAGGCACTTCCTTGGTGATTCGCTCGAGGATGGCGACTCGCTCGAGGTTGCGGACTGGGCACCTTCGAGCCCCCCGGCACTTGCTAATGAACGACTGAGCGCTCTCGTAGCGCTCTCGCACAGCCCTGCGCGGGCGAAGGTGGGTTGGACCGACGTTGCAACGTTTGCGGATTTGGGCATTGCCGCAACCAATTTCGGAGCCGGTGATCCCTTGTTGGCTCATCGAAGTGATGAATACGTGACTGCCCAGGAGTTAGATCAGTTCGCCGCAGTTCTGGATACTTGGCTCGGTTGAGGAGTCAGTAACTCCGAAGCACCGAAATGACGCGGCCAAACACCGTGACGTCGCGAGTGTCGAATTCCATTGCTTCAAGACTGCGGTTCTCCGGCTTCAAGACGGTTCGAGCGCCCTGGGGGAAATAGCGCTTCACTGTCGCCTCGTCGTCATGTATGCCCGCAACCACTATTTCACCGGTCAAAGCAGAACTCTGGCGCTGGACCACGACGTAGTCACCCGGCAAGATTCCGGCTTCGATCATTGAGTCGCCGCGAACCTGCAGGACAAAACTGTCTCCACGCCCCGCGAACTGCTCGGGGATTGACATGAGTTCATGGCTTGTCTCTGCGGCAAGCACGCCGGTGCCCGCGGCGACGTCGCCAACGAAAGGGATGTGTCGGATGTGCTGATCAGGAACGGGGTTCTCTGCATCGAGGCGCACTGTAAGTGTGCGCGGTTGCTGGGGATTCTTCTCAATGAATCCTGCGTTCTTCAACACCTCAATGTGATTGGCCACGGTGGCGGGGGACTTGAGGCCAACGTGGTCACCTATTTCACGGATGGTGGGTGGGAAATTTCGCTCACGTTGACATGAGATGATGAATTCGAGGATCTGACGACGCATCGGTGTTAGGACTTCTGCCATTGGGCCTCCAGGAACGAACAGTTGTTCGTAGTGTAGGTCATCCCTGATGGGGAGTCAAACATTTGTTCGTAGTGACGAAATCGCGACCGGGATGTCAATTTCCTGTAACAAAGCAAAGGTTTAAGTCTGAAAGTGGCTGCTACTGTTCCACACAGACCAAATCGGTCGCAACAATTCTTGTTGCTTTTCGTGATGTCTTCGTGACGGTATCGAAAAGTTTTCAGGGGAACAGAATACAGTTGAGGAGGACGAGCTGATGAAGCTTCGTTTGAATAAGACGGTGGCTATGGCCGCGTCGGGTGCTCTGCTGTTGATGGCGGTGCCGGCAATCGGTCTCGCATCAACCTCAGGTGCTGCAGTAAAGGCAAAGCCGACGTACACCATTGGGTACGAAGGACCGCTGTCGGGTGGTAACCAGCAGTTGGGCTTGAACATGGTGTTCGCCGTTCAGTTGGCAATCAACCAGGCCAACGCGACGGGGAAGTTGCCGTTCAAGTTGCAGTTGAAGACGTACGACGATCAAGGTGACCCGACCATCGCACCTACCCAGGCGCAGGCTGCAGTGCACAACAAGAACCTTGTCGCTTTGGTGGGTCCAGCGTTCTCGGGTGCCACGGCCGCCGCAGAGCCTTACTACAAGGCTGCGCACATCGCCACGGTGAGTCCGTCGGCAACGCGCGTGTCGCTGGCAACGAGTGGATGGAACAACTTCTTCCGCGTAGTTGCAGACGACGGCGTCCAGGGTCCTGCTGACGCTACGTACATGGTGAAGAAGTTGGGCAAGAACTCTGTCTACGTCGTTAACGACGGCACTTCTTACGGCCAGGGTGTGGCGAGCGCCTTCGCAACCCAGGCAACAAGCCTTGGCGCCACAGTGGCAACCGCCACAGTGCCGGGTACCTCTCAGTGCCAGAACGGTACTGCGTCGGCAACCCAGTACTCAGCCGCAGCAACCCAGGTGGTCGCCAGTGGAGCGAAGGGCATGTTCTACGGTGGTTACTACTGTGACCTTGGTTTGTTCCTCGGTGCGCTGCAGTCAGCTGGCTACACGGGTGCGATCATGTCAGACGACGGTTCACTGTCGCCAGCATTGATCTCGAGCACCACTCCAGCCTCAGCAGCGAATGGCGTGTACTTGACCTGCGCTTGCGCGTCATCGACGAACAAGACCTTCAACGCCAAGTACCAGGCACTCGCACACTTCAGCGCTGCGAACGCTACGTACGCTCCTGAGTCCTACGACGCTACGAACGCCATCATCAACGCCATGAAGTCGTTGAAGAAGGTGACTCGAATTGGCATCGTTAATGCATTGCACAAGTTGACCTGGAAGGGTATGACCAAGGTCATCAAGTTCCAGAAGAACGGCAACATCTCGGGCTCAGCTATCTACGTGAACCAAGTGAAGAACGGCGTTATCGTTCAGCTTGGCCTCGAGTAACGTACAGAAATTCAGTGTTTGAGCGAAGGGCCGGAGGATTCCTCCGGCCCTTCGCTCTTCGCTACACTTTGCAAGCACAATTGAGGGGTCATTTTGGGCGGGTTTTGGCATTACTTATTGAGTCACTTGGTGACACTTCGTCGTGAATTCTGGTATTTGTTCGTCGGTGGCGTCGCGAATGGTTTCCTCTACGGAATGGTGGCGGTCGGCTACACGCTCGTCTACGGAGTGCTTCGACTCATCAACTTCGCCCACTCGGAGATCTTCATGTCAGGGGGCTTCGCCGGCTACTTCGTGATGAAAGCAATGATTGGCTCCTCGGTTCCGAGTGGCTTCGCCACGGTGTACTTAATCGTCATAGGCATCGTCGCCGGCGGCGTCGTGGGAGCGATTGTTGCAACATTGCTCGAGCGTGTTGCGTATCGACCACTGCGTAGACGAAACGCACCCAAACTCGCGTATCTAATCAGCGCCATTGGTTCGTCGTACTTCCTCTTCAACTTGGCAGGTAAGGAATTCGGTCGGTACTCGATTTCGGTTCCTCAGCCGTACGTCAATCACACGGTGTTCACAATCTTTGGCGCCCCGGTGCAGCTCTATTACATAGTGATTCTGATCGTCGGCGTCGTAATGTTCCTAGGCCTGGACCGAGTAGTTGCGACGACGAAGCTTGGGCGAGGAATCCGCGCAGTGGCCCAAGATGCAGAGACGGCTTCATTGATGGGTGTCAACATTGACCGCACTATCGCGATGACCTTCATCGTTGGCGGTGCTCTTGGCGGCGCGGCGGGCTTCTTGTTTGGCCTGGGCACGGGTGTGGTGTTCACCATGGGCTTCACTCCCGCGCTGAAGGCCTTCACTGCAGCGGTTCTTGGGGGGATTGGAAACCTTCGAGGTGCCATGATTGGTGGGCTGTTGCTGGGCGTGGTCGAGAGCCTTTCTGTGGTCTTTGTCCAAGCGGCCTACATCGACGTTGTAGCGTTTGGGATCCTGGTGGCGGTCTTGCTGATTCGCCCGACGGGCCTCCTCGGTGAGCGGTTGGGTCGGGCGGCATAATGAGGACGCTCTTTCACAACGTGAGCGTTCGTCGACTGATCAGCGCTCTTGCGGTCATGGCGGTGGTTGCGGTAATGACCGGTCCCGCCGGTAGCACCGAGACTCCGACGGCGGGATTCACCGGCTCCTTCGCTGAGAAATCGTCTTTCTTCGGTATGTTCGAGACAGTCCGTTGGGTTCCATTCCTATTTCTCGGCCTCGTTTTCTTCTCAGTGTGGAGTCTGTGGTTGTCGCGGGGTCAGCAGGTAAAAGATGGCGTCGCCAAGGTGTTTGCGGCGCCGCGCGCGGCAGCTGAGAGACGACCAGTTCGTTGGGGCATCGCAGTGCTGCTCATCGTGGTCGCGCTCATCCTGCCTCACATCATCACCGACCCCTTCTGGCAGGCGGCCATGGTCGAACAAATTGCGGTCTATGTCTTGCTCGCGGTCGGACTGAATGTCGTCGTCGGTTTTGCTGGACTACTTGACCTTGGATTCGTGGCGTTCTACGCGATTGGCGCCTATACGACCGCGTGGGTAACTGGAGCTTTGCCGCTGCCTCCGCTCTTTGGAATCCATATGGACCCGTTCTTCGCCATTCCGATTGCCATCGTGATCGCGATGTTGGCGGGCATCATCCTTGGCGCGCCGACACTTCGATTGAGGGGCGACTATCTGGCCATTGTGACGCTCGGCTTTGGTGAGATCATCACGATTTTCGCCAATAATCTCTACGGCATCACGGGCGGATCTCAGGGTACGGCATTGATCCCGCACTTCTCGTTGCACGTTGGACCGATTAAGTACCTCTGGGGACTCACGCCGGTGCCGTACTATTACTTGACGTTGGTCTTTGTCGTCTTGTTCCTCGCGGCATTCTCTCTCCTAGAGCATTCGAGAGTGGGCCGTGCCTGGACCGCGATTCGAGAAGACGAGGTGGCCGCTGAATCGGTTGGCATCAACCCCCTCAAATACAAGGTGATGGCCTTCGCCATCGGCGCCTCAACTGCGGGATTTGCCGGGGTCGTGACGGCGAGTCAGTCAAACAACATCTTCCCGTCAAGTTTCACTTTGTCATTTTCGATCAACATCCTGGTACTCGTGATCTTCGGTGGCATGGGTTCCATCTTCGGCGTCGTGCTCGGTGCAATTATCATCCAGACCGGTTCGATGTACCTGTTGCACACCCCACCGGCTGGGTATCAGCCCTCCGACCTCTATGTCTACTTGGGAGCACTGCTCGTGATGATGATGATCTTTCGTCCTGCGGGCCTCGTCCCCTCCCGTCGCCGTCGTCGAGAGATTCGACTTTCGGAGGCGGGGGAAGGACACGCCGATGAGGTACTGACAGGAGATCAGCCGTGAGCGACAGGATCTTCGATGTTCAGAACGTCACACTTCGCTTCGGCGGCGTGGTGTCACTTAATGACGTGAGCCTCCATCAGAACCGCGGAGAGATTCTCGCGGTGATTGGGCCCAACGGTGCCGGCAAGACATCGCTGTTCAATTCTCTGACTGGTGTCTATCAGCCCCAAGAGGGCACAATCACGTTCCTTGGGCGTGACGCCAAGCCAATTTCTATCATTGGCAAGAAGGCACACCAAGTGAGCTCCGCGGGCGTCGCGCGCACCTTTCAAGCGTCGAGGATGTTCAGTGCGCTCACCGCATTTGAGAACGTCAAGATTGGTGCTGAATCACACCGCGGCATTGGGGTGCTCGGTGCGATGTTGAAGGGCCCCGGCACTCGCAAGGACGAGAAGTCCTCGGACGCCAAGACGTTCAAGTTGTTGGAGTTCGTTGGCATGACGGAGAAGGCCAATGTGGTTTCCGCTTCACTCTCCTATGGTGACCGGCGCCGACTCGAGATTGCTCGCGGACTCGCGACTGATCCCCAGGTGCTGCTCCTCGACGAACCCGCGGCCGGAACGAACCCTTCAGAAAAGATCCAACTTACGGAGTTGATTCGAAAAGTGCGCGATGAGATGGGCGTGTCGATCTTGTTGATCGAACACGACATGAAGCTCGTAATGTCTCTCGCTGAGCGCCTGTACGTCTTGAACTTCGGCGGGGTGATCGCCGAGGGGACGCCAGAAGAGATTCGCGCCAACCCAGCCGTCATCGAGGCCTACCTAGGCTCGTCGAGCGTTACGACCGAGGAGCAGGCATGATGCTGCAAGTTAATGATGCCGTTGTTCGCTACGGTGCGATCACCGCGCTTCACGGCATAACCTTCGAGGTGCAAAAGGGAGAGATCGTCACCCTGCTCGGTGCTAATGGTGCTGGAAAATCAACGACGCTTCGAATGTTGTCGGGACTGCACGCACCGGCTACTGGATCCATTGTCTTCGAGGGCCACGACATCTCCCAGGTCAAGGCGCACAAGTTCATGGAACTGGGCATCGCCCACGTGCCAGAAGGTCGGCGCATCTTTCCCCAGATGACGGTCGAGGAGAATCTTGAAATGGGCGCTTTCACGAGAAAGGGATCGTTCAGCGACGACATGGAACGCATGTACACGACGTTCCCGATCCTAAAGGAGCGACGCAAGCAACTCGGTGGAAACCTTTCTGGGGGTGAGCAGCAGATGCTCGCTATCGGACGTGCACTCATGGGCAACCCGCGACTGTTGCTGTTGGACGAGCCGTCAATGGGTCTCGCCCCCATGATCATTGAAACGATTTTTCGAATCATCGATGAGATTCGAGACTCCGGTACTACGGTCTTCGTGGTCGAGCAGAACGCAGCCCAAGCGCTTCGCATCGCCGACCGCGGCTACGTGATGGAAAACGGTCGCATTGTCTTTGGCGACAAGGCGAGCAACTTGTTGCACGACGAGCGAGTGCGAGCCGTCTACCTGGGCGAGACAGTCGAAGGCGACTAGTCGAATGGCTGATCAGCCACTGACGTCAAAGGCGCTGCACCCGAGTGCCCAGCGAGTCGCTGCGGCACTGGCGGAGCGTGGCGTACTTGGACCGGTGCATCAGTTCGAAGTGTCTACCAAGTCCTCAGCGGACGCCGCTGCGGCGCTTGACTGCGAAATTGGGGCCATTGCGAGCTGTCTCGTATTCATGCTCGACGACGAGCCGATCGTCGTTGTGAAGAGTGGCGCGAATCGCGTTGACACGAAGCAGTTGGCGCACGTTGCTCGGGGCGTCGGCGTGCGTCAGGCAACTCCAGATGAGGTGCGCGCAGCGACGGGACAGCCCATTGGCGGAGTCTCGCCGGTTGGATGGCCTGTGGCGCTTCGAGTCTTCATTGACGACACGCTCGGCGGTTACGAACGCGTGTGGTCGGCGTGTGGAACACCGAACGCAGTGTTCGCCACGACCTATGACGAGCTGGTTCGCCTTACTGAGGCGACGCCGTTGACGCTTCACTGATTGACAGCTCCTTCATCTCATCGCGACCGTTGTGGCTCCTACGAGGAGAGACAATGCAAATGCACAGCGACGCGCAGATTGGGCAGTGTTGGAAGGACTTCGCCGACGTGGTGTCGGCCGGGATCTCTCGGGTCCTCCTCTATGGCCCACCGGGTACTGGCAAAACGTACGCGGCGCTTCACTTTGGAAGCTCGAGTTCCATGGCGGAACGCCTTGTGTGCACTGAGGACCTCACGACCGGAGAGATCACGGGCACGTGGATGCCGACTGGCGAGGGGAGCTGGTCGTGGCATGAGGGCCCGGCAATTCGTGCGTGGAAGGATAACGGGGGTCTGGGTGGTCGACTCGTCGTTGACGAGGTGGACCGCGCGTCGGGCGATGCATTGAGCACGTTGCTCGCCGTCACTGATTCAATGGAATCTGCGCGTTGGCGAAATCCCGAGAACGGCGAGTGGGTGAGCCCCGGTCCCGAGTTCTCAGTCATCATGACGACCAATGTAGAGGACTTGGCTGCGATCCCACCGGCCCTTCGAGACCGTTTCGCGGTAGCGATTCGCATCGATCGACCACACCGTGACGCTCTCGAGTTGCTCAGTGAAGACTTACGACACGCCGCGCTCGCGAGCTCCATCGCCGAAGGGCCCCGTCGACTGTCGCTTCGTAGTTTCTACGCATTCGATCAACTTCGCCTCCGCCTGGGCCCCGACCGCGCTGCACGAATCATCTTTGGCGACGATCGAGCGGAGTCGGTCCTTGATGCACTTCGGATCAGAGCCCTCGAATGAAGGTGCACGCCTACCCCGAGTTCGTGAGTGAGCGAGACGATGGATCCCTCGATGGCCCTTGGGAGGTGCGCGAGGGCACTACTTCTCGAGGCGGAGCGAGTTGTGACCTGACGAACCGGATTCTGGAGGTCCCACTCGGGTCGGGTGACCTCGAGCGATTGGTTCGTGCGCACGAATTGATGCACGTGCGCGTGAGTCCGAGCTCCATTTCGTATCGCGAGGTGCACGACGTGTCACTGCGTTCTCTCGAGTGTGCTGAGGAACTTCGGGTCAACACGTTGCTCGCCCGAATTGGCTTCACGACAGAATTGTTGAAAGACGGCAGCGAGAGGTCCGCCGGGTCGCGAGTGGCGAGCGAGGGTGACTGGGGCGAGGCGCTTCGCTTCTTGCTCGCAGTGATCGGCACGGGTGGTGAACGTGAGTACTTGGCTGGTGTTCGAAAGGTGCAGCCGACTTGGGTCGGAGGTCTTCGCGCGTTGAAGAAGAGGGCGCTCGCAGTTCTGAGTGAGATGAGCACGAACGCGCTGGGCGACACGAGCAGCGATGAGGAGGGTTTACCGCTCGGATATGGCGCGTCGGTCGTTATCGCACGCATCGTCGACGCGGCAGCGATGGCGATGGTTCCTGTTGGACCGGAGGCGCTTCGACAGTTTCGGCGCTCTCTCGAACCAGGAGGGAGACGGGCGCCATCGGGGCGTTTCGCTGAACTGCGATGGGAGGTCCCCGAGGGATTCGAGCGACGTGAACGACTGCTTGCGCGCCGGAGGCACCGTCCAGCGGTGAGCGGGACGGTGATGCGTTATCCCAGCCGACTCCTCACTGACGACGCACGGCGTGCCTTCGCATCCAAGCGCTCAGGAGCGGGTGGCATTATCATCATCGATCAGTCAGGATCAATGGACATCAACGCAGAGTACCTCGAAAGACTCCTCGTACGCGCACCCAATGCGCTCATCATCGGTTACAGCCACAAGCCCGGTGATCGAGGCGGCGTGTGCAATGCGTGGGTCCTGGCGACGCGTGGGGTGGTAGTGGCTTCGCCTCATGCGGGAAACATTGGTAATGGCGTCGACGGCCCCGTGCTTCGCTGGGCGCTCGCTCAACGTGTCAGGGGCGAACCCATCATTTGGGTCACTGACGGACAGGTGACCGACTCCAATGACCATCCCTGCGCTCAATTGAGCGAGGAGTGTGCCCGGCTGGTCCGCCACAACGGCATTTCCATGGTGCGCACGCTTGAAGGGGCCCATTTCGCCCTGACGTGTCACAGGCCCTTCGTAACGTCAGAGTTCGGCAGGGTTGGTCGTAAGTTGGATGAAATCAAGGACTCAGGAGGGTCATGAGCTGATTTCAAAAGTACTTGCATCGAACACCTGTTCGCTTTAGAATATACGAACAAGTGTTCGATATAAGTCAGGAGTAGCAATGGCCGCAGTGCAGCAGCTCGAGGAATCGTGGTCTGAGGACGATATCCATGCGCCGTTCCTTCGTATCGTCACATCGACGCCGACCCCACTTCGCACCGGTCCAACGCTGGCCGAACGTAGGGCGAGGCGTTCACGGATGCTGGCTCGCCGCCGCCGGACCCTGGTGGGGCTCGCTTTGATTGCGGGAATCATCATCCTTTCGATACCTGGTCATGCGTTCGGCGGTATCACGGGATCAGGTTTGCCTACGGACCTTGCGAGCAGTTCGGTCATCGCTTCTGGGACGCAGTACGTGGTCCAACCGGGAGACACCTTGATGACAATTGCGCGCATGGTCAACCCGATCAATCCCGCTCAAGCGTTTCACGCCCTGACCGACGAACTTGGATCGAGTGTCGTGGTCGCCGGTGAGCACGTCGTTATCCCGTAATTTTCAAGGCATTGGGGTGTATCGTGAGTGTCGTGCGCTGTCCCTACTGTGCTGCAGATGATGATCGCGTCGTTGATTCGCGCCTGGCTGAGGATGGCGTCGCCATCCGTCGCCGACGCGAGTGTTCGGCATGTGGCCAGCGATATACGACGTTCGAACGAGTGGAAGAAGCCACCCTGTTCGTTGTGAAGCGATCAGGCGAGCGAGAGCCCTTCGATCGCGAAAAGATCTTGGCGGGCGTGCGCTCGGCGTGCAAGAACCGACCGGTCGATGAGGCCACTCTTCAAGAAGTCGTTCTCTCGGTAGACGAGAGCATGCGCTTGTTGAACCGCGATGTCACCAGTGAAGAGGTGGGCGTAGCGACGCTCGAGGCGCTTCGTCACGTCGATGACGTTGCCTATGTGCGATTCGCTTCGGTCTACAAGGGATTTGAAGGCACCGAGGATTTCGCGCGCGAGATTGGCATGCTCGTAAAGACCACCGCACCAAAACTGCGCAACTGACGTGCGAATACTGCGCGTACAGCCGAGATCGGCCATGGCCATCTACGCACACCCCGACGACGCAGACGTCGCTGCGGGTGGCGTCTTGGCGCAGTGGGCGCTTGAGGGCTGTGCGGTGCATTTGGTGGTCGTGTGCGACGGATCGAAGGGCTCACATGTTCCCCAGGTGGACGTTCGCTCACTTCGCGAGGTGCGACGTCAGGAGTTGCAGCTCGCTTCGGATCTGCTCGGTGTGACCACCATCGAGTGCCTCGATCACGTTGACGGTGCCGTTACCAATGACGACACCCTTCGCTCGACGTTGGTAGGCCTCATACGCCAGCACCGTCCCGAGGTGGTGGTGGGACCCGATCCGACCGCCACGTTCTTCGGCGGGGTCTACGTGAATCATCGAGATCACCGAGAAACCGGCTGGGCATTACTCGACGCGGTTGCACCAGCTGCGGCGATGCCGCTGTATTTTCCCGACAAGGGAGAGGCACATCAAGTGCATCAACTGCTGCTGAGCGGTACCCACGAGCCCGACGTGGTCGTAGATGTCGCGCGCACGATCGACACCAAGGTGAAGGCGGTGCTCGCACACGCCTCACAGATTGCCGGTGATGCAGAGGGCATACGTGATGTCGTCTACGGTCGAGCGGGTCAAGCGGGTCATCCGGTCGGCTTGAGTTTTGGTGAGGCCTTTCGTAGTGTCGAACTCAGCTTTTGACGACCCCGGGCTCGACGAAGCGCCGATACTGCATATTGATCTGGATGCGTTCTTTGCCTCAGTGGAAATCCTCGACGATCCGTCCCTGAAGGGAAAACCGGTTTGCGTGGGTGGCGCGGGGGAGAGAGGGGTGATTGCGAGCGCGAGCTATGAAGCGCGTCGCTACGGGGTGCGAAGTGCGATGCCCAGTGTCGTCGCGCTCAGAGCGTGTCCTGGGCTCATCATTCTGCCCGGCCGCTTCGAGCGCTACGAGGCATATTCGCGGCGCTTTCACGACGTCGTGCGTGATCTCACTCCAGACTTTGAGCCCATTGGGCTCGATGAAATGTTCTGTGATCTGAGGAGCCTTCGACGACTGGGCGTTCGTCCGGTGGCGGCAGCCCAGGAGTTGCGGACTCGAATATCGAATGAATTGGCACTTCGCTGTGGTGTGGGACTTGGCCGCAACAAGCTCTTCGCGAAACTCGCTTCCAAGCAGTCCAAGCCACGAATCGTGGGTGGAAGGCTCGTAGAGGGCGCGGGTGTCTTTTGGGTGAGCCCCGAGGTGGAAGAGAAGTGGCTCCACGAACTGCCGGTGCGATCACTCTGGGGCGTGGGACCCGCAACGGCATCGAAACTCGAGAAATTGGGGCTGCAGTGGGTTCGAGACCTTGCGCGCGTTGACCAGGAGACCTTGGCCCAGCACGTGGGTCCCGCCATGGCTGCATCGCTCTTTGCGTATGCGAAGGGTGAAGATGTCCGTGAGGTGGTGACCGATCGAACGCTTAAGTCGGTTGGACGTGATCAGACCTTCGCCAAGTCCCTCGAAGGCATCGACGAGGTGCTCGAAATGAGCAAGGCACAGGCGGCCGTCGTGGCGCGCGCACTTCGCCAAGAGTCTCGGGTGGCGCGCACGATCACCGTTGTGGTTCGATTTGACGACTTGACGAGCATCTCGCGCTCTCAGACCCTCTCGTTCGGCATTGATGACGAAGTGTCGATTGCGGCGATCGCCGAGGCACTCTTACAGTCGGTTGAACTGAGACAAGCGGTGCGTTTGCTCGGGATTCACGCATCATCGTTCATCGAGCGTGAGAAGAACCAGGTTCAATTGAGTTTTGCGCTTGATGCGAGTTCCCGTGACGCGCGCGAACGAGCAGCAATCCTCTCGCGCCAGCGCCAGACCGGTAACGAAGCGCTGCGTGACGCGGTTGATGAGGTTCGTCAGCGATTTGGTCGTTCGGCGTTGGGGACTGCGTCAGAGCTCGGGGACGAGGGTATCCACATTGACACGCAGCGCGGGAGTCACGCCTTTGGCCCCGGTGGGGCTACGCGTTGATTGAGACCAGGGTGCCGATGGGCGTGTGGGGCCAGACGGTCTGGGCCGAAGCGAATGGCATTTCCACACAGCCGAGACTCTGGGGCCACCCGTAGGTGGAGCGGATGAATCCGTGCAGCGCGTCGCCACCGTTGAAGTAGGAGACCCAAGGGATTCCTGGATCGTTGTAGTGGGTACCGTCGGGGTTCGTCCCCGACATGGTCTGGCTGGTGTAGCGCAGGTACACCGGATAGGTGCCAAGGGCTGTTGGCGCAACCGAGATTCCTGTGTTCACGAGGGTGTGAAACTTCGCCTGGCCGGCGATGTAGAGCGTCAAGGTTTCGGGCGAGCTCTCAGAGACACTTACGTAGTTATAGGGGGCGGGGTCAACTTGCCCGTCCTGGACTGCGCTGATCAGAGCACTCCAGGTGACTGGATCAGCGATACCGGTCGTGGGCAGGTTGTGTTGACTCTGGAAGGTCATGAGTGCGCCGGTCACGAGCACGTTGTCGCTGCCCACCTGCCAGAGCGTGCTCAGCAGTTTTGGAAGACTCGGGTACAGCCACGTGAAGGTGCCGACACTTTGGATCGAGGGATCGCTTTGAGTGATGGCGGGCGTGAAACGTACGGGAAGGTAGCCCGCTTCGGCGAGTAGCTGCTCCTCCCAGGTCACGTTGGTCGCGACGTTGGTGTGCAGGGCCCGAAGTGACGTGAAGGTGCAACTCTTCGCGCAGCGCATCGTCGCCGGCGTCAACACCGTGTAGCCAACCAGGGGCTGGAACTTGCCAGTGGCGACGGCTTGTACCTCGTGGCTACTGATCTGTTGCCACTTGGTGGCGAGCGCCGGGCGAATCGAGAGCGCGGGCAACTGCGATGCGTGCACCGGTGTGTTGAAGTGCAGGCGAACAATGGGCATGACGGGGTTCAACGTCGTTGCGACCACGCTCTGGATGCGAATGGATGTACTCGTCGCACTCGCGTTGAGCGAGGGAACGAGCACCAGTGTGGCCACGCTCAGAGTCGCGACAGCCACAATCCCTATACGCCTCATCATGATTCCAGACTAATCAGGGTGTGATGCCCATAGAGTGTGCGTACGCTGTGAATGGGCGAAGGACTGGTTGAGATGACGGCTTTTAGGGCAGTACTCGTAGTGATCTTGGTACTCGTGGTGTTCGTAACCTTCCTTTCGATCATCGGATTCGTCTTCTCGGTGTTTCACCTCCTCATTGAACTTCTCGTGCTGGCGGCCATCGCCTACGTCACATATCTCTTCTTTCGAGGTCGGGCCAAATCGCACTAGTGCCGGGCGCTGGTGTTGCGCCGAGTAGGATGGTCTCTTCTGGCGGCGTGGCCGAGCGGTTAGGCAGGGGCCTGCAAAGCCCCGTACTCCGGTTCGAATCCGGACGCCGCCTCCAAGTGAGAGTTAGGTAGCAGTACAGCTTGGCGGGTCAGCTTTCAATGCTGGCATGTCAAAAAGGCGACCCAATAGAACAGTGATATCGACCGCGCGGGCGGGGCTTGTGCTCATGCTGGCTCAGTGCAGACTCGTGGGCCCTGGCGCAGGTCAGCCTCGTGGGAGCACCACGCTCGCATCCCGGTTGGAGCTGGCGACGATGACGACCTCGTCGGCGCTCAAGGGTTGAGAACACTCACTACAGACCTCAACGCTCATGGCCTGGTTTCCGCACGCCCTATGGATCATGACAACCGGAGGACCACTGGGCGCGGCGTAACGATCACCCCACTGACGCATGGCGTTAATGACGGGCCAGAGGTCTCTGCCCTTCTGGGTCAAGAAGTAGTCGTAACGCGGTGGGTGCACCGAGTAGGCACTTCTCTCCATGACGCCGTTGGCGATGAGACTCTCGAGGCGGTGTTGGAGGATATTACGGGCAATGCCGAGGCGCTTTTGAAACGCGTCAAAGCGCGTGACGCCAAGCAGCGCATCACGCACGATCAACATCGACCACCATTCGCCCGTCACTTCGAGGCACTGGGCCACTGAGCAGTCCATCTGCGAATAACTCTTTCGTTCCATGGCTCCAGTCTAGTAAGTTGCATGACAGTATCCACCATGCTAGTGTGAATTTCATGAAGCAACCCCCTTCGGTCCACGTTGCGGACCTGGGAGAGAAACGACTGGCCAGGTTGGTCTTTGTCGTCACCTCGCTCGGTGCATTCATGGGTTCGCTTGATCTCTCGATCGTGAACATTGCCTTTCCCGCCCTCGAGCGGAGTTTTTCGCATGATTCAACGGCGGCGCTCGCGTGGGTGATCACTGCATACTCCATCACATTCGGCTCACTGCTCGTCATCGCGGGACGCACTTCGGATCGATTGGGCAGTCGGCGGGTCTTCAACTTTGGGCTCGCGGTGTTTTGTGGCGGCTCAATATTGTGCGCGGGAGCCGTCACGGTTCCTCTGCTCGTCGCAGGTCGTGTCATCCAAGGTGCCGGCGCAGCCGCGATGTTGCCCGCGTCGCTCAGTTTGTTGCTCGGCGCCTATCCGAGTGAGCGGCGAACTCACATTGTCTCTCTGTGGGCTGGTATCGGCGCGCTCGCGGTCGCCACCGGACCAACGCTTGGGGCCACGCTTGTGAGCGTTGGCGGGTGGCGTTGGGTCTTTCTCGTAAACGCGCCCGTTGGGGTGTTGGCCTACTTCATGGGTAGAAGGGTGCTGCGTGAGAGTGCACGAGACCGGTCCCATCACGCCCCTGACTACCTCGGCGCGATACTCATCTTGGGTTCGCTCGGTTCGCTCGTCCTCGCGATCACCGAAGGTCCAAGTTGGGGTTGGGCTAGCTTGAGGGTGCTCGTGGCTGGGGCAGCGACGATCGTGCTTGGTGCTTGGTTCATCGTGCGCTGCACCCAGCACCCTGAGCCCGTGCTCGACCTCACTCTTTTTCGCGCGCGAACGTTCGGCGTTGCTAACGCCGCCACGCTCTTGTATGCGGTGGCGTTCTTCGCGATGCTGCTCGGCAACATCTTGTTTCTCACGAGCGTGTGGCACTATTCGATCATCGTGGCTGGTCTCTGTGTGACGCCGGGGCCGCTCGTGGTGGCATCAGTGGCGGGGCCCGCAGGGAGGATCGCGCACCGGATCGGCTTTCGCTCGATCCTGCTCATCGGTACTGCGACATTCGCGCTCGGTCTGATGATGTTCGCGCTGCGAATTGGGTTGCATCGAGAGTTCCTGACGAGATGGCTCCCTGCAACGCTGGTCATCGGCCTCGGGATTGGCCTGACCTTCCCAGTTCTTGGCGCCGCAGCGGTGTCGAGTCTCAGGGCCGAACGTTACGCAGTGGGTAGTGCGGTCAATCAGACCGCTCGTCAGATTGGCGGCGCGATTGGTGTTGCGCTGCTGGTGGTGCTCCTCGGCGCACCAACGAGCAGCGTGATGGCCCTCTCGCGGTTCCATGACCTGTGGTTCTTTTGTGCGTTGATGGCCCTTGCTTCGGGGACTGCGAGTGCTTTTCTGTCCCGGTCGAGCACTCACGCTTCTTTCGTGACGCCGGGAGTCGACTAGGGACCAAAGTCTCTGCTTGAGCGAATACCTGATAGACGCCATCGAGTTCCCGTAGGTTTGGTGCTATGGCGGGCGAGCGTGGCTCCAGCGTGACTGGGCTCAACAACGAGGAAGTTGAACAGCGCATCCTCGCGGGCCAGGTGAACGCGGCAGCGCCCTCGACTGGTCGTTCTCTCATCGAGATCGCTCGAGCGAACGTGTTCACTCGCTTCAACGCCATCCTCGGGTCGCTTTTTGTGGTTGTTGCGTTCGTCGGACCGGTTCAGGATGGGCTTTTTGGCATCGTGCTCGTGGCCAACACCGTCATCGGCGTGTTCCAGGAGTTGCGGGCCAAACTCACGCTCGAACGCTTGGCGATTCTGAGTGCCCCGCGCGCTCACGTGCGTCGACGAGACGTGCAAGGTAATGGCGCACTCGACGTGGCGGTGAATGACGTAGTGCTTGACGACGTGCTCGAACTTCGCCCGGGAGACCAAGTGCCCGTCGACGCGGAGATACTTGAGTCAACCGGACTCGAGATTGATGAATCGCTCCTCAGCGGAGAGCCTGATGCGGTGTCCAAGTCAGTGGGTGACACGGTGATGTCGGGGAGTTTCGTGGTCGCCGGAAGTGGCGTCGCCCGCGCCACTGCGGTGGGGGCTGATGCCTACGCCGTTCGACTCCAGGCCGAAGCGGCACGCTTCAGTCTGCTTCGCTCCCAGTTGCAGGAGGGAACCAACTCGATCCTGAGGATGGTGACGTGGGTGATGATCCCGGTCGGAGTCGCGTTGGTGGCGAGTCAGCTGCTTCGCAGTCACCAGTCCTTCAGCGATGCGGTGCGAGCCTCGGTGGCTGGGGTTGGGGCGATGGTGCCCGAGGGACTCGTGCTGCTCACCTCGATTGCCTTCGCAGTCGGGGCGGTGCGCTTGGCCCGCGAGCGCGTGCTCGTCCAGGAACTCGCGGCGATCGAGGGCCTCGCACGTACCGACGTGCTGTGCATTGACAAGACCGGCACGCTCACGACGGGCAGTTCGACCTTCGAGGCGATCTTTACCGGCGCGCCCTTCGAAGAGGGGCAACTGCGTGAAGTGCTGAGCGCATTCTGCGCAGCTGATCCGACGCCGAACGCAACGCTCCAAGCCATAAGTGGCGCGCTTGACGTCCCACCTGCCTGGGAGATCGAGAGTCAGGTGCCCTTCTCATCGGCGAGGAAGTGGAGTGCGGTCAACTTCGTCGCTCACGGGTCATGGGTCCTCGGCGCACCGAGCATGGTTATCGCAGAACTGCCCGATTCACTCGCTCGCATTCGCGAGCAACATGAATCCATGGGGCATCGGGTGGTGCTTCTCGCGAGCTGCGCGGCGCCCGTGGCCAACGATGGGCCACTGGTTCAGGCGGTGGCAGCGGGCCTCATCGTGCTCGCAGAAAAACTCCGAGACGAAGCAGCTTCGACCATTGGATATTTGAGCGCCCAAGGAGTGGCGGTCGTCGTGCTGTCAGGCGACGCCCCCGCGACGGTGGGGGCGATTGCTGCCAAAGTGGGTATCTTGAGCATTGGTGCAGCCCGAGACGCCTCCAAATTGGGTGACGCGAGCGATATGGCAACGGCACTCGAGATGTCCAATATCTTTGGGCGCGTGCGACCCGACCAGAAGGTCGAGGCAGTGCGGGCACTGCAGTCGCGAGGACACGTGGTGGCGATGATTGGTGACGGCGTCAATGACGTCCAAGCACTCAAGCACGCCGACCTTGGGATCGCGATGGGCTCAGGCAGCCAGTCCAGTCGTTCGGTGTCACGAATGGTGCTGCTCGACGACTCGTTCGCCGCCGTTCCAAAGGTACTGGCCGAAGGTCGCAGGGTCGTAGCGAACATCGAGCGCGTCGCGAACCTCTTCGTCACCAAGACCGTCTACGCGTCGTTGCTCGCGCTCAGCGTCGTCCTGCTCGCCATTCCGTATCCGTTCTTTCCTCGCCACCTCACCATCGTGAGCACACTCACCATTGGTTTGCCGGGCTTCTTTCTTGCTCTGGCGAAGAGTGCCCCGAGGTCGACACCAGGCTTCGTCACCAAGGTCCTCTCGTTCACGCTCCCCGTGGGCGTCATTACGGGACTCGCGACAGTGGGGGTCTACGAGGCTGCTCGGCTCTCACACGCCACAATCGATCAGCAACACACGCTCGCACTGATCGAGTTGTGTGCCCTTGGTTTTGCGGTGTTGGTGCTCGTGGCGCGTCCGCTCAACGTCCTTCGAATTACCCTGATCGCCACGATGGCAGGAGCGTTCGTCATCTCGCTGAGCATCGGCTGGGCGCGCCGGCTCTTTGCTCTTTCGATGCCCAGCGTCAACCTCACTCTTCTCGCGCTTCTCGTAGCACTGGGGGCGATCGTGCTCATTCTCGTGACACTCGGGACCACCGTGTGGTGGTCGAAATGGTGGGCTCGACGTACCAGCGCCACGCATCGCTGAGACGAGTCGGTACTTCGGCGCTGATGTCGCAGCATTGGTCCTGAGTCTCTCGATACGCTGGTGAGCGTGACATTCGAGCGCGTGGAGTTCTCTGACCTGGTGCTCGTGCGACACGGCCAGAGCAGTTGGAATGAACTACGCCTGGTCCAGGGCCAAAATGACGAGGCTCGCTTGACTGAAAAGGGTCGCGACCAAGCACTGCGAGCGGCGGGGGAACTCAGAGCGGAGCACTTTGATCGGATCATCTCGAGTGACCTGACGCGTACGGTGCAGACGGCAGAGATCATTGCAGAAGTCCTCGGTCTTGAGATCGAACTCGACGTGAATCTGCGTGAACGCTCATACGGTACCGCCGAGGGTGGTTCGCTCGACGCGATCACAGCGGCGATGGTGGGGGTAAGCGACGGTGTCATCGTGGACGAAGAGGCGAGGGCACCCGGTGGCGAATCGTTACGAGCATTGCGTGAGCGCGCGGGCCACTTCGTTCGAGAATCGAGTGAGCGTTGGCCCGAAGAGCGGCTGCTGGTCGTGACCCACGGGGGTACCATTCGAGCGATTCGAAGCTACTGTGCGGGCACCCCCATGCAAGGAAGCGAATGGGACGCGGTGGCCAATTGCACCATCTGGGCCGTTTCTCGACCGAAGGATGCGACTGGGAGTTGATGTGGGTTCACTCGACGAGGTCGAGCGGCCCATCAGCGGCGTCGGTGACGAGTGAGGTCTGAATGCCCTGTCGACGCGGAAGGAATGTTGACCAGGTGGCACGGCTTCGACCGGTTACCGCTCGCGCGAGCGGCGTACGGGCAAAGACGGCGCTGAACAAGAAGCCAATGGAGTACACAATTGCCACCGCAACAATCGGTCCAAGGGGGAACGGCATCGAGATGTTGTAGTGGTGGAAGATACGCAGCAATATCGGAATCCAGATCATCTGGGAGAGGTAAATGCCATAGGAGTTGTCCGAACCGGACTTCGTGGCGGCGCGGGTACGGATATTGCGCTTGGGACTGACGAGAAAGACGCCGAGTAGGTAGACACAAAGGATCGCACCGACGGTGTAGGGAATGGCGAACACGGCAAAGGGATTGCCACCAGGTCGGATCAACTGGCCGTAAATACCGCCAGCGTTCACGCTATTGAGAAGTATTGCGAGGAGCGCGCTCGCGACGGTGGCGATACGGATGAACCACGCGTGATCCACGATCCAGCGATGAACGTCGTCGAGGTGCAGGGCCACGACGATGCCCCCGACCAGATAGAGCGGATAGGAGAGGACGAAGCGAGTCTGCCAGAAGCCCGGTCGGATGAACCCGATCCAGTGTCGCGATACGGCAATGGAGAAGAGAATCTGCCAGGCCAGCGCAATCATCATGATCAGGACATGACGGTTGCTCCAGCGACGCACCACCTTGAAGAGCAGCGGGAAGAGCACGTAGAACTCAAGGATCACGAGTAGGTAGTACAGGTGGTAGTAACCCTGCCACGTGAGGCTCCATAGGTGATGCAGGCTCGAAAGGCTGAACGTCGTGGACCAATTGATCGAGTAGTAGGGGAACGACTTGACTGCGTTGAGTTGGATGAACAAGAAGTAGATGAAGGTCCACGTCAGGTACGGCAGCCCCACCGACATGAAGCGTCGCTGCGAATATTTCTTCCAGTCAATTCGTTGGCTGTCGCGTACGCTGAAGGCCAGCATGCACGCCGACACGAACAAGAAGGCCTCGCGCGAGAAATGAGTGAGGACCAGACCGTCAATGGTGAGCAGGCCCGCTCCAACGGGTGAGAAGAAGATCAACGCGTGGGTGGAGATGACCGCAGCCTGTTTGATCGGCCGCATGGCGTCGATGTGATCGAGACGTTTACGGGTACCGGTCGACGATGATGTGCTCACGAAGTTCCCAGGGCTCTCGTAACGCGTCTCATCACGCTCGGAGCGTAACAGGGGTAACGCACGGCTACGAGACGCGGTGCTCTAAGAGGACTGGCACCGATTCGCTCGTGAGGAATCGCTTTTGTATCTTGCCAGTGGCGTGTGATGGGAAGTGCTCAACGACGTTGATCGACACTGGGCGGCGAGTGCGCGCGAAGGCACTCACGAGAACGTCATGGATTTCCTTCACGGTGATGAGCACATCGTCGAGCGACGTGGCACTGGTGACACCCTCTAGTTGCACGAAGAGCACGGGAACCTGCCCGTAGACGTCGTGGGGTGCGCCAACGACAGCGCAGGCACTGACTGCGGCGAGACCGAGCACGGATTCTTCAATCTCACGCGGAAAGATCTTCTCGCCCCCGCGGTTGATGACATCGTCACTTCGTCCAACAAGGAACACGAAGCCTTCGTCGTCAAGGTACCCGAGATCACCGGTGCGCAGCCAGCCCGCATCGTCGAAGCGGTCCTCGTATCCTTGGGCTTCGTAGTTCGTGATCACCGAACGGCCCTTGATCTCGACGTTGCCAACGACGAATGAGTCGGCGTCGCTCTTGTCAGTGTGATCGAGTGAGCGAACACGAAGCTCCACTCCAACGGGGCGACCCACCGACCCGATCTTTCGCGTGGCGTCGAGCGGGTTCACGCATATTTGACTGGCGGCCTCGGTCATTCCGTAGGACTCGACCACCTGAATGTCGGTCGCTGACTCGAACTGGCGAAGCAGCGCCGGCGCGAGAGGGGCCGAAGCGGACCTGATGAAGCGGACCCGAGAGGGAACGACCTCGTTCTCCTGGAGCGCGACGAGTCGAGAGATAATTGCGGGAACCGCGTTAATCCAGGTGACGCCGAGACTGTCGACGAGTGTCCAGAACCCCGTTCGGTGAAAGCGGTCATCGAGTGCGAGCGACGCGCCGCTAACGAGCGTGGCGAGCAGACCGACAACCTCGGCATTGATGTGCCAGAGGGGAAGCGGGTTCATCCCGCGTTCCGTTGGAGTCAACTCATTATGGGTTGCTATCAATGCGGCAGCGTGCAGCAATTGGCCAACGGGAAGTGCCATGACCTTGGGGGTCCCGGTCGTACCGGACGAGGAGAGCAGTACACCCCCACTTTGAGGATCGAACGCCGCGACCCGTGTCGAAGAGCCCTCGCCGTGCGACGACGCGTACATGTCATGCCAGCGCACCTTCTGATCAGCGGGGGCACGACGATCACTCACTATGAGCTCGAGGTTCAGAGTCTGAGAACGTTGATTGATCTGCTCGCCAGTACTGAGAGCGGCGGTCGGATCAAGGGGTGCGACCCAGACGCCCGCAGCCAGCAGCGAGATAAATGCCTCCGTGAAATCCAGGGGATCCGCGACGATGAGGCCAACGCGTGCACCGCTGGTGACGCCGAGGGCGCGCAGCGTGTCTTGCCATTCTCGAGTCTTGGTTGCGAGCGTCTCGTAGGTGATTGTGCGAGGACCGCGCACCTCAAGGACGTAGGTGGCATCGCCGTGGCGAATTGCCTGAGTCTCTACGAGGGAGAGTACTGAGTCGGGCGTCTCGAAGGGGCGGTTATGCGACATCACTCGTCTCGTCAGTACATCATCCGAGGATCGTTGTAATGCTTGAACTCCAGCAGGTTCGAAGCGGGATCGCAGATCACGAATGTCTCGTGCACCTCGACCTTGCCTTCGAATCGATGAACGACGTCGCTGTAGAAGGGGATCGAGCGCTGACGACAGAGTTGGTAGACGGCATCGAAGTCGGCCTTTTCGCGAAACGTGACACCGAAATGGCGAGGATACATGGGAAGTTGGTCCATGGCGAGGCGGTCATCGGGCTCAGGTGAGAGGTGACAGACAACTTGATCTCCGAAGAAGTCGAGCGTCACCCGATCATCGTAACGGCGCGCCAACTTGCATCCGAGCTGAGCGACGTAGAACTGGACGGTCGCATCGAGGTCGTACGCTGGAATCGCCAAGTGAAAGGCGTCGCGACTCTCTCTCATAGAGAATCGCGTTGTGAACTGACGCCCACGGGTTCAAAGTCGAGCAACGTCTCACTGCGAAGGCCCAGACGAATGGTTTCGAGGCCAATGATTTCCGCGGGGGCAATGTTGCCGAGGTTGACGTCGGTGCCAACGCGGCGCACGAAGAAGCTCTGCAACTCCATGGAAGGGGCCTCGAACAGCAACTTGTTGACGTCAATGGGACTGTCGAGGATGTCCTCGACGAGGCCGAAGCGCAGTTCTCCGTTGGGTCGACATATCCCGCCGTGCCCACTTTCGCGGGTCTCGAGGGTCACGAGTTGCGCACCCGCGTCGATGTCGTCAGTGATGTAGGTGATCCATCGGCTGGGCGCCATGTTCTCGGAACGAACGTTGTCCTTGGAGCCGACTTCTGAGATGACATTGAAGTCCTTGGCAAGTTCAGCAACGTACTCGGACTTGCGGGCGTCACTCAGGTCAATGGTCCCATTGGAGACTTCAACGTACTCGGCCCCGTAGTCACGCAACAGTTCGCGGAATTGGTTGAAACGGTTCTGGATGATGTACTTCTCAAAGAGGGTTCCGCCCATGTAGAACGCGACACCCTCGCTCTGGAGAAGCGCGATCTTCTTGTGCATATCTCGGGTGACCACTGAGGTGCCCCAGCCAAACTTCACGAAGTCAAGGTGGTCAGAAGTGCTCTCGACGATGTCGGCGAAGTAGTTGTAGGGCAGACCCTTGTCGATCGACATGGTGAATCCCGCTTTTCGCGGCTTGTGGCTTCGCGCTGGGAGTTGGAGGTGCGTAGGAGCCATACATGTCCATTCTCGTGAGCTCGTCTCTGGTGAAATCTCGTGTGGACTTCAAACGGCTAATACTGATGCTAAAACTTGACCCTCCGGATTTCTGGGGGAGAGAGTTAGAAAATCGTGAGAATCTTTATCTGATTGGCTCGTGGTCCCCACAACGGTGACAAAAGCGCGCTTGATACTCTGCAGTAGTGGGACAGTACATCCCGGAGGCTCACATGTGCCATCCATGGCGCCACATTGTATGTGGCACGGTCGCGGCGCTGGGGTGACTCAACTGGTCTTGATCCAGACGGCTTTTGTTTCGAGGAATTCATCGAGGTGCTCGACGCCGCCTTCACGGCCGTATCCGCTCATCTTGTAGCCACCAAAGGGGACGGCCGGATCCATGAGGTTGTAGCAATTCACCCATACCGAACCCGCACGAATGGCTTTGGCGAAACGGTGGGCCTTGGAGACGTTCTCGGTCCACACGCCACTTCCCAGACCGAAGGTGGTGGCGTTGGCTCGACTGATGAGGTCTTCGACATCATCAAAGGCGATCGCCGACACCACGGGACCAAAGATCTCCTCAGTGGCTACGCGCATCTCGTCGCGAACGTCGGTGAAGATGGTGGGCGCCACAAAGTACCCCTTCGACAGTTCGCCGGCGACGAGACGTTCGCCCCCGACCAGTACGTTCGCGCCTTCGTTTCGAGCGATATCGAAGTACCCCACGACTCGGTCGAGTTGGGTTTGTGAAACTACCGGCCCCAATTGGACTCCCTCACTCAGACCATTGCCGACGCTCAGCCCCTCAGCGAACTTGGCCACTCTCTGCATGAAGTCCTCGTAGATCGATCTTTCGACGAAGAGTCGCGTACCGGCACTGCAGACTTGACCTGAGTTGCCAAAGGCCGCGAGTGCAGCGCCCGGGACCGCTTGGTCGAGGTCGGCGTCGGCGAAGATGATGTTGGGTGATTTGCCTCCAAGCTCGAGGGTGACGCGCTTGAGATTGCCCGCAGATGAACGAAGGATTGCCTGGCCCGTTGCGGTCGACCCGGTGAAGGCAATCTTGTCGACGTCATCGTGTGCCGCGAGGGCCGCGCCCGCAATCTCGCCTACTCCGGGCACGACATTGAGCACACCATCGGGAAGTCCTGCCTCGAGCAGCAGTTCTCCGAGCAGCAATGCCGTGAGCGACGCCTCCTCGGCAGGCTTCAGCACCACCGTGCAGCCGGCCGCGAGCGCGGCACCGACTTTCCAGATGAACGCAATGTGCGGATTGTTCCAAGGGATGATCGCCCCGACCACTCCGACAGGTTCCTTCAGGGTGTAGGTGAGATAGTCCCCGGGAATGGAGTTCTCAATGGTGTCCCCACGCAGCGCGGTGGTGAGTCCGGCGTAGAAGCGCATCATCCCAACTGCCCGGCGTCGATTCCCCATCGTCCTTGTGAGCGGCATGCCCATGTCAAGCGTGTCGAGTCGCGCGATCTCATCGTGGCGCGCCTCGACCAGGTCGGCGAAGCGTGAGAGGATCGTCTGGCGATCGAAGGGCTTCATCTTGCTCCATCGGCCGTCGTCGAACGCGCGCCTTGCCGCAGCGACCGCAAGGTCTATGTCGGTGGCGTCACCCTCGCTGACGCGCGCGAGCATTTCGCCGGTAGCGGGGTTGAGGCTTTCGAACGTGCGACCCGAAGTCGCATCGACCCATCGTCCGTCGATCAACAGCCGCTTAAGGCCCCCATCGATAAATGCGTGGTGCGATGGTGCAGTTCGCTCGTCGACGCTCATAGTGCTCCTTGATCGCGCAGCGCACGAACCAGCGGAGCTCATCAACACCGGGCTAGCCACATCGTTCGAGCGCTGCTAGCTGTTAGGCCAACGATACCGTGGGATGGAGCGCCGGTTCTTCGCTGTTGAAGCCGTCTACCAGGTCGTGGGGAGTTTTGCGACGATGGCCTCGGCGATGGCGCGGTAGCCATCATTGTTGGGATGGTCGTCAGGTCCCCATGGTGGGGGAGTGCACATCCAGGTCAACGTACAGGCACTGGCGACGTTCTGTGGAACCACGCCGACGTTGGGGAGTGTCGCGGGAGAAAGGTTGGCACTCTTGAACTGGCCGGCGATATTTGCAGTGGGAATGTGGGCCGCGGTGTAGATGCTCTCGAGTAGGTCATCCAGTTGAGTCATCACCTGGAGCGATTGAGTGGCGGCGGTGATGCTGGTACCACCTTTTAGATAGTGCGCCAAAAACGGGTCGCCGTACTCGAGGCCAACGAAATGCACGTGGGGGCCGGCGGCGGCCTTCAACTGGTCGAGCACTTTGGGTAAATCGTCGCGTACGTAGGAGATGCCCTGTTCGGCGCACGTCATGTCAATGACCGCAGTGTTGAGACAGGGGCGCACGTCGTTGAAGCCGAGATCGATGGTGACGAGCCCGACGGAATTGGTATTGGCCTGGAGGAATTTGAGGGCCACTGGCAGCTGGCGATTTGGCAGGGTGTAGCAGTGGTCACCCGACAAGAGCATTGACTCTGCCGTCTCTCCCGGGCAACCGATTTGGCGCAATTTGAGGTTGACGCCTTTCGCCCTCTCGAAGGCGACCACATCGTTGGCGTAGCCAGTGTCGGTACGGTGTCCGTTGTGATGGACAATGCCCGTGGGCTGAAAACCGAGCGACGCTGACGCGCCAACGTCGAGATAGAAGCCAGAGACGCCCGTCGTGCTCGCTCCCGTCGTGCTCGGCAGGAACACGTGAGTTACGAGCCCCGCACCGATCACGCATACCACCGCCGCGATCGCAATGACTGCTGGGCCTCTTCGTCTCTTTCTACGATGACGCATTCGTTCCCCAAATCGTTTTCATTGCCGTCAGTGTCCCGTCACATTGATTGCGAGTGGGCTACTTCGTGTCTGTGATGAAGAATACGAACGTCACTGCGCACCTCGGGCACAACGAATTCAACTATCTTCATCACGTTGTGCCCTCTATCCTACTGCGGGGTTCAACAAAGTTGAGTCTTAGAATTTAGTGAGTCTGCTCATGTATGGTCTATTGCAGCAATCAAACGTCCGAGGAGTGTCTGCGCGCAATGTCACTGACCAAGACTCCACAGGCCAAGTCGCATATTTCCCACGCTCACCAGATCAGCTCGTGGTTGATTGATATGGATGGCGTCCTTGTACGCGAGGACCACCCCATCGAAGGGGCGAATCGTTTTCTTGAGTTCCTGCGCACGTCTGAGACGCCATTCCTCGTTCTCACCAACAATTCGATGTTTACCCCTCGCGACCTCAGCGCTCGTCTCAAGTGGAGTGGCATTGAAGTCCCCGAGGACCACATTTGGACCTCGGCTCTGGCCACCGCGGTCTTTCTCGATACTCAGCGCCCTAAGGGTTCAGCGTTCGTGATTGGCGAGGTTGGTCTTACGACCGCACTGCACGAAGTTGGCTACACGCTTTCAGAGATGAATCCCGATTACGTGGTGATCGGTGAAACGCGTAGCTACAGTTTTGATCGCATCACCAAGGCCATTCGTCTCGTTGCCCAAGGCGCGCGATTCATCGCCACCAATCCTGACCCAACCGGACCAAGTGTCGACGGCCCGTTACCCGCCACCGGCGCCGTCGCCGCGTTGATTAGTCGTGCAACGGGCAAGGTTCCATATTTTGTGGGTAAGCCGAACCCGCTCATGATCAGGTCAGCCCTTCGAGCGCTGAACGCACATTCAGAGACCACCGCGATGGTCGGAGATCGAATGGACACTGATGTGGTCGCGGGACTTGAGGCAGGGCTGCACACCGTGCTCGTCCTCTCGGGACTCTCCAACGAAGACGCCGCTGAGCACTTCCCATACAGACCTTCGAGGATCGTCAGTTCAGTCGCCGTGTTGGCTGACGAACTGGAGGCTGAGCAGCACAAGGATTGACCTCGCGGTTCATGCGCGTGCTCAGGTCACGCTACTGAACGGTGACCAAGGTACCGATCGGCGTGTGGGGCCATACCACTGCGGCGTGCGCGAATGTCATCTCCACGCAACCAAGACTCTGCGGATAGCCGTACTGCGAACGAAGAAAGCCGTGCAGTGCGTCGCCACCATGGAAATACGAAACCCACGGGATGCCGGTGTCGTGATACTTCGTGCCGTCTGGGTTCGTACCTGACATGGTGGTCGTCGTGTAGCGAAGGTAGACCGGGTACGTTCCATTCTGGGTCGGCGATGCCGGTATGCCGGTATTGACTGCCGTGGTGAAGACGATCTTGCCGTTGATGTAGAGCTTCAATTGCTGGGGGACTCGCTGGCTTACCAGAACGTAACTGTAATTGGTCGGGTCGAAGTGCTTTTCGATGACCGCAGTCACGATTGCGTGCCACGAGGCAGGGCTATTAGCACCTGTCGTTGGCAGGTTGTGGTCGGACTGAAACCTCATCAGGGCACCCTCGAGGACCACGTTGTTGGTTCCGACGCTCCACTGCGACTTGAGCGCACCCGGCAATGACGGAAAGCGCCACACGAATTTTCCCTTTTCGAGTGTCGTACTGAGAGCGGTCGAGATTGGCGTCGCTGGAGTTGTCGTTGTCGTCACGGGCGCGCTTGTCGTGGTCGTGGTGGAAGTCGTCGAAGTCGAAGTGGTGGTCGATGTTGAGGTCGTGCTTGAAGCCGGTACCGTAGTCGTCGTTGAGGTTGTTGTTGTGACACTCGTGGGCTGTCGAAGCTCAAGAGGAAGATAGTGAAGCACGGCGAGGAATTGATCTTCGAGTCGTATGGAGAAGGGGACACGAGCCGCGCGCTGCGCGATCGAGAGTTGTCTCGAGTGCTCCATGGACATCGAAGCCGCTCGCGGCGTCCCGCTCGCGCTCGACAAAGTCGCCGGCGACACCGCCTGGGAAGCCAACACCGCAGTAGCGATCAGCGATCCCATCAGGTAGGGGGTTCGAGGGGCCTTCATCCCTCGATCTTACTGAGTCGGCGATTTGATCCAATCGCCTCGATACTCGAACGACGATGATTCGATAGGACGGGAACATTGGAGCCGCCGCCGCTTCTTGAGTGCGTTATTGACGAATTCACGCCATCTCGATCTTGGGTGAGCGCCGAAGCGTCGCGTACGAGGGTTTACGATATTTTTAACTTCGACCAGTTGGCGTGTGACACCTGGCTGCAAAGGTTGATGCGTGGCACGAAAGTATCTGCGAGTACCAGAACTCATTGTGGGCTTTGACACTGAGACGACTGGCCTCGATGTCGCCTCCGAGAGGGCAATATCCTACGGATTCTGTGCCTATCACTACGGGCAACTTCAATGGAGTGAGCAATTCTTCGTCGTACCTGATCGACCGATCGCTGCCGCAGCGCAACGCGTGCACGGCCTGTCACTCGAGTCGCTCGAGGAACGACGCTCGACCCACCAGGTGTTCAGTGTGGAAGGTGGGCTCATTCGTGCGGCCGAGATATTGCGAGGATTTCAAGACCAAGGAGCGCACGTCGTTGGCGCCAACGTCGTGCGCTTCGACATCGAGATGCTGCGTCGTAGTTATCAGTCGGTACTCGGCAAGAACCTGAACGACGATTTTCTCGACGTGTCCTTGCTGCAGGTCATCGACGTCATCGAACATGACTGGGCGATCGAGCCAGACCGCACGGCGCGTCCTCGCAGGGGCCTTGAGCAACTCTGTCTCTACTACGGCATTGAACCGGGGGGACATGATGCGCTCAGCGATGCCCGTGCCACAGTTGAGGTGTTCCTCGAACAGGTGGTGCGCAACAACAAGGGCCAGGCCACTTTGAACTTGGAGGCCCCGTCAATCACTACTGACGATGCTCTCGAAGTCCGCTAAGTGTTGATATCGCGGTATTTCCAAAGTGGTCCAGGTGGTAGGGTTGAAGCCTTAGGGGCCGTTGGCGCAGTCTGGTAGCGCACTTGCATGACACGCAAGGGGTCACAGGTTCAAGTCCTGTACGGCCCACCACATTGATCTAACAGATTTCCTGGGATGGTCGAACTCTGAGATGCGCGCAGTGAGTCTTAATTGCTATCAGCACTCAATAGTGCTCGGCCTATTGGTTTAACTTCACGGTTTCGATGGTCCCTCGGGTAGATTCAGGGTTATGACGCCCCAAGACTTGGCTGACTTGGTATTGCTTCGCAGAGCGCGAGACCGAATGGACCGTGACTACGCCCAGCCTTTGGACCTCGCCGACCTCGCCGACACTGCTCTCATGTCGAGCGCACATTTTTCGCGCAGATTCCTGGCCACCTACGGCGAGACGCCGTACTGCTATCTCATGACGCGACGCATTGAACGAGCGAAGGCGCTCCTTCGACTTGGCGAGTCGGTGACCGATACGTGTTTCGCAGTTGGCTACGCCTCGCTCGGATCGTTTAGCTCGCGTTTCACAGAGGTGGTGGGTGTGACGCCGTCACAGTACCGTGGGCATGACCATCACGTTCTCGAGGCGATTCCGCCGTGCGTGAGCAAATACATCATGCGACCGCGACGGCGAGCCGAAGCCTCTTCGCGCTCGACGTCGTCTCCAGCCGCTCAATGATCGCACAGGAGGTGAGCAACCTTCGCCAGCGACAAAGCAGGATTGGAGAAGTATTCGAGCAACCTCAGCCCTTAGGATTTCGTTATGACAATCTCAGTTTCCTCAATGTTCATCGCGGTCCATGACCTCGACGCAGCGCTCGAGTTCTACCGTGACGCTCTAGGACTTGAAGTTCGCAACGATGTCGCCGCTGGCGGCTTTCGTTGGGTCACCGTCGGCGCTCCGAGACAGGCGGTTGACATCGTGTTGTCTCAACCGCACGGCGGTCGCTCACAGACCGAAGGCGACGCACTCCTAGCGCTCGTGACCCAAGGGTCGTTGCAGGCAGCGATCTTTCGAAGCGACGATCTCGATGCCACTTTTGAGAAAGTCCGCTCTTCGGGCGCAGAAGTCCTCCAGGAACCAACCGCCCAACCGTGGGGGGTGCGCGACTGCGCCTTTCGAGATCCGTCGGGCAACCTTGTACGCATTGCCCAGAGCTGAATCCTGTCGTGGTTGGAGGACGTTGGAGTCTCCGCGACGGGTCGACTGAGTGTCCTCTCCTGGTGCGGGCGACAACGGGTGGCCTCGTGATGATGCCTGACAGATGATGTGATCGACGAGTGCGGCTTGATCGACACGTCGCGGAGGATTGCTTGATCCGGCAAGTCGAAGGGTCGCGCCGTTCGTAGTTGGTGCCAACGAGAAGCCAGACGAAGTTCCTCACTGAGGGTCAGCTCGTTCCGATCAGTGTTGTGAGTTCATGCTTGTTCGAAAGTGAGCCGTTATGGGGTCGCGTTGGCGTGATCAAGGTGCGTAGTGTGGACGGCGTACGGCATTGATATCACCCAGGAAGATCGGGAGGTGCGGCCCGAAGTGAGCGACTCACGATACATGGCACCCCGTCGACTCCGATTGCTTCGTGCACTGTTGGCGTCGCCCGACAGAGCGGGAGGTGCGATCTCTCTCGCGGTGCTGTGCGGGGTGGTGACGGCGCTCGTCACGAGGACTGTGTCGTCGAGTTCCTTCGTGGTGTTGTTGATCGGAGTTGCGCTCCTCGTCTTCCAGGTTGGTGTGCACCTCTTGATGATCAAGCGGGTGCCTCGGTGGGTCCTCCACCTTGATCTTGTTATTGACGTGGTGCTGGGAAGCATCATTTGCGTGCTTGAGCCCCAGGTGGTCACCGAATTCGGGTTCTTCTACTTATGGGCGATCTTCTTCGTCGCCCTTTATTTCTCCATGAGGGTGTTCGTTGCCTACTACCTGTTCGTCGCCGGTGCCTACGTCGGCGTGGCCCTCGTGTCGTCGACGCCGCAGCCGGTCATAGATATGGGTGCGCCCATACTGGCCACCGGATTGGTGCTCGGGCTCATCACTGTCAACCTTGTCGCGCTGCTACGTCAATCGAGTGAGGTGGATGCGCTCACCAAATTGGCGAATCGCAGAGCCTGGGAGCAACGCAGCGAAGAGGAGTTCGAGCGTGTAAAGAGGAATGGGGGCTCTTTGTCGATGGTCATCATCGACGTCGATGATTTCAAGGAGGTGAACGACCGAGATGGTCATTTAGCAGGCGACCGCCTACTTCGAGCGCTGGCTGACGGTTGGAGTCGAGAGGTCCGTGGGGGAGGAGACTTGTTGGCACGAATAGGGGGCGACGAGTTCGCGTACTTGGCACCAGGCGCGGACGCGCAGCGGATCTCTCTGGTCATCGAGCGGCTTCGACAATCCATGCCCGAAGGGGTTTCGTGCTCGTTCGGAGCCTCTTCGTGGCGCGGAATTAGTAGTCTGGCGGACTTGACGCGCACGGCCGATGAAGCGATGTACCGAGCGAAGAGCGAACGACGAATAAGCAGGTCCAGCGATGTCGCGCGCGGCGCCTAGACCAATTCCAGGAGCGGTCGACTCTCGAGTGCAACCATCGACTGCAGGCGTGGGCGCGTAGTGGTCGGCTCGCGATTCTCGAGACATGGGGTATTCAGCGCAGTTCACGACCTGCTCCTAACGCGCGAGAGGTCCATTGGTGCATTCACCCTCCTGGCGTTCTTTGGTGTGTTGTCGGTCATACCCTCGAAGCGCTACGCGGATGGCGCACTGGCAATCCTGAGCGTCGGGATGTCGATTGTCTTTCTTCAATCGGTGGCGCGTCTAGCAGTGGGTGAACGATTCCCTCGGTGGACGCTGCACCTGGACCTCATTCTCGACATCATTTTGATTACAACACTTTGTTTGATCACGCCCGGCGTCGAGATCCAGTTCGAGTTCCTCTATCTCTGGATCATCTTTTACGTCGCACTTTATTTCTCACCCAGATTCCTCTTCGCATACTTAGGCTTGGTTGGGGCGGCCTACGCAATCGTCGCCCTCACGTCACGCACGCCTCGACATGACTTTGAGATTTTGCTTTCCATGCTCGGAACGGCCCTCGTGTTCGGAATAATCACCGTAGGACTCGCTTCATTGCTACGCGAGGCGAGCGAATATGACTCTTTGACCAAACTCGCTAACCGAAGAGCGTGGGAGAAACGAAGCGAAGCTGAGTTCGAGCGGGCTGTGCGCACCTCAGCACCTCTCTCGATGGTCGTGATTGACATTGATGACTTCAAGTTGGTGAATGACCGCGAAGGACATCACGCCGGCGACGCGCTCTTGTGTTCGCTGGCCGACAGCTGGCGACCATTGGTGCGCACGGGCGGCGACTTCGTTGCACGAATCGGTGGTGACGAATTCGGGTATCTGGCGCCCGGGGTGGATGAAGTGACCATCCAGAACGTGATCGATCGCCTTCGAGCGGCGGTGCCTGCAGGCCGATCGTGTTCATTTGGCGCCGCGTCGTGGGATGGCGTCAGTACCCTGGGTGAACTGTTTCGTAACGCCGATGAAGCAATGTATCGAGCGAAGCGAGAGCGCAAACTTGGTCGAGACAATCCCTTTCACCTTGGTGACTAGCCGAGGCCCCGGCAGTGTCGTCGCGCGCGTCTAACGTGGCGGGCACGCACGCCGCTCGAGAGCGGCGCGACTCTTTCAACCTTCTCCGGCCTCTTCAACTGTGAGTTCGGCCGCGGGGTCCGCTTCGAGACGTTCGTCGGGGATCACTAGACCGCTTCGAACCGATCGACCGTACGTGTCGTCATCGAGTCGAGCCTGAGCACGTTCAATCGCCGCGAGCCGACTCCGTAGCGTCGCAGTAGTGGCCTCGCCTTCTTGCTCAGCGATGATCGATTCTCCGGCGTCGGTCAGATCACCTTGAGCCGCGGCACTGAGCCGCTCGGCATTTCCATCGGCACTCAAGTGTTCGAGTAATGACTCCACGCGGAGCCGCTCCGCACTGAGGAGTCCCCGCGCTCGTTCATGATCCATGGCAACCTCCAACTATTTGAGTCGCTACGCCGAGGCTAACCGCGAACTGGCGTCTTCAAGGATGTCACTGTCACCAACGCTATTAACTGGGTCAGGTTCCAAGCGCGAGCGAGGCGAATTCAGCGGGTGTGCCCTTCTCCGCGAGGCTTCGCGCGCCGAATCGTCGTCTCAAGGTCTCTTTGAGTGACCGCGCACGATGGCCCGCGCCACGATTGCTCCAAGAACTGTGCACACGGGTATCGCGCTCCAGAGCATCCCTTGGGTTTCTCGAACCAGACCGCTGCTTCGCTCGAGCATTGGATTCACGAGAAAGTAGACCGCCGATGACAATCCACCGCCAAAGAGCGCGCCGATCATTACGGGCAACGAATTGCCGCGACGTCGACTCCCAGGCGCCCTAGGGCCGCTCACCAAGGACTGACGCTGACGCTTTTCCTTGCCCATGTGGGTTGATGGATCGCGTCACCGTTCGTCATGCTCCCTCCAAGGATGACACTAGCGATTATGGCCAATCGCGAGCGGAGGTGGGGCCATATCTCGATCTCGCACTTAGGAGGTACCCAGCCGGACGCTGCACTCGTTCGAACTGAGAATCGATGCATTAGAGCGCTGATCAGCTCGTTATTGGCAGTAGATGACGCATACGGGTAAAGGCACTGTTTCATAGTCCTTTGATGGCCGTTTGGCAACGTCGAAGTGACAGATTCACTTCGAAGATGAAATGAAAGTGAAGTCATTTGACTCGCGAAAACCCGAGGCTAGTATTCTGCCGAGTCCCAACGTGGAGGCTCGAAAATCCTAAGAAGGGCGGTATACGTGGCATTTCGAAGCAAAGTAGGTGCGGCATTGGTCGCGGGCACAACGGTCGCCAGCATGGCGATTGTGTCGCTGGCGAGTCCAGTAACGATGTCCGGCGCTGCGACCAATGTGAACTGGGCGAAGGTGACTCACCTCACCAAGTCCGGCAACACCTCGATGGCAGCGTTGGTCAAGGCTGCGAAAAAAGAGGGGAAGTTGAACGTCATCGCCTTGCCACCGAACTGGGCTAACTACGGTCAACTGATCTCCACCTTCCAAAAGAAGTACGGCATCAAGGTCAACTCTGAGAATCCTGATGGTTCCAGCGCCCAAGAGATAGCAGCATTGGCTGCGGACAAGGGTCGCTCGAACGCTCCCGACGTCATTGACGTAGGCACCAGCTACGCGCTGACCGCGAAGTCGAGCCACCTGCTCGCGCCCTACAAGGTGTCGACGTGGAACGAGATTCCTGCGGGTCTTAAGGACGCCAAGGGGTACTGGTTCGACGACTACGGCGGGTACGTGGCCATTGGCTGTAACTCAGCAACGGTGACGACCTGTCCGACCTCGTTCAAGCAGATGCTCAACGCGACGTCCTCGTCGGGTTACAAGATCGGCCTCAACGACAGCCCGCTTAACTCGAACTCCGCTCTCGCGGGTGTTCAGGCCGCGGCGGTTGCGAACGGTGGATCGCTCAGTAACGTGGCCCCGGGCGTGAGCTACTTCGCGCAGTTGAACAAGAACGGAACCTTTGTGCCGACAATCGCTAACGCGACGACGGTTCAAAACGGTGCAACGAACATTGTGATCTGGTGGGACTACCTCCAGGCGAGTGGTCTGAGCACTGCGGTGAAGGGTTGGAAGATCTACGTGCCTTCGGACGCTGTCCTCGGTGAGTACTACTCACAGGCCATTAGCTCCTCGGCGCCGGATCCGGCTGCGGCTCGTCTGTGGGAGGAGTACCTCTACTCGGTGACAGGTCAGAACCTGTGGCTGAAGGGAATGGCTCGACCTTCTGAGTTGGCGTATATGCAGGCGCACGGTCAGGCCAACAAGGCGTGGCTGGCGAAGCTGCCCGCACTGCCCGCTAAAGCGAAGCCGCTGTTCCCGACGACCGCTCAGATCTCAGCTGCCGCGACGGTGATCACAAACACCTGGGCGACGCAGGTCGGTGCTGGCTGATTCGTAGCAGGACATGACTTCATCCTTGGGAAGTGATGTAGTGACCGCTCCCTCGAGTGCAACCGCACTCGAGGGAGCGGTCACTACGCACCCAACACCATTACGCAAACGACTCATCAGGGCGGGGAGACCTACGCTCGCGATGGCGCCGTTTCTCATCTATACCTTCCTTGGCCTTGGTATCCCGACCTTGGCCGTCATCAATCTCGCGTTTCGTGACGAAAACGGAAAGCTCTCGACCAGCAACCTGCACCTGATCTCTCAGGGCATTTACCGCATTGGTTTCGAGAACAGTTTCAAATTGGCTCTGCTCACATCAATCATCCCTGGGATCCTCGGGGTCATCCTCGCCTATACGATCCAGACCTCGCGCAGTGGACTCCTTCGCCGACTCGTCGCAACGGCATCGGGGGTCCTCGCGAACTTCGGCGGCGTCAATCTCACTTTCATGTTCATTGCGACCTTGGGTTCGTCGGGTCTCTTGACCGCCTGGTTGAACGTCATCAAGCTCAACCCCTGGCACTACGGCTTCAACCTCTATTCCTTCTATGGCGTGGCATTTGTCTATATGTACTTTCAGATCCCGCTCATGGTCCTTATCATCACGCCGGCTCTTGGGGGGCTTAGAAAGTCGTGGCGCGAGGCGGCTGAGAACATGGGAGCTTCAACCTTTGGTTACTGGCGCCACGTGGGCATACCAGTGCTCCTGCCCTCGGTGCTCGGTGCGATGCTGCTCCTCTTTGGCAGCGCCTTCGCCGCCTACGCAACCGCTGAGTCACTGACGACCGGCATCATCGCGCTTGCTCCAATTCAGATCGGCGTGGTGCTGAACGGCAACGTGGTCGCCGGCCAGACGCACGTCGGATACGCAATCGCCTTTGGCATGTTGGTGATCTTGTCAGTCACGATGATCCTGTACGGACTCGTGCGAAAGCGAGCGTCGAAATGGCTTCGATAGGCGACTTCATCACTCAAGAAGAGGCAGGTATCGAGCCGCCCATGCCGCTCGCGGGCGCGAGAAAGCGACGACGTCGATTCAGTATGTGGCGTTTCATTGTCCTGCTCGTCGCTGGTGCGTATTTCTTGATTCCCATCTTCGCCGGTCTCAAGTTCTCGTTGCAGAACATCGCAGGCCGCTTCTCGTTCCAGGCAATCGAGAACCTTCCTTCTGCTCCCGGCTTCTCTTCGGCCTTTTGGCTTTCGATGCGGCTCGCCATTGCCACCCTGGTCGTCTCGGTGCTCTTGATGGTGCCGACCACTATCTACGTGCATCTTCGACTGCCGCGCATGCGGCGATTGATGGAATTCATCACCATCTTGCCTATCGTCATTCCACCGATCGTGATCATCGCGGGGATATTGCCGGCGGCACCACTATGGGCGAAGGCCTCTCCCTATCTGTTGAGTTTTCTGTACGTCATCTTGTCCATGCCGTTCATCTATCGCTCCCTCGACGCGGGGCTCAGCGCCATTGACCTAAAAACCTTGGTTGAAGCGTCGCGCTCGCTTGGCGCCAGTTGGTTGAGGACCTTGACCCAGGTGATATTGCCGAATTTGCGGCCGGCACTCCTATCGGCGATGGTCTTGACCCTGGCCCTGGTGCTTGGCGAGTTCACGATGGCGAGTCTGGACCTGTGGTCCACGATCCCGGTGTGGATCGTTCAGTTCAACACCGCCACGGATGGACACGTCCAGACCGCCGCTTCGATGATGGGCCTGGTAGGAACGTGGGTGTTTCTCACGGTTATCGTATCCATCGATCGATCTGAGTCGCGCAAATCGCGCAGAAGGACGGGAGCATTGTGACCAACGTCAACGAGGTGGCGACCGCGCTACCAGTAGTAGAAGCACGGCCCCCCAGTGGCTCGCGCGTTGAGTTGGACGGTCTCGTTCGCGTTTATGGCACAGTGCGAGCCCTCGACGGTTTTTCGCTCACCATCGAACCCGGCGAACTGGTTGCCCTGCTCGGTCCTTCCGGGTGCGGAAAGACTACTGTCCTGCGACAAATCGCTGGCTTTGAGCAGCTCGACAGCGGGCGCGTGATCGTCAATGGACAAGACCTCTCTAACGTCAGTGCCCAAAAGCGTGATATGGGAATGGTGTTCCAGAGTTACTCGCTGTTTCCAAACATGAATGCGATCAACAACGTGGCGTTCGGACTACGAATGCGCCACCAGCGCTCGTCGCAGCGCCTCGAGAAGGCGGCCGAGGTCCTTGAGATGGTGGGACTGAGTGATCAGGCGAAAAAGTACCCTCACCAGATGTCCGGTGGACAACAGCAGCGCGTCGCACTCGCGCGCGCGCTCGCGATTGAGCCGCAGGTCCTCTTACTCGACGAGCCCCTCTCGGCGCTCGACGCCAAGGTCCGAGCTGAACTGCGCGATCAGATCCGCATGCTGCAACAACGCTTGTCGATCACGACGATCTTCGTCACGCACGACCAAGAAGAGGCGCTCTCGATGGCTGACCGGGTCTGTGTGATGTCCAAGGGTCGCATTGAGCAAATGGCGACGCCCGCGATGCTGTACCGACACCCCACGACGGCATTCGTCGCCCAGTTCGTTGGGGTCTCCAGTCGTGTGCCCACGATTTATCGCGACGGGACTGTCGACGTCTTCGGTCAATCGTGCATGGTTCGAGGTGACGAGCGACCCAATGATGGCGCTGAAGTTGACGTCCTACTACGTCCCGAGGACCTCGCTATTGAGCCCGATCCACAGGGTGCTGGTTTTGTCACGCACAAGAGCTTCCTCGGTGCCACGACACGCTTGGTGGTGCAGGTTCGTGAGACGTCAGTTCGTATTGATGTTCGAAGCGACCAGGGCGAAGACCTGGAACTCGGCCAACACGTCAACGTGAAGGTGATCTCGCGCGACGTGCTGGTCGCTGCGCGACTTGAATCAAGCGCTAGTTCTTCGCCGCGCTGAGGGCAAAGACCTAACACGTCGGCGCCGCAGAGAAATGGCGGTGCTGATGAGGACCTAATCCATGGCGAGCGGGTTGTCTCATGTCTCGCACCTTTAATGAAGAATCAACGTCGTGCCGGGTGATGTGTGCGACGTTCACGCCGTAGCATGGCGACGTGGCGAAACCATTGATTGGCATCACCGGGCGGCGCTGGTCGGCGAGGACCTTGGGTTCACACCTTCCAAAGGCCATGCAGGATTTGACGTTCGATCTGCACTTCTCTGATTATCCGCGCTCGGTCGCGCTGGCGGGCGGTCTGCCCGTTGAGTTGACGCGTGACGCTGACGTGTCGGGGATTGTTGAGCGCATGGATGCGTTGGTCTTAAGCGGTGGAGCCGACCTCGATCCGAGTATTTACGATGCCCTTCCCGATGAGAATCTCGGACCACTCGAACAGGACCGCGACACATGGGAGATGGCACTCCTTGACGCGGCGCGTGAACGCAAGTTACCGGTGTTGGCGATTTGTCGAGGATTCCAACTGGTCAACATCGTCTTTGGAGGAACATTGCATCAACACGTTGAGCTCGAAGAGGGTGTCGGGCATCCCCAGTGGGACGTGAGCGGACGTAGCGTCACCCACGAGGTTCACGTTGTTGACAACACCATCGCATCGACCCTGTTCCCAGAGGTTCTGGGTGTCAATTCCTTGCATCACCAGACCGTGGACCTCGTCGGCGAGGGACTCGTGGTCTCAGCAGTGGCTCCAGACGGGGTCATTGAAGGACTCGAGACTCCCGATGGCTCGATCCTGGCACTGCAGTGGCATCCGGAACTCCTGACGGCGCCCGACCGCTCTTTTGAATGGGTCGTTCGTGAAGCGAGCGCCCGGATGCAGCGCGGAGTCGATTGAGGTCCTTTCGGCGAGGGTTCGCGCGTCCCGGCGTTGAGCGCGGTGTCCACTTTTGTCGCCGTCACAACGAATCGAAGAAGGGGTGTCGAGGGCCATGTTGCGTGTCCTGACCACCACCCGTGGCGATTTCGCGGGTGGGCCATTTCGATAGTATCGCTGGGACGCTGACAAGCATCATGGATGACCCATCCAAGGAGACGCAATGACTTCATCAACCCAGGGACGACTCAGTCGCGATGAATTGTTGGGTTTGATCGAACGAGGCGAGGTCGACACCGTCATGCTGGCGATGACGGACATGTACGGTCGTTTGCAGGGCAAACGTCTGGACGCGTCGTTCTTTGCTGAGGACCTCGTTGGTGGCGCGGTCGAGGGTTGCAGTTACGTATTGGCATCTGACGTTGATATGCGAACCATCGATGGTTTCGCCTTGACTTCGTGGGAGCGCGGATACGGCGACCTCGCGTTTCAAGCTGACGTGTCGACCATTCGACGCGTCCCGTGGCATGAAAAGACTGTGATCATCTTCGCCGACGTCGAAACTGTCGCTGGCGCACCAGTGGCACCTTCACCTCGTCAAATACTGAAGCAACAAGTCGCACGCCTGAGCGAGCACAACTGGCACGGTTTCACTGGCACTGAACTCGAATTCATTGTCTTCAAGGACACTTACGAAGAGGCGTGGAACAGCGGATATCGCGACATGACGCCGGTCAACCTCTACAACGTTGACTATTCGCTCCAGGGCACCTCGCGCGTGGAGCCGCTACTCGGGCGCATCAGACGTTCGATGCGCGACGCGGGCATGGTCGTTGAGTCCTTGAAGGGCGAATGTAATTTCGGCCAACACGAGATTGCCTTCAAGTACGACCAGCTAGTCGACAAGTGCGACGAGCACGGTCTCTTCAAGCTCGGCGCGAAGGAGATCGCGGCTCAGGAGGGATTCAGTCTCACCTTCATGGCCAAGTACGATCAACGCGAAGGAAACTCGTGTCATATCCATCTCTCTCTTCGCGATGATGACGGGCAGCCGGTCTTCGCTGGAACGGGTGAACACGGCTTCTCGCCAGTCTTTGCGCACTTTCTCGCTGGTCAGCTCGCGTACTCGCGAGAACTCTCGTTGTTCCTCGCGCCCAACATCAATAGTTACAAGCGCTTCGTTGAGGGATCGTTCGCTCCAACCGCGCTGTTATGGGGTATCGACAACCGTACGTGCGCATTTCGCGTCGTGGGACACGGGGCATCAATCCGGGTCGAGTGTCGTATTCCCGGTGGTGACGTCAATCAATATCTCGCGGTCTCGGCACTCGTCGCGGCGGGTCTGCGTGGGGTGGAGGAGTCGCTCGAACTGCCGCCAGCCTTCGAGGGAAATGCGTACGTCGCCGACGCGCCCCGAGTTCCGACATCCTTGCATGAGGCGCTTGAGTTGTTCGACGCGAGCGTGGTTGCGCGAGAGGCCTTTTCTGATGAGGTGGTGGACCACTACGTCCACGCCGCACGCACTGAGGTCGCAGCCTATGGAGCGGCCGTGACGGACTGGGAACGATACCGAGGATTCGAAAGACTATGAAGACACCACTTTCCATCATCAACCCCGCGACGGAGGAATCGGTCGCCTCGATTGAAATGTTCGATCTCGAACAGACTGACCGCGCAATAGAGCGTGCCCAGAGCGTCTCTGGCGCGTGGCGCGCGGTGACACCCGCGGACCGCGCACGTTTGCTTCGGCGGTTCTCTGAAGTGGTCGACGCCCATATCGAGGAACTCGCGCGCTTGGAGGTGGCAAATTCGGGCCACACCATCAGCAATGCGCGCTGGGAGGCGGGCAATGTGCGAGACGTCCTCGCGTATTACTCGGGTGCACCAGAGCGTCACTCGGGACGCCAGATCCCCGTAGCGGGGGGCGTCGACATGACCTTCTACGAGCCACTCGGGGTCGTAGGGATCATCGTGCCGTGGAACTTCCCCATGCCCATTGCGGGCTGGGGGCTCGCGCCGGCGCTCGCGGCTGGCAATACGGTCGTGATGAAGCCGGCGACGCTGACGCCACTCACCGCAATGCGTCTGGGCGAGCTGGCTCTGGAGGCTGGGATACCAGAGGGCGTGTTCCAGGTGCTCCCCGGTGACGGCGCGACCGTTGGGTACCGGTTCGTGACTCACGAAGCGGTGCGAAAGGTCTGTTTCACGGGGTCCAATGCCGCAGGGCGCGAAGTCATGCGCGGATGCGCGGATCAAGTGAAGCGCGTGACCCTGGAACTGGGTGGTAAGAGCGCGAACATCATCTTTGCTGATAGCGACCTTGAGCGAGCGGCCGCGAGCGCACCGTACGCGGTGTTCGACAACGCCGGTCAGGACTGTTGTGCGCGCTCGAGAATCCTTGTCGAAGCAAAGGCCTACGACAGGTTCATGGAGTTGTTCGAGGTGGCCGTGAAGAACGTGCGGGTTCTTGACCCAACAGATGAGTCGAGCGAGATGGGTCCCCTCATCACCGCCCACCAACGTGAGAGTGTCGCAGCATTCATTGATGAATCGAACGTGGCTTTTCGTGGCGAGGCGCCGACCGGTCGGGGGTACTGGATGGCCCCAACCGTTCTCGAGACGCCCGATCGAAGCTGTCGAGCATTCAACGAAGAGATCTTCGGTCCTGTCGTGTCGGTCGCTCGTTTCGAGGACGAGGCTGAGGCATTGCGGATTGCGAATGAAGGGCCGTATGGTCTCTCGGGATCGATTTGGACCGGCGACGTTGGCCGGGCGCTGCGCGTTGCACGAGGCGTCGAGACCGGAGCGCTGTCGGTGAACTCGAACTCTTCAGTTCGATACTCGACACCTTTTGGTGGTTTTAAGCAGTCGGGCATTGGTCGTGAACTCGGTCCCGACGCGCTCAAGAGCTTCAGTGAAGAAAAGAATGTATTCATAGCAATGGAGGAATAGTGGGTCGTCTCGACAACAAGGTTGCAGTAATCACGGGAGCCGCGAGCGGTATTGGTCGCGCGACGGCTCGGCGCTTCTCCGCCGAGGGGGCCAAGGTCGTCGTTGCCGATGTCGCCCAAGACGAGGGGACGCAACTCGCGAACGAAATCGGAGGGAGTTACATACACGTGGACGTAGCCGACGAGGCGAGCGTCGAAGCTCTGTACAACACGACCGAAGACCTCTACGGCGGCATTGACGTACTCTTTAACAACGCGGGGATCTCTCCCGCTGACGATGACTCGATCCTGACCACGGGTCTTGACGCGTGGCGACGAGTGCAGGACGTGAACCTGACCTCGGTGTACTTGTGCTGTCGTTATGGCATCCCTCACCTGCAAAAGCGCGGCGGCGGATCGATCATCAACACGGCATCCTTTGTGGCAATGCTCGGCTCAGCCACATCTCAGATCTCGTACACGGCGTCCAAGGGTGGGGTGCTCTCGATGAGTCGAGAGCTCGGCGTTCAGTTCGCGCGTGAAGGAATCCGAGTCAATGCGCTCTGCCCGGGACCGGTGAATACACCGTTATTACAGGAACTCTTCGCGAAGGACCCCGAACGAGCCGCGCGCCGTCTCGTGCACGTGCCAATGGGGCGATTTGCTGAGGTTGATGAGATAGCGAGCGCCGTGTTGTTCCTCGCGAGTGACGACTCATCGTTCATGACGGCATCGACATTCCTCGTCGACGGTGGCATTCACGCGGCGTACGTAACCCCTCTGTGAGGGCGTGGTTGCGCTCGGTGCTTGACCGGGCGCAACCATCGTGTTGTGATCAGCCGTCGCTGGTGCGATCGCGCGTTGCTTCGTTGCGTTAGGGCATGAAATATTCGTTCAGATACTTCTCGCCCTCGTCGCAACATATCGTCACCACCGTCGCCTCACTGCCTAAGTCGTTGAGCATCTGGCGTGCCACGACCATGTTGGCCCCCGAACTCGGCCCTACGAGCAGGCCGTGTTCTCGAGCAAGGCGCCGCATCTCGGCAATCGCGTCGTCACTATGCACTGGCACGACGCGGTCCACGATCTCCTGGTGGCGCTGATAGATGGTGGGAACGAAGCCGTCTGAGATGCCTTCGATTCGGTGCAGGCCTGCATCACCGCACGATATGGTGCACGATTCACTCGGTTCGAGCGCGACAATCATGGTCGCAGGATTCACCGCGCGAAATGCCTGACCGACGCCGATCAATGTTCCTCCAGTGCCCACACCCATGACGAGTGCGTCGGGGACACGTCCGTTGGGGAGTTGCGCGAGGATCTCGGGACCGAGCCACGTTCGATTCTCCTCGACATTCCACTCCGACTCGAATTGATGGGGTGCGAAGTACCCAGGTTGGGCGCCAAGTCGGTTGGCTTCGATGAGTGCTTCGTTGACGTGAAAGTCACCGATGTTAAGAAGCTGGGCACCGAAAGCGTTGGAGATGGCCGCACGTTCGCGACTCATGCCGTTGGGCATGACTACGAGCATCTTGTATCCCTTGACGGCAGCGACCATGCTCATCGCGTTTCCCGTATTGCCGCTCGATGCTTCGACGATCGTGTCGCCGGGCTTCAACAGTCCTTCTCGTTCTGCGCGCTCAATTATGTAACGCGCCATGCGAGCCTTGATCGAGCCCGAGGGGTTCAGGTATTCGAGTTTTAGCCACGCACCATCGACCTCAATCAATGGCGTCGAACCGATGGCGTCGAGCACATTCTTCGAGACGTTCTGACCAATGTTCACGTGAACCCCCTCATCTGTGTGCACTAATTTTCCACCTTAGTGGTGGCTCGGATCGCACCTTTGAGATTGTGCATCACCCGGCGGGTCGGATGGTCGCTACGTTGACGAAGGGTGCTGGAAGACGTGTACCCATGAGTGTGAACTTGAGTCTTCGAGGCGCACTGTCGAGCGTCACATCCACACCCGCTATGCCCGCATCTGTCACTCCATCACATGGTGTTACAACATGGGCGCGGTGAATCACCGTGCTTCGAATGAGTCGCGAGAGACGATGGCACATCGTCGTCGTTGCGATTCTTGAGCGTCGCCTTGGAATCCGTCGTTGCACAGTGCCGTTTCACGGATCCATCGAGCTGAGCGCACGACACAGCGGCGACAAGTTGTAGGCGAATACGCGCGAGTGTCGCCGCCCAGGTGGAATCCAAGGTGACGATTTCTTGAAAGTTTGATGAGAATGCACTTTGGTGAGATTCTCGTGATGAGAGCGTGCAAGCGCCAGGAAACTTCATGACTGTTGACGCCCGGTGGCGCGAACGTGACGAGACGAATTGATGGTGGCCCGGTACGCTTGAGTATCTTGAGATACGCCCATGACCTCAGTCGCTGAAGTCCTCGGTGGCCGCTACAGCATCGTGCGCCTCTTGGGTAGAGGCGGGATGTCTGACGTCTACGAGGCCTTCGACATCGTCACGGGCGATTCAGTCGCAATAAAGATCGTTCGCTCGGGGGACCCTGAGGTCGGTCGTCGGTTGTCGCAAGAAGCTCGTGCCTTGGAGAGCTTTGAACACCCTGGTCTGATACGGCTTCTCGATAGTGGTGAGAGGGGCGACCAGGCGTATCTTGTGATGGAGCTCATCAGTGGCGCGACCCTCGCTCAGACCCTTCGCGACGGTGCACTCTCGTCACGTGACACCGCAAACCTGGGTGCTCGACTCGCCGATGCACTCGCGTACGTGCACGAGCGCGGCGTGGTCCATCGTGATGTGAAGCCGTCAAATATCCTGCTTTCGGCCTCTGGCGATGCTTGGCTCGGAGATTTCGGCATTGCCATGCTCCACGATGCCTCAGTGCTCACCGCTACAGGTTCCACCATGGGGACGGTCTCGTACATGGCGCCCGAGCAACTAGAGAATCATTTTGTTGGCGGGGCCGCTGATATATGGTCACTCGGCATCATCCTGCTTGAGTGTCTCACGGGTCGAAGGGTCTACGAAGGGACCCCGAGTGAGGTGCTCGCCCGGCGACTGGCGGGTCCAGTCCCAGTGCCGGCGCAACTGCCAACGCCGTGGAGGTTGGTGCTGTCAGGAATGTTGAGTCATGATCCCGAGGAGCGTTTGAAAGGGACTGAGGTGGCCGCCCTTCTCGCCACGAGTGCCTACGATGCGCAACTCACGGTGGCCGATAGCGACATCACGACGCCACTTCGAGCGGGGAGCGCTGACAGAACCGAGATGATGCCTGGTCTGGTCATCTCGAACGCGAGGGATGATGAGACTCGCGTGATACAACCGCTGTCAGCGACTGCTCCGCCCCGATCGCGCAAGTGGCTTGCGCGTGCAGGTGCAGCATTAGGTCTCGCGGCAGTGATGGGCGTCGCGTTCTATCTGAGCGCGAGTTCACCCCCAACCAAGCATCACCCTCCAACGACCATTCCACCTACGACCACGACGACAGTGCTCGCTGGCACCGCTGCGTTGCAGGCGTTGCAGAGTCAAGTCAATGCCGGCGAGGTCGCAGGAACCATCAACCGCGCGTCGGGAGATGCGATCACTCAGCCGGCATTCGCAGCACAGAGTGCGTACACGACCGGTCTTACTAAGTCCGCTGCCAACGACCTAGAACTCGCTGCGAGTGCGATCTCTGGTGGCGTTCTCAACCACACCATCGGTCCGGTTGAAGGTCAGTTGCTCCAAGAGGACCTCGCACTCTTGGCAACGGCACTCAATCTCAGTTCTGCGGTCACTCCTCCTACGACGACCACGACGACCACGACAACGCCGGTCCTGACGATTCCCCCCTTCCCGTCATTTGGCAACCCGGGCGGCCCCGGAAAGAGCGCTAGTCATTGAGTAGACCCTGTCGCCACGGTTCATGAAGATGGTGCATTGAAGGCGAGTCCCCGTCACCGCTGCTCGCGTGCGGCATCGTTGCATTGTCTGAAGGAACTGATTCGTAGGAAACGGCGAAACTGTGTGACTACGTTGCCTCGGAGTCGCCAGTGGGTAAAAGCCCTTCTTGACGTGACATGGTTTCACTCTCATCTTGAATCGAGCGCTCAACGAGCGTCGCATGGACTTGGCCGCGTGGTCGGCAAACTCAACGAGGACTTAGCCAGATGTCAGTGCACGTTGATCGCGATGTCCTGGTTTGATCTGCCCTCAGAGACGAATCGAGGTCAAAGGCGCTACAACTTCTGTCCGGGGTGAACGGGTCGAGCTCCGAGTGCGGTGAGTGCGGCCGCGCGGATAGTCATGGCACTCGCGACTGAAGTCTTCAGTTGCGCGCGGGCTGTGGCACGCTCGGCTGCGGTGGTCGCACTCGCGAGTGCGTGGGAGAACGTGCTCTGTGCGGCTGCGACCGAAGCGCGATAATCGACGTTGGCTGACTGGAGGCCGGAGACGAACGTGCTGCCAACGTAACCTGCAGGTGGCGCGGGAGGGTCGCCGGCTGCGGTGATTGCCGCAACACGCACATTGATAGCTGCTTCGAGTGCGGCGTCAAGGGAGAGTCGTGCGCTTTCACGCTCCGCTCTCGCCGTCGAAGCGTTCAAGGCCGCGCTGAACGTGGCGTCGGCGCTCTGGACTGATGCTCGGTAAGTTGCGTTGATGGCTTTGAGGCCATTCACGTACGCGCTCCAGGTTGCGTGAAAACTCGTCCAGTTGTTCACCACCGTGGTGGAGGTGGCGCTTGCACTTCGTGTCGAGTCTGCGAAGGCGGCTGTAGGGGTTCCGATTGCGAGGATCACAATAAGGGCGCCAGAGGCAATGCGGGTGGTCGTACGGGTCACGGGTTCGCCTTTCATCGGAACTGTTGTCACACTAGGAAGTGCACTTGTGAGTGGTATGTGAATTCTCTTCACTTCAGTTAAGAGAGTGAACTGTCACTGGTAGCGGTGCGAGACGAGCAAAGAGCATTCGAGGTATCGCTATCGTCGCCCTGGCGACGTCGTCACTGACTAGACGTCGCGGGCGGTGTGAATCGCAGGGCGCTGAAGAACAGCGCCGAAGCGCTAAGCGCGTAAAGAGCAATGACTATCGGCACTACGTGGGTGCCGAATCGTGACACAAGGAGGCTCACGAACCCGGGGCCGGCAGCTCCGCCGAACATCATCAAAAGGAACATCAGTGACAGGCCATCGTTGTCATTGGGTATGAGTGTGCTGTACCACAGAAGACCCATTGCGAACACCGAAGAGATGGCCAGTCCAACCAAGGGATAGGCGAGTGGTGCGAGAGTCCCCGAGAGTGCCACTAGATACAACAGGACTGCAAGTAAGAGCCCACCAATAATCAGTTTCTGGTGAGAAAAGCGTCGATGTAACGCTCCGCCTAGGAATCGCCCAATTGCGAGGCCGCTCCAAAATCCCGCTGTCACGAGGCTGCTAACCAAACTGGAGTGGCCCTCGTTGTGTAACTGCGTGGCAATCCAGCCCGCAGTGCTCGATTCAACAGCTACGTACAAGATGAGCGCTGCGGCGAAGGTGACGAGGACTGGTCGGCGTTGGTGGACCTTCGGTGGCACACTCTCGTCGGTCGTGGTCTCGCGTGTCGGTGGAGCGACGATGCCTCTCGTGAGCAGCGTCAGAAGGACGGCGATCGCGGCGATGCCCTCGAAGAGTGTGACGAAGTGTGTCGGACCGACCACAATGATCGCCAAGGGACACAGCACCGCGCCGACCCCGAAACCGGCGTTGGCAACACTAAGTCTCAGGGCTCGGCCTTGCAAGGCTGTGCGTGAGAGGAGTGAATTGAGTCCAATGTCGAGGGCTCCGAATCCAAGACCAATAATGAACACTCCCGTAAGAAAGACTGCCCAGCGCGACATCAATGAGGAGGTTAGCGCTCCGGCAGCGATTGTCAGCATGCCCACTGTCAGAAGTGACCGACCGGAGATTCTCTTCATGACCCACCATGCAGGAGGTATTGCGAGAACGCCACCCACGAAGTAGACGCTGAGCACCGATCCAGCACTCGCTAACGAAAGATGAAAATGTTGAGCGAAGGTCGAGAGTAACGGTCCAAAGGCGGATGATGTTGCACCAATGAGGATGAATGCTCCGGTCGTGCTCGCCAGAGCCACAGGGTCGATGACGACCTCGCTCGAGGCTCGGACAGGATTGCTCTGCTCAGATGAGCCCACTGGCATCCTTCATCATGTGACTTGAGGAGCACCTTTGGAGCCCCGTGAATACAGCGGTGTTCGACAAGTCTCCCAGTAGGTGGCAACACTGTGCAAACTAGTGGCGAAAGCTTGGATTGCTCGAACCTCACAACTGTCAATCCTCCTTCGAGAGTTGACCAGAGCCACTAGGGCCATTTCTGCTCGAGGTGCACTGGCCCCTAGGGGCATTAGCGTGTGAATGCAGGGCCGCTGCGCAGTTGGTGTGAAACCAATCGAACCGTCGAGGAGGCCAACATGAACGTCGTCGTCTTTGGAGCGTCAGGCAATATTGGCAGAGAGATAAGCCGCGAACTCGTTTCGAGGGGTCACCGGGTAACGGGCGTGACGCGTGGTGGTGAGATTCAAGATTTCGATGGAACCGTTCAACCGGGTAACGCCACCGACCCCGATCAAGTGGCGCACATCTCTCGAAATCACGATGCGATCATCTCGGCGGTTGGACCCCGTCACGGGGTCGATGATGGAACCACACTGTTCATTGATGTGGCGCTCGGACTCATCGGTGGCGCTCGACTGGCTCATGTCCAACGAGTGATCGTCGTTGGTGGAGCGGGAAGTCTTGAGGTGGCGCCCGGTGTTCGCCTCGTGGATACACCAGAGTTCCCTGAGGCGTGGAAGCAGGATGCATTGGCGCAAGCTACTTCATTGGAGATGTATCGAGGCGTTGATGATCTTGAGTGGACTTACGTGAGCCCCGCAGCGATCATTGAGTCCGGCGATCGAAGTGGTCATTACCGTACTGGTCGAGACCAGCTGCTCGTCGACGAGGATGGTCAGAGCCGTATCACGTACGCGGACTTCGCGAGCGCCGTTGTCGATGAACTCGAACGAGGTACGTCGATTCGCCATCGAATGAGTGTTGCGTATTGAGCCGTGGGTCCAGGCGACGTTACTCGCGCGAGAACGGTCCCACTAGATATCGTCGAGCTTCCGACCTAAGGTCTGGGTTGCATAGCTACTTGGGGGGATGATTGTGAGCACACGTGACCACGCACCTATTGGGGCACCGTGCTGGACCGATCTGTGGACGTCTGACGTCGAGGTGAGTCGTGACTTCTACAGCAGGCTCTTTGGTTGGGAGGCGCACGAGCCGAGCCCTGAGTTCGGCGGATATTTCATGTTCACCAACAACGAAGTGGCAGTCGCTGGTGCAATGGGCGACATGGGCGAGATGAAGGCGAACGACACTTGGAAGATCTATTTCTGCACTAATGACATCAATGCGCTGGTAAAGCGAGGTGAGAGCAAGGGCGCTCAGTTCATGGGACCGCCAATGCCCGTAGCCGATCTCGGGGTGCAGGTGGTGTTCAATGACCCATCAGGTGCGGCACTCGGTGCATGGCAACCAGAGTCTTTCCAGGGTTTTGTCGAGCTCGAAGCAAACGCCACACCGAGTTGGTTCGAACTTCACACCAACGACTTCGCTGGGGCGATCTCCTTCTACGAAGATGTCTTAGGGGTGAACACGGTGATGATGTCTGACACCGATGAATTTCGATACGCGACGATTCGTTGTGAAGGTTCCCAAATTGACAGTGCCGGGATCATGGACGCGCGATCATTTCTAGGCGCTGATGGGGCCTCGTATTGGACAACGTACTGGGAAGTCGATGATATCGACGAGACGGTTGCGAAGCTCGTTACCAGCGGCGGATCGGTCCTCGAAGCACCAATCGACACGCCCTATGGGCGAATGTCTACGGTGGCTGACCCGCAAGGTGCGCGCTTTCGCCTGCGAACGGGACCTGGCCTTTCGTAACCCAAATGTAATGAGCAACGTGACCTGGTCGGCATCAGGTGGCATGCGTCTCTCGCGCTCAGATTTCTCGGGGCCTCGATCTTTTCTCGCCAGGAGAGCGTTAGGCTTTTTACGAAAGTTGAGGGGGCTTGGTTGAGGCGGGCGGGTTTCGCCGATGATCAAATTCTAGAAATGGTGGCCACTGAATCGATGTCGTCAGAGTTCTACTCGAGAGTTACGCGCGCGCGCATAGAGTCTGGGGCCTCGCTCTTTCCACCTATCGTCGGCAGCAATTCAGTGGGCGGGGTTCAACTGCCGCGTTTTCCCACGCGCGAGTCAAGAGGAACGACTTTTCCTTCGATCTCGGACTACGCATTCCTTTCTGACTGTGAGAACACCTGTCTCATTGCCCCTTCGGGTGCGGTTGAGTGGCTGTGTCTTCCCCTGCCTCATGATCCGAGCGTCTTTGGGTCAATTCTCGATCGAAGTGCCGGCACGTTTCGCCTCGCACCAGCAGAGACTGCAGTGCCCGCGCATCGCCACTATGTTCCAGGGACCATGGTGCTGGCCACAACGTGGCAGACAAGTACTGGCTGGCTCGTAGTCCAAGATTTCTTAGCCATCGGACCTTGGTCGTTGGATGATGCAAGACCGGGCCACTACTCGCGCGATAGGGGAGAGTTCGGCGCCCGTCACGCCTTAGTGCGCATGGCCACTTGTCTCTTCGGTACCGTCGACGTGGCACTTAACTGCGAACCATCGTTCGACTACGGAAGAAGCGACGCAGAGTGGTCGTATGTGGGTACCTCGCGCATGAGCGCCTCAACCAGTGCGCACAACTCGTTTGGCATGGTTTTGAGTGGCGACATGCTCCTTGACATAGTGGGACGTGGCGTTCGAGCGAACCACCGATTGTATGAAGGTGAGTCGACATTCGTAGTCCTGGACTGGAGCGACGAGCCCGTCGTGGCGCAGCGCACGGACGTCGAACGTTACTTGGGCGAGACCAGCCACTACTGGCGTCACTGGATTGGCGGGGGCACGTTTCCCGATCATCCGTGGCGAGAGTTCCTCCAACGTAGCGTTCTGACATTGAAGGGACTCACCTACACCCCGAGCGGCGCGTTGCTCGCCGCCTCGACGACCTCGCTTCCCGAGCAACTTGGAGGATCCCGTAACTGGGATTACCGCTACACCTGGCTTCGCGATACCGCGTTCGCCCTGCGAGCGTTGCACTCACTCGGTTTTGATGCCGAGGCTGAGGCTTTTATTCAGTTCCTCAGCGAGGTTCTTGAGCCACTTGATGAGCACGGCGTCGGCCTGCCGTTGCGCGACATGCAAGTCCTGTATCCCGTCGATGGCACGACCAACCAACCCGAGGTTGAACTCCACCACTTGAGCGGTTACGCCGAGAGCAAACCGGTTCGTGCTGGTAACGCTGCATTCGATCAAACGCAATTTGACATCTATGGTGCCGTCGTTGATTGCATCTTCGAACAGACCCGCTCTGGGGACTCTCTGAGTGAGCGGTCATGGCGCATTGTGGTGCATTCCGTTGAGGCTGCATTACAGCATTGGCGCGGGCGTGATCGGGGAATATGGGAGATGCGCGGAGAGCCCCAGCACTTCACGTTCTCCAAAGTCATGTGCTGGGTGGCCGCCGACCGTGGTGCTCGATTGGCGGAGCTTCGACACGCGGACGCTGAAGCCGAGCGCTGGCGCGCGGCGGCGGAAGAGATCCACGCGGACGTATGCGAGCGCGGGGTCGGCGCGAGGGGTGTCTTCACACAGTCCTATGACTCTGAGGAACTTGACGCCTCACTGCTCATCCTGCCGCTGCTTGGATTCTTGCCCCTTGACGATGAACGACAGCGCGCGACAGTCTTTGCCATTGCGGATGAATTGGCTGACGGCGCCTTTGTCTATCGGTACCGTACCGCGATGACCGACGACGGACTGGATGGCGAGAACGAACAGAGTTTTACGATTTGTTCATTCTGGCTCGTCTCGGCGCTGGTGTTGATTGGCGAGCTGGACCTCGCCAGGTCACACTGTGAGAAGCTGATCGCCGCCGCGAGCTCGTTGGGCCTCTACGCCGAGGAGATTGATCCGGTGACGAGTCGCCATTTCGGTAATTTTCCTCAGGCTCTCACCCATCTGGCACTTATCAACGCGGTGTTGCGCGTGATCACCGCCGAGGAGCGCGCGAGAGGGACGGCGGGATCACCGGGTTTGACTGAGAGCTGGTGGCACGAGGCGGCGAAGTTGGATAGCAAGCGAAGCACAGCGGATGAGGATTCCGAAGCGGTCGCGTGAGGGCACCGGTCGCGAAGTCTTTGCTTGAGATTTCAAACGGTGCTCACGAGAGGTCTTCGCTTTTATAGTGCTGGCTGCGAGTTGCCTGTGAGAATCATGAGAATTACGAACCGATCAGGTATTTTGTCATAATTTTCCCGCCCCGGGCGACGCCGTGGAACCGTATGCTTACCGGGGGTGGGCAACATGACGCGGGTACGCAATCACGATATTGATCCTGCCACCAATGGACCGGGAGGGGCTTCGATGAAGCATCCGCTCGCCGAATTGGTGGTACTCGCTAATCGGCTGCCAGTGCGGTATTTATCAACTGGCGAGGTTGGCGAATGGCTTCCGAGTCCTGGGGGTTTGGCTTCGGCGTTGACGGCAGTGCTCGTGAAGAACAACGGGCTATGGATTGGCTGGTCCGGTTCGTCGGACCACGTAGAGACGCCACCGATGTACGACGGTATCCAACTCAAGTCGGTCGAGATCAGTGAAGAGGAATACGCTCAGTACTACCTTGGCTTTTCAAACGCCACACTGTGGCCGCTCTACCATGACGCGATTCGCTACCCCGAGTTTCACCGCACGTGGTGGCAGGCCTATCAGGCTGTGAACGAACGATTCGCGAGAGCGGCAGCGGAATCGGTGGCGCCGGGTGGCACAGTTTGGATCCAGGACTACCAGCTTCAATTGGTGCCACGTTTGTTGAGGCGACTTCGACCCGACGTGCGCATTGGCTTCTTCTTGCACATTCCTTTCCCTTCAGCCGAGCTCTTCATGCAACTCCCTTGGCGTCGTCAGATTCTCGAAGGTCTGCTCGGAGCGGACCTCATTGGTTTTCAGGTGCACTCGGATGCGACCAACTTTGCACGAATCGCTCGTCGCCTCACGAGCGCCGATGGAACATCGACCAACTTGAGTTTTGAAGGTCGGGTCGTACGGCTGGGCGCGTATCCGATATCGGTCGATTGCGCACAGATCAGTGAGATCGTCGCTAGTCCAGCGATTCGAGCTCGTGCGACTGAGATTCGACTCGAACTCGGCAATCCAACAACTGTCCTGCTGGGCGTGGACCGACTTGACTACACCAAGGGCATTGGACAGCGCATCCGGGCAGTGTCTGAACTCTACGCCGATGGTTTCTTGGTGCCGGGTGAGCACGTGATGGTGCAGATTGCTGTGCCGAGTAGAGAATCAGACGCGCACTACGAGGACGAGCGACGCTCCCTTGAGCAGCTGGTCAGTGGCGCCAATGGCGATCAGGGCCACGTGGGAAGTCCTGTCATCCACTACATCCATCAGAATCTCCCTTTCGAGGAGTTGGTGGCGCTCTATCTAGCGGCGGACGTGATGCTCGTCACCCCATTTCGTGACGGTATGAACTTGGTGGCGAAGGAGTACGTGATGTGTCGTGCGGACATGACGGGCCGCTTGGTGCTGAGTGAATTCGCTGGTGCCGCCGCCGAACTTCGAGGTGCCTTCATAGTCAATCCCCACGACCTAGACGGTCTGAAGGAGGCGATTTGCAGTGCGATGGGCGCGAGTGCGAAGGAAGCGAAGACGCGCATGGCGCGCATGCGCCGTCACACCCTTCGCCGCACGGTCTACGACTGGGCGGATTCGTTTCTCGATGCGCTGAGCGAAGGCGAGCGGTGACACCATGACCACAGTGATTTGACTGTCGCCAGTTGGTCTTAGATTTCGCCTGTCAGATCAGCGACTGAGTCAACAATTCGTGAAGGACGAAATGGCAGATTGCGTATCTCGTGTTCTTCGGTGACGCCGGAGAGTACGAGAATTGTCGACAGCCCCGCTTCAACGCCCGCGAGGATGTCAGTCTCCATGCGATCCCCGACCATAACTGCGGACTTGGAATGACCATCGATGATGTTGAGCGCCTCACGGATCATGATCGGATTGGGTTTTCCAAGAAAGTAGGGCTGCACGCCCGTGGCGCTCTCGATCAATCGGGCCATGGCGCCACAACCCGGCAGGGATCCCTTCGCTCCGGGTCCCGTTGGCTCGGGATTGGTCGCAACGAAGCGACTGCCGCGTTCGATGAGTCCAATGGCGGTGGAGAAGTCCTCGAACGAATAGTCCTGGGTCTCGCCGAGGACTACGTAGTGCACGGCCTCATCGGATTCGCGGTAACCAACTTGGGCCAGCGCCTCGTGCACTCCAGCTTCACCAATCACGAACGCGCTCCCGTTCGGGTGCTGGGACTGGACGAAGCGGGCGGTAGCCATGGCCGAGGTCCAGATTTCACTCGCTGCTACTTCTAGACCCATCGCCGAAAGTCGTTCGGATTGACCTTCGGGGGTGAGAAAAGAATTGTTGGTGAGCACGAGGAAGCGTCGATTGGTGGCTCGAAGTCGTGCGAGGAAGTCATCAGCGCCCGCGACCATGTGGCCATCGCTGATGAGAACGCCGTCCATATCGCAGAGCCAACTCTGCGCAAGGTCGCTGGCATGCATCTAACCATTATGAGACCGATGAGTCCCTTGGGGCGAATTCGAGGGTGATCGTCGAACCACATTGAGTTGCCGAGTCGCGTCCTCAAAGGTGCACGTTGGTACGAGCTCTTCGAAAACGGACCGTTGATGAGAAGTCGGGTGACTTCCGAAGTTACCTGCATATTGTGCGAAATTGCATGACATGCATAGAGATGCCATACTGGCGCTATGGCCACATCGCAAGTCGGGCGCCGCGAGCGAAAGAAGTCTGAGACGCATCAGTCAATTCGAGTAGCGGCCCTTCGCCTGTGCGCTGAACGCGAACTGAGCGAGGTCACGGTCGAGGAGATAGCCGACGCGGCGGATGTTGCGGTGCGCACGTTTTACGCGCACTACCCATCCAAAGAGGACGCCATTGTTGGTTTCGACGCGTCGCGAGTTGAGCAACTCCGGCTCGCACTTCTCGAGCGACCGATTGACGAGGCGCCGCTCGAGTCACTTCGAGTTGTGCTCGAAGGTTTTCACGTCGAGTCTCGTGACGAATGGTCGCTTCGCATGCGAGTGCTCAAGAAGCATCCGGTGCTGGTGCCTCGGATGTTCGCGTCCTTCGCGGTGTTCGAGCGAGCGATGATTGAGGCGGTGGCCGTGCGAACCAACACCAATGCGTTCAGTGACCTTTATCCCGCATTGGTGACGGCGGTGGCGACGGCAGCGTTTCGTGCCTCCATCGGCGTCTGGCGAGCGAACAGCGATCAACGATCGTTCAACGAGATATTCGAAGACGCCTTCAGACAAATAGGTGGGGGGCTCGTCACGCCCTTAAGGTCCGATGACAAGTCAAGTGACCCTCGATCAGGGCGTACTAATTCGAAGGAGTCCTAGATGTCGCTATGGCGTCTTCTTCGCAGATTTCTACGACCGTATCTGCGTCAGATCTCAATACTCGTCGTGCTGTTAGTCGCACAAACCATTGGAAATCTGTACTTACCGAACTTGAACGCCGACATCATCAATGACGGTGTCGTAGCTGGAAATCTGCACTACATCGTGCATACGGGTGAATGGATGCTGGCCCTGGCGTTGATCATCGGTGTCTTCTCGATCGTTGCCATCTACTGGGCGTCACAGGTCTCGATGGGTGCGGGCGCTGACATCAGAGGTGACGTCTTCAAACAAGTGCAGAGTTTTTCTGCGCGTGACATGAACAATTTCGGCACGGCCTCACTCATCACCCGTAACACCAATGACATCCAGCAGATTCAACTCTTCTTGCAGATGGCGCTCACCATGATGGTGATCGCGCCCATCATGTGCTTTGGCGGCATCATCATGGCTCTTCACGAAGGTCTCAAATTGTCGCTGCTCTTACTTGTGGCGGTGCCCGCCATGGGGATCTTCGTCGGTGCCGTCATGGTGAGAGTCGTTCCGCAGTTTCGCTCGATGCAAACCAAGATCGACCGTATCAATGAGGTCCTTCGTGAGCAGATCACCGGCGTGAGGGTTATTCGGGCATTCGTGCGTAATGAGTCTGAAGCCGAGAGATTCGACGTGGCGAACGTGGCTCTGACCAAGACCGCTCTCAACGTGAACCGCACCTTTGCGTTGATGTTGCCCACCATGATGGTGATCCTCAACCTCTCGTCGGTGGCGGTGATCTGGTTCGGTGGGCGACTGGTGAACGAAGGTGCCATGCCCATCGGCAATCTGACGGCGTTCCTTACCTACATCTTGCAGATTCTCCTTTCAGTGATGATGGCGGTGATGGTGGCGATCTTGCTACCACGAGCGGCCGCGAGCGGTGAGCGAGTGATGCAGGTGCTTGACACCACGGCGGTCATCTCAGACATCGTGAACCCGGTGACGCCGCACGAGTTGAGTGGTCGCGTGGAATTCTCGAACGTGACCTTTGCGTACCCGGGCAGCGAGAGGCCGGTCCTTGACCGTCTCAGTTTCACGTTCGAGCCGGGTGCTACCAGCGCGATCATCGGTGGCACGGGTAGTGGCAAGACGACGTTGCTCAACTTGATACCCCGCTTCTTTGACGCCACTGAGGGTCAACTGCTCGTCAACGGTGTCGACGTTCGCGAACAGGCTCGCGAGGAACTGTGGCGCTCACTCGGTATCGTCCCCCAAGCGGCGTACTTGTTCAGCGGAACGGTTGCGAGCAACCTGCGCTTTGGTCGTGAGGGCGCGAGCGAAGCGCAGTTGTGGCGGGCCCTTGACATCGCCCAGGCGAGTGATTTTGTTCGCGAGATGCCCGGCGGTCTTGAGGCACGGATCGATCAAGGCGGTACCAACGTCTCAGGTGGGCAGCGACAACGTCTCGCCATCGCGAGAGCGCTCGTCAAAGAACCGAGTATCTACCTCTTTGACGATTGTTTCTCTGCCTTGGATGCGGCGACTGACGCGCGCCTGCGAGCGGCGTTGAGGACCGGCACCGAGAACGCATCGGTGATCATCGTGGCCCAGCGCGTCAGCACGATCATGCACGCGGATCGGATCATTGTGCTCGAAGATGGTCGAGTGGTCGGCATGGGCAGCCACGAGGACCTGCTCGAGACTTGTAGTGAGTATCGAGAGATCGTCGTCTCCCAACTCGGAGCGGAGGCCGCGCGATGAGCATGGGCATGGGGCCGATGCGTGGCGCAGGAGTGCCAGTACAAAAGAGCAGGGACCTTCGCGGCACAACGCGTCGGCTCTTCTCGCTTTTGGGACCTGAACGCTTCAAACTAGCGCTCGCATTGGTGCTGGGCGTCGCGTCGGTGGGTTTTCTGGTCTCGGGTCCACAGATCCTTGGCAACGCAACCAACATCCTCTTCGACGGAATCGTGAGCAAGATGCTGCCGGTGGGAACTAGCAAAGCCCAGGCCATTGAACTGCTTCGAACGCACGGTCACGGGCAACTCGCCTCGATGATTTCGGGGATGAATGTCACTCCGGGCGTGGGCGTCGACATCACGCGCATGGGCCAGGTTCTTGGCGTCGCTGCATTGGTCTATCTCGTCGGCGCGACCTTCAATTATCTGCAAGGTTTCACGATGTCGGGTCTCACCCAGCGACTCATGTCCAAGATGCGTGCCGACGTCGAGGTCAAGATGAGCCACTTGCCGCTTCGCTACTTTGACAGCCATTCTCACGGTGACGTCCTCAGTCGGGTGACCAACGATATTGACAACCTCACTACCACGATCCAGCAGGGCCTCAGTCAACTCATGACCTCAATCCTCACCATCGTCGGGGTCCTGGGGATGATGTTCTGGATCTCACCACTGTTGGCGGCGGTCAGCATTATCACCATTCCGCTCGCGCTCGTGGTCACGACGCTGATCGCTAAGCGCTCGCAACGTCACTTCGCTGACCAGTGGCGCCAAACTGGCTCGCTCAACGGACTCGTCGAGGAAACCCATACCGGTCATGAACTGGTTCAGGTCTATGGTCGAAGCGACGCGACTGTGGCCGAGTTCAATCGCCAGAACAAATCGCTCTATCTCGCCAGTTTCAAGGCGCAGTTCCTTTCGGGGATGATTCAGCCGTCCATGCAGTTCATCTCGAATATCAACTACGTGACCATCGCGGTGCTCGGAGGATACCGGGTTGCATCGGGTCTGCTTTCTCTTGGTGCGGTGACTGCGTTCATTCAGTACTCGCGCCAGTTCACGATGCCCATCACCCAGATTGCGAGTCAGATGAACATGCTCCAATCCGGGGTTGCCTCTGCCGAGCGGGTCTTTGAGTTCCTCGACGCCAGTGAAGAGCTCCCCGACACGCTCGAGGCACCTCTGGCGGAGAGGGCAGGCGTCCAACGCGGTGCAGTCACCCTAGAGCGCGTCAGTTTTCGCTACGAGGTGAACGAGCCATTGATTGAGGACTTCAGCCTCGAAGTCGCGCCTGGTGAGACCGTCGCCATCGTTGGTCCAACGGGTGCGGGAAAGACCACGGTGGTGAACCTGCTCGTGCGCTTCTACGAGATCGATTCGGGGCGCATACTCCTTGACGGCGTCGATTACCGCGATCTCAGTCGAGACCAAGTTCGTCGGGCCTTCGGGATGGTCCTGCAGGACACGTGGATGTTCTCTGGATCGATTCGTGACAACATCCGATACGGAAGGCCTGACGCGAGTGACGAGGAAGTGGTTCGCGCCGCCGAGGCGGCGCACGTCGATGGTTTCGTTCGTACCCTGCCCGATGGCTACGCGACGGTGCTCGATGAGGATGCATCGAACCTCTCATCGGGTCAGAAGCAGTTGCTCACCATTGCCCGCGCGTTCCTCGCCAACCAGAGCATTCTGATCCTCGACGAGGCAACGAGCAATGTCGACACTCGCACCGAGGTCCTCATTCAAGAAGCGATGTCGCGCCTTCGACAGGGTCGCACCAGCTTTGTCATCGCGCACCGATTGTCAACGATTCGTGACGCCGACACGATTATCGTCATGCAGCATGGGCGCATCGTCGAACAAGGCGATCATGAGTCATTGATGGCAGCCAAGGGCGCCTACTACGAGCTCTACGAGAGTCAGTTCAGCGACGCTGGGACGTGAGGGCCCCAGCACGACGACTCCTGGGTGGACGAGCCCTCGCGTCCGTCTCGGTTCAGCGCTCGAGAACGATGCTCACCGGGCAGTGGTCGCTACCCATGATCTCGGGATGGATCTCGGCCGACGTGATCCGTGCGGCGAGGTCGTCAGAGACGAGGAAGTAGTCAATGCGCCAGCCGACGTTCCTCGCTCGGGCGCCCGAGAAGTTCGACCACCACGTATAGTGACCGTTGCCCTGGGTGAACATCCGAAACGAATCAACGAATCCCGTGTCGATCAACTGGTTCATGCCGTGGCGCTCTTCGTTGGTGAAACCCGCCTTTCCGAC
>DAIEHI010000112.1 GCA_027355725.1 Acidimicrobiaceae bacterium
CGTGCGCGCGGGACAACTCGACGCCCTCACTTCCCTCGGCCCCGACGGCGACGCACATCGAGGCCGTGGCACACGAGACCGCCGACGCGAGGACGCCGTGACCGCTCAGGAGCGTCGTCACCGGTGCCCACCCGCCGCCCGGTACCCGCATCGAAGCGTCGACTCGACCGTTCGTCTTCACCGACGGGGCGACCGCCGCGACCGCGACCGACCCGACGCCGATCGTCAAGGTCGCGACGAGAACGACGATCAGCGAACGCCCTCGAGGCCCCGTGACTCGCGACTCTCGACGCACGCGACCACCCTGAAGAACGTCGCCTCGCATCACTCGCGACCCGGAGTCACTCGCGACAGAGCCGGCCGCGCAGCGAACCGTCGAGTCCGGCCAGCAGTTCCCACGACACCCCCTCGCGCTGATCGCGACGACGACCCTCGAGCCCGTTGGTGCGACCATAGGCACAGAACCCACCACGCGCATCAGGGGGTACCCTCATCGTTGCCCGATGAGCATTCGGCGTCTGAGGGCGAAACTGGTTGATACCTGCCACGATTGAGCCTCCTTTCCTCGATTAGGGGGCTAATGGCCGGAGGCAGCCAGCCCTCCTCTTGCGAGGTGTGGGTCAAGCCCTTCGTCGTCTCGCGAGCCCGAGTTACACGCTGGCGGTCTATTGCAACCAGCTCAACCACTATCTCCAGAAGACGTGGCGCTGCAACAAGCGTGTGACGTGCGAGCGGTGCACATCTGGACTTGGCGTCTGCGACTTCGATGAGGTGGTGCGCCGATGTGTCGACGCGTTCATCCACGACCGGTTCGACCCCTTTGCCAAGCCGAATCTCGTCCAGATCCAGGCCTTCCTACCGGGCTACAACCCAGCAGTCGCCCGGCAAGGGGGAAGCCCAGCCAAGGACTTCTACGGAGAGCTCTGCCGTGACGGTCACCTCGACGCCGCGGGGCACAGGGTCGCTCGCGCGGCCGAGGTACGACGCACAGAGGGCGGACGGGGCTGAACCTACGTCCTGTTGCGCAAGGGATGGAACCAAGGGTGCCGCACACCACGAAATCCAGGTCTGGCAAGCGTCCGAAAGGTCACGAAGGGGGGCGGACAAGCCCTTACCACGCTGTGATCAACGCCGAGAACTACCACGCACTGGAGACGCTCCTCTACACCCACACGGTCAAGGTCGACACGATCTACATCGATCCGCCCTACAACACCGGAGACACGAACCGGCGATACAACAACCGCTACGTTGACGGGAACGACATCTACCGGCACTCGAAATGGCTCTTGTTCATCGAGGAGCGTCTTGCGATGGCGCAAGCTACTCCTAAAGGAAGACAGGTGCTCGTGGTCACCATTGACGAGAACGAGGAGCACCACCTCGGGGTGTTACTCGAAGAGATGTTCCCCATGGCTCTCCGTCAGATGGTGACCATTGTGATCAACTCCTCAGGCGCGTCCAACGCAGATCTATCGAGGGTCGAGTAGTACGCCTACTTCGTCTCCTTGGGCGGTACCTGTCAATGGCCAATTCAGAGTCCCCGCTGGTGGCCACGAAAAGTCCCCACCCCTCGAGCGTGAATTACTTCTTCTTGGACGAGAACTGAGCTCCTCTCGTTCGGGCCTCCTTCATTCGAAACGACTCGCCGCTCGTGACGACGACGATGCCGTGATGAACAAGTCGGTCCAGGAGACTGACCGCGGTGTTGTGCTCAGGCAAGAACCGACCCCACTCCTCGAAGGGCCAGTGTGAGCCAATGCCGAGAGCCCGGTGTTCGTAAGCGGCGGCGATGAGACGAAAGAACAACTGCGCACCAGTGTCGTCCATCGGAGCGAAACCGATCTCGTCAATCAAGATGAGGTCCGCTCGCAGGATCTGATCAACCACCTTTCCGACCGAGTTGTCCGCCAGCCCCCGATAGAGGGTCTCGATAAGCGCTGGCGCGCTGAAGTAGCGCACCTTGTGACCCGCACTGACCGCTTCGTGGCCGAGCGCGACGAGTAGGTGACTCTTGCCGGTGCCCGCCGGTCCCACCAGGCAGAGGTTCTCATTGGCGGCTATCCATTCCAAACTCACGAGGTAGTTGAACGTGGCGCGCGGGATCGAACTGGCCGACACGTCGAACTCCTCCAACGTCTTGGTCACAGGGAAGCCGGCGAGCTTGAGGCGCTGGGTGGCGTTGCTCGCGTCGCGCGAGGAGATCTCGGCCTCGAGCAGCGTGCGCAAGAACTCCTCGGGACTCCAGCGCTGGGTCTTGGACGTGACCAGTAGTTCCGGGGCGAGTTGGCGCATGGCCCTCAGTCGTAGCCGTCGTAGCGCCGCGTCGAGGTCCGGGGCCAGTGTTGCGGTGGTGTTCATGACAGTGCCCCAGTCGCGTAGTCGCTTAAGGGTCGTGGCGCCACTGTGGGAAGCGACACGATGATGGCCTCACCGCGGTTCGTCGGGTGCGCCACCCCGGCTCCGGCCAACAGGATCGACTCCACGTCACTGGCGCGGTAGCGAGCGAACTGCGTGGCTCGCTCGAGCGCCGCCAACAGTGCGTCGGTGCCGTGTGAACGTTGCAGGCGGTTGAGGGAAACCAGGTCGCTCTTCAGGGCGGTCATCCCGGCTGCGGCGGCTCGCTGGAGATAGGTCTCGGCGACGGGTCCGAGCGCGCAGAAGGCCACCTCGGCGTCGGTGCGCGGACGCAGCGCGCGACGCGGTTTGGCGCGTGGTCCGCCGTAGTGGTCATCGAGGATCGATGTCTCACCGGGCGCCACCAGGGCGTGGCTGGCCTGGAGAACGCCGAGGTGGCTGACGTCGATTCGTCCGTCGGCGACGCGAACTTCGACCTGCTTAGAAATGAGCGCCATCGGCACGCTGTAACGAGCGCTGGCGTAGCGCACGCAGCTGAGCTTGTCGACGCTGCGGTAGACGACCCTGCCCAGCGTCACGCGCAGTTGGGGTAGTGGCCCGAGCAGTTCGCGTTCGACCTCGAGTCGCTGGGCGGGCACCGCCATGATTTCGGAGTGTGTGGCTGCGTTCACCTCCTCTAACCAGTAGCGCGCCGCTTCGTTGGCGCGCACCAGGTCGCGAGCGTCGAGTTCTTCGGGGATCATGAGATCGCTCTTGGCGTAACCGACAAGGTTCTCGACGAGGCCCTTCGAGGCCGGGTCGGCCGCCTCACAGAAGTCCGGAGAGAAGCCGTAGTGCAGTGAGAAGCGAACGTAGTCCGGACTCGGGATCACCACGTTGGCGACGACGCCACCCTTCAGGCATCCCATCCGGTCCGCCAGCACTGTCTTGGGGACCCCACCCAAGAACTCAAAGCACGCGGCCAGGGCCGCGAGCGTGGTCTCGGAGCGTTCGTTGTCGGCGAAGTAGATGAAGCGCACCCGACTCCAGGCCAAGACCGCGCAGAACACGTGCAGGCTGCCGATGACTCCCCAGTCAATGGCTAACACGTCACCGGGTTCCCAGACGCCCGGTCGTCGCCCGCGGTGGTGATCGATGCGCCAGTTGCGCTTCTCGTCGGCGACCAAACGACGAAAGTTCCGGTCCGAGCCGGTGTAACCCGCGGCCAGCGCCGCGGGGAGCAACCGCTTGGCGGTGATGCGGCCCTTGGTCTTCTCGACACGCTGGGCCACGAGGTCGGTGACGACGTCGTAGTTGTGTGGCGTGGGTGGGTCGGTGTCGGTGCGCTGCGCCGCTTCGACCACGCGTTTGACGGTTTTGGCCGTGGTGGCGCAGATATCGGCGGCCCCCCGATAGGAGCCGACCTCTCGATATGCAGAAATGATGTCCATGCGTTCCCTAACTGATTTCATTGAAGGTGTCTCCTGGTTGGTGCGGGGTTGTTTCGCAACTACCACCGTCACCGGCCAGGGGGCGCTTCTCTTGGATGCTCAATAAGGGGTGAGGACTTCTCGTGGCCACCAGCGGGGACTTTTCATGGCCACCAGCGGGGACCTCAACTGGCCACCAGTGGATACTTTCTCATGGCCACGGACATAGAGAACTCCCGTTGACGTAACTGCCAAGGGACCCGGGTTAGTCATCGCCACGGACGTGTTCGCGGCGTCCGCCCTGACTGCCCCTCCGAAAGTTATCGGAAGAATAATCGCCATCATCATCGCGAGGAAAAGCGAT
>DAIEHI010000115.1 GCA_027355725.1 Acidimicrobiaceae bacterium
ACTTCCAGTCCGTCGTGATGCCGAGGCGGAAACCGTAGGGGTTTACCTTCTGACCCATTAGTTCTGCTCCTCAGTGGCGTTCTCTGACACCGTCTCGTCGGTTGAGGTCTCTTCAACAACCGTCTCTTCAACCGCGGTGTCAACCTCGTTCGCCACCTCTTCAGTGACGACATCGGTCTCGACTGCTTCTACCTCTACCTGATTCTCAAGTTCCTCGGCAGCGAGCGCGGCGGCGTTCTCACGCTTGTTGACGCTCGCGGTCTGGTCCGCGCGGCGGCGCGAGGATGCGACACGACGTGTACGCGACGCGGCGGCCTGGGCCGAGCGCGCGGCGCGCAAGACCTCGAGGCGGTCCTCGTCGAGGCGCGAGACGATCACGGTGATGTGACAGGCGCGCTTTCGAATCTTGCCCGCTCGTCCACGCGCACGTGGCGTGAAGCGCTTCATCGTGATGCCCTCATCGGCGTAGGCGGCGGACACGTAGAGTTCGTCGGCGTTCATCGAGTCGTTGTTCACTGCGTTCGCCACAGCCGACGCGAGCACCTTGCCAATGACGTCGGCGGCCTCGCGGGTGGTACCGGCGAGGATCTCGCGCGCGGTGTTGACGTCCTCATCACGGATGAGGTTCAACACGACGCGCGCCTTGCTCGCTGACATGTGGTAGCCGCGCAGCGTGGCGCGCGTACCTGGACGTTCGTTGGTCTTGGGACCGGTCATTAGCGCCTACCTGTCTTTTCCTGGCCGGCGTGGAACTTGAAGGTGCGCGTGGGTGCGAACTCTCCGAGCTTGTGGCCGACCATTGACTCATTGACGAACACCGGAACGTGACGGCGACCGTCGTGCACCGCGAAGGTGTGACCGACCATGTCGGGGATGACCGTCGAGCGACGGCTCCAGGTCTTGATGACCTTCTTCTCGTTGGCTGCGTTCATCGCGTCCACCTTCTTCAAGAGGTGACCATCGATGAAGGGGCCCTTTTTTAAGCTGCGTGACATTGTCTACCTACCTCCGCGAGCCGCGTCCACGGCGACGACGAATAATGAGCGCGTCTGATGCCTTTGGCAAACGCGTACGACCCTCTGGCTGACCCCACGGTGATACTGGGTGACGTCCACCGGAAGTCTTTCCTTCACCACCACCGAGCGGGTGGTCGACCGGGTTCATGGCCACACCACGGGTCTGGGGGCGGATGCCCTTCCAGCGGTTGCGGCCGGCCTTACCGATCTTGATGAGCTCGTGCTCCGAGTTACCAACGGTCCCAAGGGTCGCACGACAGTCAATCGGGACGCGACGCATTTCGGTCGAGGGCAGTCGAAGGGTGGCGAAGCCGCCATCTTTCGCGACGAGCTGCACACTCATGCCGGCGCTGCGCGCCATCTTGCCGCCGCCACCGGGGCGCAGCTCGACGTTGTGCACGGTCGAACCGGTCGGGATGAATCGCATTGGCAGACAGTTGCCCATGCGAATGTCGGCCTTGGGGCCCGACTCGACGACGTCGCCGACCTTCAGGCCGTTGGGCGCGAGGATGTAGCGCTTCTCGCCATCGGCGTAGTGCAACAACGCGATGCGACACGTCCGGTTCGGGTCGTATTCGATCGCGGCGACCTTGGCCGGGATGGCGTCCTTGTTGCGCTTGAAGTCGATGATGCGGTACTGCTGCTTGTGACCACCGCCGCGGTGACGCGAGGTCTTTCGTCCGTAGCTGTTACGGCCACCCGTCTTGGGCTTGGGCGCGAGCAGCGACTTCTCCGGCGTTGACTTCGTGATCTCGGCGAAGTCCGAGACCGTCTGGAAGCGGCGACCGGGGCTGGTTGGTTTGCGGTGACGCAGTGCCATGTCAGTCCTTAGTTCTCGAAGAGATTGATCGAGTCACCCTGTTTCAAGGTGACGATGGCCCGCTTCGTGCTGGGGCG
>DAIEHI010000137.1 GCA_027355725.1 Acidimicrobiaceae bacterium
CGGCCGACAGTGGTGGACTCGCCTGGTCCCTTACTCGTGGCGGAGGGGTGGTCCCTTACTCGTGGCGGAACTACCCAGCAGGTGGTCCCTTACTCGTGGCGGGAACACCAGTCAGTGGTCCCTTATTCGAGGCGGCTGACATGGTTGTGGGGGTGTTGGTCTCGGCGAGCATGCCTCTCACGTGCAATGGAAGGTGTTGACTTATTTTGGTCTGGTCTCGAGGTCTTGCAAGAATACGACGTGATTCGGACTGGGAATTGTGGAGGCTCTACGGAACCCAGTCCGAAGCTTCGGCAATCTCGACGCCCTCGAGGTGATGGCCGGCGAGTTCTGATCCGTACGGTGTGCAGTCACACCACCTCATCGCAGTTCGATCTTGCTGCGGTTCTCTCGCCGGTGCCGGCAAGCCGGTCGTGACACGTGGGGTGACCAGCAGGTGGAGTGGGAGCTACTTCACGTAGCCGTGTTGGCGAAGAAAACGTTGCAGCGCGACAACGAAGCGCTGCCCACTCGGCTCCTCGGGGCTGATCGCGCTGTTGAGGTGTCCGGCGGCGGCTTGGCGTGCAAGGAACTGTTTCACCGCGGCGACGTGACCGAGCAGTTCTTCATCCGCGGCCCACGCCGCTGCGAGGCCAACCGTGTCTTGGTAGTGACTGCGGGCTGATTCATCAAACGCGTTACGCCACAGTGTTGCGTCACGCGCAATGAGGTTTGGAAATGAGCGCGTCACATCAATGAAGCGACCCCGTGAGACGCTCAGAATCTCAATGGGCATGCCCGACGCCGCGTAGTCCGTGAACGCGTACGCAAATGAAGAGTCCGCACTCAAAAAGACTGAGTCCGCGTCTGGACCTATGGGAACGACTCGCACGCCCGGATCGCCGAAGTTGTGTTCGATCTTCTCAAACCTCATGGTGTGTGCGTCAAACGAGAACACCTGCTCGATCGAGCAGCAATGGGCGCCACCGCTGTAAAGACCGAGTACTACTGACGCCGGACCACTCGATTGCAAGTGCACAAGGTGAAGAGCGGCGCTGTGTGCAGTTAGTTGCAAAGGCCAGCATCGAGAACCGCACCACTTCGAGGAGACCGGTCGGTCGTAGAGGACCTTGTTTGACTCTGTGATCACGAGTCGTTCATTCTTAGCCTGAGGAAAGTGACCGGTATACGAGAACGTGGCACGCAGATTTCCCGAAGACGCCGTGAACGTCGCAGCTCCTGCATTGGCGCTCGCCATCGGCACGAAGAGCGCCGCGGAGAAAGCGGCTGCGAACAACATCCGGCGCAGCATCGATGAGCGAGACATTAGAAACCTCCGATGCCACGGTATCCTCGGGATCAACGCTCCGATGTCGCATACGCCAACGAGACGAGTCGGGTGAAGGTCTATTCGACGGAAATCGCATCCAGGATATTGAGACGCGCGGCGCAATGGTGGCGTCTCAGCTGCGGTGCAATGGTTGACTGACGCGGGTTCCTTTTCATTAATGTTAGGCGACCTCTGTGACACACATACTGGTTAGGCCCCCGGCAAGGGGTTGGGCCTGACTCGATTTGTGTGACTGGCTTCGTGCCTTGATGAGTGACTTGTCGACCGAATTCCCTACCGGAGTTGTACCAGCTGGCCGGATGACGAGTCCACCAGCTGGCCGACGAAACGCACCTGTTACTGGCGATTTCATGGTCGCTCCACCACGCTCGACCTCTCGGGTCCCTACTGGAGCGTCTTTAGCAAGGCATTGCCCCGGGCGACACAGGTAGCGGACTCTTCTTATGTGGTGAAGCTCGTCAACCCGAAGCTCGACGAATGCCGCCGTCGCATCCAGAACGAGATATTCGGGCATCGTGAGCACAAACACGACCCCTCAGTCGGGCGCGGCGACTCTCCCATGGCCAGTGAACGACTCGACGAGCACGGGCGAGCGAAGCCGCAGGGGCTACTTCGAACTGGCGACCTGCGCGGCGAGGTGAGTGCCTGTTACAACGCCAAGGAGGCAGTCCGCGAACTCTACACGGTGCGCGACTGCGAGCTCGCTGGCCGGTGGATCGACGAATTGATCCGTGACATGGATGATCCGTCGTGGCCGCCTGAAGTGCGCTCACTTGGACACACATTGAAGCGCTGGCGCGAGCACATCATCGCGTGGCACCGTGCGCATTTCGAAATCGAAGCGGCCGAGGCGCCGCGGAGCGTGCCTGGTCCGGGTGCGATACGTAGCGCAACTTGCCCAACAGGTCGCGTACCTCGCTCGTCGAGAGCGCTGGGGCGAACAGGTAGCCCTGGCCGAGCTCACAGCCGAGCCCGGCCAGGCGCTCGCGTTGCGCCTCGGTTTCGATGCCCTCGGCGAGCACGCTGAGATTCAGTCGGCGTCCGAGCGAGACCATCGCTTCGAGCAGCGCCAGGTTCGCCACGTCGTCCGCCGCGGCGATGACGAACGAGCGGTCGATCTTGATGATGTGCGGGTGCAGCCTCGTGATGTGTGAGAGCGACGAGTAGCCGGTGCCGAAGTCGTCGAGCGCGAGGCGTACGCCGCGGTGCTCGAAGTGGGCGAGCACCGCGGCGACCTGGGCAGTGTCGGCGAGCGCGGCGCGTTCGGTGATCTCGAGGATGAGCCGTTCGGGCGCGAGCGCGCTCGCGCGCAGCGCCTCATCGACCAGTCCCAACAGGGTTGGGTCTCGGAATTGGTTCGTCGAGAGGTTGACCGTGACGTAGGGCCGTTGCCCGTTCGCGCCGACCCACGAAGCCGCCTCGGCCGTCGCGTCGCACAGCGCGAACTCGCCCAACGCGATGATGAGATCAGTCTGCTCGGCGAGGGGGATGAAGACGTCGGGCGCGATCGGCCCCCGGCTGGGGTGTTGCCAACGCATTAGGGCTTCAAAGCCGACGACCTCGTCGGTCGCGAGGTCGATGAGCGGCTGGTACTTCATGCTCAGCTGGTCGGTGCCGATGGCGCTGCGCAGGTCGCGCAGCAACTCGTAACGGTTCGATGCCTGGTCGTGCATGTCGCTCGTGAAGCGAACGACCTGGCTCTTGCCCCGCCGCTTGGCCTCGTACAGCGCGGTGTCGACGTTGCGCAAGAGCTCCTCGTTGTCCGTGCACGCGGCGTCCATGACTACGACCCCGATGCTC
>DAIEHI010000165.1 GCA_027355725.1 Acidimicrobiaceae bacterium
GGGGGTGAACAACGTCATGGCACTCGGTGGCGACATCCCAGACGACCCCGCACTCATTGCGTCTGAGTTCTCTCACGCCATTGATCTGGTCGCATTAGCGCGCGAAGTGGGCGATTTCTCCATTGGTGTGGCGGCTCACCCCCAGGGTCACCCGCGCTCGAAGGACCTCGCCACGGACCGGCATTTCCTCGCCGAAAAGCTCGCGATCGCCGACTTCGCGGTGACTCAGTTCTTCTTCGAACTGGACGAATGGGTCCGCCTGGTTGGCGAATTGGGTGAACTCGGCGTCGACAAGCCGGTCCTACCCGGGATCATGCCCGTGACGACCCTGAGCGGCATCGAGCGAATGGCGGCGATGGGCGCGCGCGTGCCCGATGCGTTGGTGGCGCGCTTGGAGAGGGCCAACCTTCGTGGCGGTGCGAGCGCGGTTCGAAGCGAGGGCATCAATGCCGCAGTTGAACTGTGTCGTGAGCTGCTCTACTCGAACGCACCCGGCCTTCACTTCTATACGCTAAATCAGTCAACGGCGACGCGCGAGATCTACACTGAACTCTTTTCATAGGCATCACGGTTCCTAGGGTCTTTAGGCCCAAAAAAGTGGTTCCGATTTGGTCATATGATGAACTTCATGGCTGAAAAAATCACAATGAGCGCCTCTGGCGTACTGAACGTCCCCACCAATCCGATCATCCCCTTCATTGAAGGTGATGGCACCGGCGTCGACATCTGGCCCGCCGCCAAACTCGTGCTCGACACAGCCGCGAAGAAGCACGGTCACACGATCGAATGGAAGGAAGTCCTCGCTGGAGAGAAGGCCTTCAATGAGACTGGCAACTGGTTGCCCGACGAGACCATCTCGGTGTTTCGCGAGTACCTGATTGGCATCAAGGGACCCTTGACGACACCCATCGGTGGCGGCTTTCGCTCGCTCAACGTGGCGCTACGTCAGATTCTCGACCTCTACGTGTGTCTTCGCCCGGTGCGCTGGTTCCAGGGCGTGCCTTCACCCGTGAAACACCCCGAACTCGTCGACATGGTGATCTTTCGAGAGAACACCGAGGACGTCTACGCGGGACTCGAGCTCGAACCGGGAACCCCCGACGCCGAGAAGCTCCGCTCATTTTTGAAGGAGTCCTACGGCTGGGACATCCGTGACATGAGCAGCATCGGCATCAAGCCAATCTCCAAGATGGCTTCGGAGCGACTCATCCGCGCCGCCGTGCAGTACGCGGTTGATCACAAGCGTGAGTCGATCACCTTCGTCCACAAGGGCAACATCCAGAAGTTCACCGAGGGTTACTTCATGAAGTGGGGTTACGAGCTCATCCGTAACGAGTTCTCTGACGTCGCGGTTGGCTGGGACGACTGCGGTGGCAAGCCCGGATCGAAGATCCTCGTGAAGGACGTCATTGCCGACATCGCCCTCCAGCAGGTCCTCACCCGTCCCGCTGAGATGGACGTCATTGCGACCACGAATTTGAACGGCGACTACATGTCAGACGCCCTGGCGGCCCAGGTCGGCGGTATTGGTATCGCGCCCGGAGCCAACATCAACTACGTCACCGGTCACGGCATCTTCGAGGCCACCCACGGCACCGCACCCAAGTACGCGGGCAAGGACGTGGTGAACCCGGGTTCGGTCCTGTTGTCGGGGGTCTTGATGTTCGAGCACCTCGGTTGGACCGAGGCGGCGGATGACATCATTCGCGCGCTCGAGGCGACCATCGCTGAGAAGATCGTCACCTACGACTTCGCACGCCAGATGGAGGGCGCCACTGAAGTGAAGTGCTCGGAGTTCGGTGCCGCCGTTGCGGACCGTCTGTAATTAGTTAGTCACGTCGTTAAGGAGAACCATGACCACCCCCGTCCACGTCACTGTGACCGGCGCCGCCGGCCAAATCGGATACCAATTGCTGTTTCGCATCGCGTCGGGCCAACTGCTCGGTCCGGACACGCCCGTCGTGCTTCGTCTCTTGGAGATCGAGCCGGCCATGAAGGCACTCGAGGGTGTGGTGATGGAACTCGACGACTGCGCGTTCCCGCTGCTCTCGGGTATCGAGGCGACGAGCGATCTCGATGTCGCCTTCACGAACACCTCGTGGGCCCTGCTCGTTGGATCAATCCCTCGAAAGGCCGGCATGGAGCGAAGTGACCTGCTCAACGTCAACGGTGGCATCTTCAAGCCCCAGGGCCGCGCGATCGCCGCGAACGCCGCGAGCGACGTTCGGGTGCTCGTTGTTGGAAACCCCTGTAACACCAACTGTCTCATCGCTCGCTCCAACGCTCCAGAAATCCCCGAAGACCGTTGGTTCGCCATGACACGCCTCGACCAGAATCGCGCCGAGACCCAGCTCGCGAAGAAGGCCGGTGTCGCGGTTCGAGACGTGAAGAACCTCGCGATCTGGGGCAATCACTCGTCGACCCAGTTCCCCGACTTCGCGAACACCACGCTCGCGGGCACGAAAGCGACGGACAAGATCTCGGATCACGAGTGGCTGCGAGGAGATTTCATCACCACCGTGCAAAAGCGCGGAGCCGCCATCATTGAAGCCCGCGGCGCGAGTTCGGCCGCCTCGGCGGCGAACGCCGCCATCGACACCGTGGTCGGACTCGTGAATCCAACGGCCAGCGACGACTGCGTGTCGGTGGGCGTGACGAGCCACGGTGAGTACGGCGTGCCCGAAGGCTTGACCTTCGGCTTCCCGGTCACCTCCGATGGTAAGGGCGACTGGAAGGTCAAAGACGGATTCGCAATCGACGAATTCGCGGCCGAGCGCATCAAGCTCACGACAGATGAACTCATGGGTGAACGCGATGACGTGCGCGCACTAGGCCTCATCTAGAGCCTGCGCAGCCTTCATACAAGGGGACGAGGAAGTTTGGGACCTTGTGCTCTACGAGGATTTACGCATTCATCTCTAGATTGGCACGATGGCGAGGGTTGACGTTTCAGACGAGGGTGCGGAGAAGCGCAGTCCGATCTTTATTCAGGATTTCGCCGATATCGCACGACCTTTTGATGAGGTGGAGTCCCTCTTCTCGGGCGTGAGTGAGTGGTTGTCACCACTCGCGAGTGAGGCGAGCGAAGAGGGCGAGGCCCTTCGCATGCGTATAGGCCCAGGGTGGTCAGCGGGGCTCGTGACGCGCGAGGTGAGCGTTAATCTCGGCCCGTCTCGAGTACGAGGTGACTCGGTCACTCGCTCGCTCGCGTGGCGCGCGAGCGAACTGCAGTCGCTGTTCCCCCTCCTCGAGGGTGACTTGGAGCTCGCGCCTATTGGCGAGGATGGTTGTCGGATCTCAATGGCGGTTGTCTATACGCCGCCACTCGGCGGTCTCGGGGCTCGAGTCGACCGGGCGCTCTTGCACCGCGTCGCCGCGTCAACGGTGCGCTCGTTCATCTCCAAGGTGGCGACCAACCTCGAGCGCTCCCTAAGGCCGACTGAGGGCCTCTAGAGAGGCCACTGGCGAGCGCCGCCTTCGATGAGTTGCGCCACGTCCTCTGCTCGAACGGCCGGGGCGAAGAGGAAGCCCTGACCCAACTGGCAGCCGAAGGTTCTTAGTCGCTCGAGTTGTTCCACGGTCTCGATGCCTTCGGCGAGCATTGTGTTGTCGAGCTTTCGCCCGAGCGAGATGATGGCCTCGAGCAGTGAATCGCTGCGCTCGCTCGCGTAGACCGAGCTGACGAAGGATTGGTCGATCTTGATGATGCGCGGATTCAAGACGCCGAGGTACGCGAGTGACGAGTAGCCGGTGCCGAAGTCGTCGAGGGCGAAGTCGACCCCGAGTCGACTGAGACGACCCAGCACGCTCGAGGTCTCAGCGAC
>DAIEHI010000130.1 GCA_027355725.1 Acidimicrobiaceae bacterium
CAGAGTGGCGGGAAGCTGGCGCAGGCGAGCGAGCACGTGGGCCAGCACGTCGCGCCCGGGAATGAAGTGCTGGTGAAACGGGCGGATCGCGTCGTAGTAGTCGAGCGAGTTCGCCACCAGCTGGCCGTCGGGCGACTGTCCGCCGAAGAGGTTCGAGGAGAAGAGTACGCCCGTCGACTCATCGAAGGTGGCGAAGGCGCCGGCCGCCGGCGCGTAGGGGATCGCCTCGAAGCGCAGCTCGCGGTCCCCGAGCGCCAAGCGCCAGCCGTGGTCTTCGATGCGCCAGAAGGGCAAGCGCGTGCCCGTGTGAGCGAGCAGCATCTGGTCGTGCCAGTGCGTGACGAGCGTGGCTTCGGGGTGCAGACCGCACTCTTCCAGGCGACCGAGACCGCCCACCACGTCGGGGTCGGCGTTCGAGCACACCACCCAGCGCACGTTCGCCAGTCCCACCACCTCGTTCACCTTCGCGATGACGGCCTCAGAGGGCGGTTTCAACCGGTCACTGCAACGATTTGGCAATCGCGGCATCTGTCGCCTTAGCTAAGGAGTTGGCCCGTGGCCCTTCACATGACCTACGAACAGAAGCAGATGGTCCGTCGCCTTCACGCCAAGGGTCTCACCATCCGGGCGATCGCGAAGGAGATTGGCTACACGCCCAACGTGGTGTTCCTGACCGCCGCGGGCAACCAGTTACGACCCGGTCGCCCTGACGAGTGGACGCCGCGGCCCGGTCGTCTGCGCGCCGACGAGCGCGAGGACATCTGGATTGGCATCAGACGTGGTGACTCGCTCTCGGCAATCGCGCGCCAACTTGGTCGCTCGCCCTCGACGATCTCGCGAGAGGTGGCCAAGAACGGTGGCGCCGACGAATACGGCCCTTGGCGTGCGCATTGGCGCGCCAGCAAGCAGGTGCACCGTCCTCGCCCGAGCAAACTGGCCTACCCACCCCTGAAAGCCCAGGTCACGAGCTGGCTCGAGGAACTGTGGAGCCCCCAGGAGATCTCAGCGCGTTTGCGCGTGGAGTTTCCAGAGGATTCGATGATGAGAGTGAGTCACGAAACCATCTACCGGTCGCTCTTCGTTCAAGGACGAGGTGAACTACGACGTGAATTGACGCGCTGCCTACGATCGGGGCGCCGTCGTCGACGGCCACAGGGCATTCCCAAGTCTTGGGCCACGGTGACCAACAAGGTCATGATCAGCGAACGTCCCGGCGAAGTCGACGACCGCGCAGTGCCCGGTCACTGGGAGGGCGATCTCATCGTTGGCGCGTTGAACAAGTCCGCAATCGGCACTCTCGTCGAGCGAACGACACGACTCGTGCTGCTCTTGCACCTGCCCAACGGCAAGAGTGCTCCTGACGTTGAGCTCGCCATGAAGCGAGTCATCTTGACATTGCCCCAAGAGTTGCGTCGCTCCATCACCTGGGACCAGGGGACCGAGATGTCCACCCACGTGAACTTCACCGTCGACACCAACATCCCCATCTACTTTTGTGATCCTCATGCACCCTGGCAACGAGGAACAAACGAAAACACCAACGGGCTTCTTCGCCAATACCTGCCGAAGAGCACTGATCTCTCGCAACACACTGAAGAAGACCTTCAGCGCATTCAACGCAGCCTCAACGGGCGACCCCGAAGGACCCTCGGCTATATGACACCATTAGAGAAGTTTGCTGAGCTCGTTGCGCTTACCACTTGAAACCGCCATTCCCTCTTATCCGGATGTATAGCACGGTTGTCTTAAGTTTTCACAGGACACGAAGGGCAATCGCTACCGCAATTCAAGTATCACCTATGTATATTTTCTGGCTAGAAATCAAGACGCACATCTCGAAACATTCATATATACAAATGAGCAGTGTTCGGCGTTTGGTGGAGTTTTGAGTTGATTTAGGGCAAAAGTGGACCGATTTAGCCGATTTAGATTCTGGGGTTTGTAGCGGAGCGTCGTTCGGCCGAACGCCCTTGACTAGGTGTCCGCTGCGCCACATCTCCATC
>DAIEHI010000188.1 GCA_027355725.1 Acidimicrobiaceae bacterium
AGTATCAGGATGAGAGTGATCGGGTGATGAAGTACGACGCGACCTACTACGACATCGTTCCCGACCAGAGAATCGTCTACAGCTACGAGATGTACGAGGATGGGGCACGCCTGTCCGTGTCGGTGGTCTCGCTTGAGTTCCTCCGATCGCAAGACGCCACCACGCTGGTGTGGACCGAGCAGGGGGCGTTCCTCGATGGCCGGGCCACAAATGAGATGCGCAAGGGCGGCACGGAGTGGATGGTCGACAACATGACGGAGTTCTTTGCGGCCCAGCGCGAGAGTTAGTTGCCTGGCTTGACTGGGTGAGAGCGACAACGCACGCGCCGACGATCACCACACCCCGCGATGAACGTCGGGTGGTGGACCTTGAGGGACACAGTAAGAACCGGTCCTCACCGTGGCAACGCTCAATCATCCCCTGTTGTGACGAATGAACCGCTGGACGCCCTCTCTCCAACACGCTTTCAGTGCGACGGCGCTCGTACGTCAAGTCGAGCTGAAGCGCCAATGGTTGGCGTAGCATTGCGTCGCACAATCTGCTACACTTCTCTCATGACCAAAACCATCGCCCAGCGTGAACTACGCAACGAGAACGCCAGGGTGATCGACGAGGTCGTCGCTGGCGAAAGTTTCGTGGTGACCCGCAACGGAATCCCGGTGGCTGAATTACGCCCTCTTTTCGCGCCACGGCGAACCGTTGTTCCGAAATCCGCCATCGCTGATTTCGCCGAGACCGGGCCGCGCATTGACGCAAAACGGTTTCGAGCCGACTTCGACAACTTCGTTGACCAAGAGTTCTAGATGACTACGGGCCTGCTCGACACTTCAGTGGTCATCGACTGGGATGATCCCGCGGTTCAAGGAGCCTTGCCTGAGGAGATCTCGGTGAGTGCGATCACTCTCGCAGAGCTGGCCGCAGGACCGATGCTGGCGTCGTCGGTCACCGAGCAAGCAAACCGCCAGGCTCGCCTTCAGCAAGCAGAGGCGACCTTCGAACCCATCCCCTTCGACGCTGCGGCCGCGCGTAGCTTTGGACAAGTGGTTGCGGCTGTTGCCAGTACCGGCCGAACCCACCGATCACGCATGGCCGATCTGTTGATCGCGGGAATCGCCCACGCCAACGGTCTGACGCTCTACACGCGGAACCCAGACGACTTCATTGGTCTCGAAGAATTGATTCACGTAATTACTGTCTGAACCCAATGCGGTTCATTCGATTCGACTTCGTGGACCTTGGGTCACACAATAAGAACCAGTAGTTCCAAAATCTCGATTACTTCCTCATAGACAATACGTACTAGGGCGGTCGTATGGCGAAGTCCAAAGAGACCACAACCGGAGAGCTCCTGAAACGAGCACGCATCAGTGCCCAGCTGTCGCAGACCGATGTCGCGCGGCGAGCGAGCGTCGCACAAAGCGTGGTAAGCGCCTATGAGTCGGGTCGACGGGCACCATCGGTCTCAACACTCGAACGTCTCGTAGGTGCGATGGGGTACCGCCTCATCCTCTCTTTGGAGCGCTCGAATGATTACCCCCCCGGACTCCCTGACACCCCTCGCGGCCGTCGACTCCGCCAACGCCGACGCTCGGTAATCGCCTGTGCGGCGCGACATGGTGCGAGCAACGTCCGCGTCTTTGGAAGCACCGCACGAGGTGAAGA
>DAIEHI010000135.1 GCA_027355725.1 Acidimicrobiaceae bacterium
GTCTCGTAGACCTTGTCTTTATGCTGACGACGCGTTGTCGCCACGTGCATCGCGCCAGTTACCCTAGTCACAGGGTAATACTCTCACATCACCGGCAGACTGTCAAGCATACTCGTGTCTACACTTTATCGACAGAATCAACCCGTCTGCCCTGTTGAACGTGGGTAAGTCGTGGACTGGGCGTCGTAACTTCGGACTAGCGCGCCAGCACCGCTACCGCCGCGCACCCGATCCACAGGGCGGTGCGAAGGACGTGCCATCGCTCGAGTTGGGTGATGTCTTGGTCGTCGTGGTGGCGCGAAAGTCGATGATGGATCGGCAGCGCCTGAAACATCGTGAGCACTACAGCCAGTGCGGCCAGTGCGGCGTGGACGAGTGCCAGGAGCCGGTGCGGTCCGTGGAGCAGCCACCAGAGCGCGCCGACACCTTGGATGGCCCACGTCGGGGCGACCGCCAATGAGATCCGTCGAACGTGGGCGTCGTGATACATGAGCCACTGTCCTGCACCGACGAGATGGAACGCCGGGTAGACGACGACGGCCACCGTAAGGCCCAGCCCGACGAGATAGACGTCGGTGCCGATGATGAGGACGTGCATGACTTCGAGTTTAAATCGGACGGAAAACGTCTAATAGGCGCGCATCACCGCAATGACGCGACCGAAAATCGCCACGTCGGCGGAATCGAATTCCATCGGTTCCATTGAGGGGTTTTCGGGTTTGAGCACGACACGCGCACCCTGGGGGAAGAATCGCTTCACGGTGGCCTCGCCTTCGGGTAGTCCGGCGACCACGATCTCACCGGTCTCGGCGGTGGCTTGACGGTTGACGACGAGCAGGTCCCCGGGCATGATCCCAGCGCCGATCATCGATTCGCCACGAACTTGGAGGACGAAACTGTCACCCCGCCCCGCGAACTGGGCGGGTACCGTCATCATCTCGTGGGAGTTCTCCGTCGCGAGCACCCCGGTTCCCGCGGCCACGTCGCCGACGAAGGGGATACTGCGCACGGAGGCGTCGGGTGCCACTGAATCGGCGTCCAGGCGAACCGTCAACGTGCGAGGCTGCTGAGGATTCTTGGCGATGTAACCCGCGTCGCGAAGCACCGTGATGTGGTTCGCGACCGTCGCGGGTGACTTCAGCCCCACGTGGTCGCCGATCTCACGGATCGTCGGGGGGAAGTTCCGCTCGCGCTGACACGCGATGATGAACTCGAGGATCTGACGGCGCATGGGGGTGAGGACCTCGGCCATGGCACTCCTTTCACGAACGAACAATTGTTCGTAGCGTAGCCACTTCGGCCGATCAAATCAAACACCTGTTCGTACGCCACGCGAAAGATTCAACGGCAAAACGGTGGTTGGGTGACCCAATACACATTCCTTCGTACTGCTACTGTGCTGCGATGGCCAAGGTGGCCAGTACGAATCCGCTGAGGTGGTTCGGACGTGTCCGTATCTGTGGCGCGTCCGTGTGCCTGGGGGAGTCATTACACAGTTGAGGAGGACGAGTTGATTAAGCCTCGTTTGAACAAGACGGTGGCGGCGGTTACGACCAGTGCCCTGCTGTTGATGGCGGTGCCGGTAGTCGGCATCGCGTCAACCGCGGGAGCGGCGCCGAAGCCAACGTTCGTCATTGGTTATGAAGGTCCGTTGTCCGGTGGCAATCAACAGCTCGGCCTGAACATGGTCTACGCAGTGCAGCTGGCGATTAACAACGCCAACGCGACGCACAAGTTGCCGTACGTTCTGAAGATGGCGAAGTTCGATGACCAGGGCTCGAGTACGTTGTCGCCCGCGCAGGCACAAGCTGCCGTCGCGAACAAGCAGTTGATCGCCATTGTCGGTCCGGCCTTCTCGGGCGCGACCAAGGCAGCCGAACCGTACTACCGCGGTGCGCATGTCGCAACCGTGAGCCCCTCGGCCACGGCGGCGGGCCTCGTGGCCGGTTTCAGGAACAACAACTTCATGCGAGTGGTTGCTGGCGATGACGTTCAGGGTGCCGCTGATGCGAAGTTCCTCGTCAACAAGAAGGGTGCCTCAAGCGTCTACGTGATCAACGACGCGTCGTTCTATGGCGCAGGTCTGGCGGCAGTGTTCGCCAAGTCTGCCAAGGCTGACGGCGCGAAGGTGACCGCCACCACGGTCCCTGGCACTGCTCAGTGCCAGGACGGAACGGCTTCTCCGTCTGAGTACCCAGCAGTGGCGACCTCAATCGTGGCAGCCAAGCCGGCCGCGATCTTCTACGGTGGCTACTACTGCGACTTCGGCCTCCTGCTGGGCGCCCTGAACAGCGCGGGCTACAGCGGTATGATCATGTCGGGTGACGGCTCATGGTCGCCTTCGCTGATCTCTGGCACCTCACCGGCGTCGGCGGCGAACAACGTGTACGTGAGTGAGGCCGGCGGCGGCAACGCCACGCTGACGGGCAAGTTGGCTTCGGGCTACACCAAGCTCGCCGGATTCTCTGCGAAGAACGCGACCTACGCGGCGCAGTCCTATGACGCGACCAACGTGATTCTCGCGGCCCTCGCAAAGGTGTACCAGCCGCGCTTCAAGGTCAAGGCGCTGCGTGAGCGGATTGTCCTCGCACTGCACCGGATCAGCTTCCGGGGTGTCACCGGTCACATCTCCTTCCAGAGCAACGGTGACCTGAGCGCCAAGTCGATCGTTGACTTCGGGCAGGTCCAGAACGGCAACATCGTGTCAATCGGCCACAGTTGAGATAGAGCACTTCGAAAAGTCAGGGCCGGGGATTCGAATCCCCGGCCCTGACTTTTCGCGTACACTTCGCACTTACAAGAAATCGGTCCAGAGGGAGCGTTGGCGAACTTGTTGCACTACTTCGCATCACATCTAGCAACGCTGCGTCTGGAGTTTTGGTCACTCCTCGTCGGGGGCTTCGCGACGGGCGTCATGTACGCGATGGTCGCCATCGGCTACACGATGGTCTATGGCGTGCTGCGCCTGATCAACTTCGCGCACTCGGAAGTCTTCATGTCGGGTGGCTTCGCCAGCTACTTCATGATGCGCGCGCTCATTGGAACTTCAACGCCGTCTGGAACGTGGTCCGTTGTACTGGTGATCATCGGAGTCCTGACCGGTGGCGTCGCCGGCGCAGCTATCGCCATGCTGCTCGAACGCATCGCGTATCGGCCATTGCGGCGCCGCAATGCGCCGAAACTCGCCTATCTCATCAGCGCAATCGGGGCGTCATACTTTCTCTACAACCTGGCCGGTAAGGAGTTCGGTCGCATCAACGAGAGTATGCCGTCGCCGTACATCAATCACACTGTCTTTACGATCTTCGGTGCGCCGGTGCAGCTCTACTACATCGTCATCTTCGTCGTCGGAGTGATCATGCTGATAACGCTTGACAGGTTGGTAGCGACGACCAAGTTGGGCCGAAGTGTACGTGCGGCGGCTCAAGATGCGGAGACGGCATCACTCATGGGAGTCAATATTGACCGCACGATCGTACTTACCTTCGTGATTGGTGGAGCCCTTGCAGGGGCCGCCGGATTTCTGTGGGGACTGGGATTCACCGGCGTGGGCTTCTACATGGGCTTCACGCCTGCATTAAAGGCGTTCACGGCCGCGGTGCTCGGTGGAATCGGGAACCTCCGTGGCGCAGCCATTGGCGGCCTACTACTTGGTGTCGTCGAAAGTTTTTCGGTCGCCTTCGTTCCGGCTTCCTACATTGACGTCATTGCCTTCGGAATCTTGGTCCTGGTTCTACTCTTCCGCCCGACAGGCATCTTGGGCGAACGGTTAGGGCGGTCGGCGTGATGAAAGCTCTGTGGGACAACATTTGGACACGTCGGCTGATCAGCTCGCTGGCCGCGATGGCAATTTTGGCAGTTGTGACCGGACCACCCGGGAGCAACTTGACGCCGCTCGCTGGGTTCACGGGCTCTTTCGCCGAACGCGTCTCGTTCTTTGGACTGTTCAAAGGCCAGCGCTGGATGGTGTTCTTCGTCTTCGCGCTCGTCATGTTCGCAATCTGGTGGACGTGGGTCTCATACGGCGAACAGATCAAGGGGGCGCTGTCAAAAACGCTTGCCGCTCCTCAGGCCGCCACGCGCCGTCGCCCAGTCCGATGGGGCATCGCCATCGTCCTCATCGTTGTAGCAGCCCTGCTTCCGCACGTGGTGACAGACCCATTCTGGCAAGCAGCTATGGTCGAGCAGATCGGCGTTTTCGTCTTGCTCGCTTTGGGCCTCAACGTGGTTGTGGGCTTCGCCGGCCTGTTGGACCTGGGTTTCGTCGCCTTCTACGCCGTGGGGGCGTACGCCACCGCATGGGTTACCGGTGCCTTACCACTACCATTCCTATTCGGTGGTCGATTGGACACCTTCTGGGCGATTCCATTTGCGCTGGCCTTAGTCATGTTGGCCGGAATTCTCCTGGGCACGCCGACGTTGCGGCTACGCGGCGACTACCTAGCGATTGTCACGTTGGGTTTTGGTGAGATCGTCACAATCTTCCTCAACAATCTGAATGGAATTACCGGTGGGGCCGCGGGCAGTGGCAAGATCCCGTACTTTTCGCTCAATGTCGGTGTGGTGAAATACCACTGGGGCCTCGGGCCAGTTCCTTACTACTATCTCACACTTGGCTTCGTCGTCCTCTTCCTCATCGTATTTTCGCTTCTGGAGCATTCCCGCGTGGGACGTGCTTGGACGGCGATACGAGAGGATGAGGTTGCCGCGGAATCGGTCGGCATCAATCCCTTGAAGTACAAGGTGATGGCATTTGCGATTGGTGCTGCGAGTGCAGGATTCGCGGGGGTTATGACCGCAGGACAGTCCCTCTACATATTTCCGGCCACGTTTACGCTGCAGCTCTCGATCAACATTCTTGTCCTAGTCATTTTTGGCGGCATGGGGTCAATCATGGGCGTACTTATTGGTGCCATCGTGATCCAAACGGCGTCGATGTATCTCATCCATACGCCGCCCGCTGGTTATCAGCCTGCAGACCTGTATATCTACTTGGGTGCGCTTCTGGTTGTGATGATGATCTTCCGGCCGGCGGGCCTCGTGCCATCGCGTCGTCGCCGACGTGAGATTGGACTTGCTGAGAGCGGCGAGGGTCACATGAATGAAGTACTGACGGGAGACACACCGTGAGCGACTTAATTTTCAATGTCGATCACATAACCCTTCGCTTCGGTGGAGTGGTCTCACTGAACGATGTGACTCTGCACCAGAACCGTGGAGAAATCCTGGCCGTGATTGGACCAAACGGTGCAGGTAAGACATCACTGTTTAACTCGTTGACGGGTGTGTATCAGCCCCAGGAAGGGAGCATCACCTTCACTGGCAAAGACGCCAAGCCGCTGAGTGTGATCGGTAAGAAGCCCCATCGTGTTAGCAATGCGGGTGTGGCGCGTACGTTTCAGGCGTCGCGCATGTTCAGCGCATTAACTACCTTCGAGAACATCAAGATCGGTGCTGAGTCGCATCGTGGCATCGGAGTTGTTGGGGCAATGCTGCGAAGTCCAGCGACGCGTCGTGACGAACGCGATTCCGACGAACGGACCAAAGCGTTACTCGATTTCGTAGGACTGCGAGCGAAGGCCAACGTGATCTCATCGTCACTGTCCTACGGCGACCGCCGGCGTCTCGAAATCGCCCGCGGTCTCGCGACCGGTCCGCAGGTCCTCTTGCTCGACGAGCCCGCCGCGGGGACCAACCCTTCGGAGAAGCTCGAGCTGACCACGCTCATCCGCAAGGTCCGTGACGAGATGGGCGTCTCGATCCTGCTGATCGAACACGACATGAAGCTCGTCATGTCGCTCGCCGAGCGACTCTACGTCCTCAACTTCGGCAGCGTCATTGCCCAGGGGACCCCGGAAGAGATCCGGGCGAACGACAAGGTCATCGAGGCCTATCTCGGTTCGACCGCGACTGAGACGGGGGACCGATCGTGATGCTCGAAGTTCACGACGCGGTGGTCCGCTACGGCGCGATTACGGCACTGCACGGCATTTCCTTCGAGGTCAACCAGGGTGAGATCGTCACCTTGCTCGGCGCCAACGGCGCGGGCAAGACGACGACCCTTCGGATGCTCTCTGGCCTGCACGCCCCTCAGAGCGGGCAGATCATGTTCGAGGGACAGGACGTCACCACGACCAAGGCGCACATGTTCACGTCCCTCGGCATCGGCCACGTTCCCGAGGGTCGGCGGATCTTCCCCCAGATGACCGTGGAGGAGAACCTCGAGATGGGCGCCTTCAGACGGCGCGGTTCCTACACCGAGGACATTGAGCGCATGTACGAGACGTTTCCTATCTTGAAGGAGCGACGCAAGCAGATCGGTGGGAACCTCTCCGGTGGCGAACAGCAGATGCTCGCCATCGGGCGAGCCCTGATGGGCCAGCCCCGGCTGCTCCTGCTCGATGAGCCCTCGATGGGACTCGCACCCATGATTGTGGACACCATCTTTCGCATCATCGGTGAGATCCGCGACAGTGGCACGACGGTACTGCTGGTCGAGCAGAATGCGGCTCAGGCGCTGCGACTCGCCGACCGAGGCTACGTGATGGAGAACGGCCGGATCGTGTTCGGAGACAGTGCGTCGAACCTGCTGACCGACGCCCGGGTCAGGGCCGTCTATCTGGGCGAGAACGTCGAGTCATAGGCCGACGGCAGGTCTCGTAACGACCTCGGCACTGCGAATGGTCGCGACCAGAAACGGTCGTGACGAAACTCGCGGTGTCCGCGCCGTAGGTGGCGTGCGCCACTTCGCTGGAGCTCCCGGTGAGTATGGCCGTCATGCACGACTCGGTTAGGAATATACTTACTTATAAACAAGTAACTAACTAGTCGGGAACGGACCCATCGATGGCTCTCAAACACGCCCACCCGGAACGCTACAAGTGGATCGCACTCACCAACACCACGCTGGGTATCTTCATGGCGACGATCAATGGCTCGATCATCTTGATCTCGCTTCCGGCGATCTTCCGCGGTGTGGGAATCAACCCGCTGTCACCAGGTAACGTCGGCTACCTGCTGTGGCTCCTTCAGGGTTATCTCCTGGTCACAGCCGTTCTGGTGATCAGTCTCGGACGGCTCGGCGACATCAAGGGTCGCGTGCGTATCTACAACCTGGGCTTCGCGGTCTTCTCGGTCGCCTCGATCCTGCTGGCGCTGGACCCGTTCAGCCACGGGGCGGGTGCCCTGTGGCTGGTGCTGTGGCGCCTCGTGCAGGGGGTTGGTGGGGCCATGCTGTTCGCCAACTCGAGTGCGATCATCGTGGATGCCTTCCCGCCAGACCAGCGGGGCTTCGCCATGGGAATCAACCAGGTGGCGGCGATCGGTGGATCGTTCGTCGGCCTCATCCTCGGTGGTCTGCTCTCGATCGGCGACTGGCGACTCGTCTTCTGGGTCTCGGTGCCGGTGGGCATCTTCGGCACGATCTGGGGTTACGTGAGCCTTCGCGACAACGGCGAACGGGCGAACGCCACAATCGACTGGTGGGGTAACGCCACGTTCGCCATCGGTCTGACGTCACTGCTCGCCGCGATCGTCTACGGCATCCAGCCATACGGTACGAGCTCCATGGGTTGGACCTCGCCGCGGGTGCTGGCCGCGTTCATCGTCGGTGTGCTCTTCCTCGCCATCTTCCTCGCCATCGAGATGCGTGTCGAGTCGCCGATGTTTAACCTGCGGCTGTTCAAGATCCGGGCGTTTTTCACTGGTAGCGTCGCCGGACTACTCTCGGCGATTGCCCGAGGGGGCCTGCAGTTCATGCTCATCATCTGGCTCCAGGGAATCTGGTTGCCGCTGCACGGCTACAGCTACGCCTCGACGCCACTGTGGGCGGGTATCTATCTGCTGCCCCTCACCCTCGGCTTTCTCATCGCCGGGCCCGTATCGGGTTATCTCTCGGACCGTCACGGGGCTCGGATCCTGTCGACGACGGGCCTGCTGCTTTTCGCCTTTAGCTTCATCGGGCTCTTGATGCTCCCAACGAACTTCCGTTACGTGGACTTCGCGTTATTGGTAGGGCTGAACGGCCTGGGCGGCGGGATGTTCTCGGCGCCTAACTCGACGGCAATCATGAACAGCGTGGCTCCGAATGAACGCGGTGGCGCGGCGGGCATCCAGGCGGCGTTCATGAACTCGGGCATGGTGCTGTCCATCGGGGTGTTCTTCTCGCTGATGATTGTGGGGCTCACCAA
>DAIEHI010000204.1 GCA_027355725.1 Acidimicrobiaceae bacterium
GACAAACGGGCCGATCGTCAGCATCCCCAGCAGTGCGAACGCACCGAGAACACCGATGACCAGCCAGGTGAAGATGCCCACACCCTTTCGGGCGCGCCTAAGCCGGACCACGATGGCCCAGATGGCAAGAAGTGCGCCAACCAGAGGAATGGCGACGATAACGATGACCTTTCCACCGTTGGCTTGGACCAGAGTCTGAGAAACGGTGCCGTTGGAGGCCGAGACCGTGAAGGCGGCCACGAGCAGTCCCACGCCGAAGATGACTGACGCCATCAACCACCAACGCGTCCATTTGTCCAACCGAGTCCAACTGGCGCTCATCTACTCACCGTAACCGTCACGCCTCTAACCGTCCGGCCTGGGTCAGACGTATAGCAAGTCAGACCGGGATCAGATTGCCAACTCCATCTTTAATAGACGAATAGTAGGGTTCATGTCAACGCCGCTCGAAAGTTGAGCCAAAACGCTCACCGAAAAGTGAGCCAGTCCGTTGTCATTATTCTTCCACAGCCCCGAGGGTGACCGATGGCAGATTTGTGAGCCCCGAGTCTCGCAACCGGTAGCTGGAACCCTTCAAGGTGATCACTTCGGCGTGGTGGACAATGCGGTCGATCATCGCGGCAGCGACCACTTGATCGCCGAAGACCTCGCCCCACCTCGCGAAAGGGAGGTTCGACGTCAGGATTAGTGAGGCGTGTTCGTAACGCGAGGAGACCAGCTGGAAGAAGAGATTGGCCGCCTCTTGCTCGAAGGGGATGTAACCCACCTCGTCGACGATGAGCAGCGCGTAGCGGCGAAGGCGGCTGAGCTCATCGCTCAGTCGTCCTTGCGCGTGGGCCTTTTGCAGTCGCATCACCCACTCGATCGCCGAGGCGAACAAGACGCGTTGTCCCTGGGACGCGGCGCGGATCCCCAGCCCGATCGCCAGGTGCGTCTTGCCGGTGCCCGGCGGACCCAAGAGCACGATGTTCGAACCCTCCGCGAGGTAGGTGCCGGTCGCCAAGTGCGCGAGGAGTTGACGCGACAGCGAGGGCTGGTGTTCGGGGTTGAACTCCTCTAGGGACTTGCGCGTCGGCAGGCCGGCCGCCCTGATGCGCAGTTCGGTGCCCGACGCCTCGCGCGAGGAGACCTCGGCCGATAAGACCGCCGCCAGGTAGTCCTCGTAGGACCAGGCATCATCACGGGCGTTCTGGGCGAGACGTTTCGCAACTTCGCGAATGCGCGGGGCCTTGAGGGCCCGCGAGAGATAGTCGATCTGACTCTGGGTCTCCTTGGTCATAGCGCCACCTGGAAGAACTCGTCGTAGTCGGCGAGGTCGCGGTGCCAGTCGTCGTGGCTGGAGACCCGCGGCGCTTGAAAGAGACTGCGCAGTTCCTTGGCCGCCTCGACGTGAAGTGGATCGGTGATCGTCTGGGACCGTGCCCAGCTGCGCCGGTGCGTGCCCACCCGCTTGCTGAGGGCCGTAAAGCGCACTTCGTCGAGGTCGTAGGCGACGTCGACGAAGCTGCCAATGGCGCTCGGGTGCGCCGAGTAGTCATTGGCCGCGACGCGCAGGTAGTAGTCACGCGCCAAGCGCACCCGCCCGAGCACGCCCAAGACCGGAGCCACTGGTGGCAGGGCGAACATCGACTTTCGATCTTCTTCGACGGCGTCGATCGGTCGTTGACCCGTGCGGCGCACCAGGCGAGCGTTGGCCCGGGGCAACCAGGCGGCTAACTGTTCGTTGAAGTCCTCGGGTGAAGAGAAGCTGCGCCCGGGCATGAAGCTCGTCTCGAAGAAACCGTTCATCCGCTCGACGACGCCCTTGGACTCGGGGTCGTAGGGCTTTAACTGGACGAACTTCGTCCCGAGCGTGCCGGCGAAGGACGTCACCTGATCGGTCAACTTGTGGTTTCGTCCAATGCCGGTCTCGTTGTCCCAGACCAGTCGGCGCGGCACCGCGCCGAAGGATTGCAGCAGTGACCACATCCCGAGGCACAGGTCTTCGGTGGTGCGCGAAGGGATCATGCGCGCACAGATGAATCTCGAGTGCGACGCGGTCATCACCAGCACCGGGGGTGAACCGAATTGACCGGCACCGAGGGGAATCTTCGCCGGCGGGAACCACAGGTCGCACTGCATCTGGTCACCGGGCTCGTACTCGATCCGGTCGGCGGGGTCCTTTAGGGCGTAGTCCGGACGGATCTCGGCGACCTTCATGCGAAAGAAGGAGCTCGAACCCGTCCACCCGATGCGTTCGGCGATGACCGTCGCGGGCATCTTGGGGTACTCCGCCAACAGCGACCTGATCTGGGGTTCGTAGGGTGACACTGAGTTCGGGGTCGCCGCTCGTTCATAACGCGGCGGGCTCGACGACGCCACCGCTTTCGCCACCGTGTTTCGCGAGATCTCCAACCTCTCAGCGATCGAGCGCATCGACTCGCCTTCGCTGAGGTGCAGGTGCCTGATAAGTGCCCAGTTTTCCAAAGTGATCACCTTCCCATCTTGGTTAGGTGGCTCACTTTTCAAGCGGCGTTATGGCTCAGTTTTGGAGCGGCGTCGACAGTTCATCACGCTTTGCCCTTCAGACTCTCTGCCAAGGGAATCTCAAGAGCCCGAGGACGACGGGCGCGAAGCGCCAAGTCGGCCGATCGGGCTCACTGGCTGATAATCACAATCGGGGAAATATATAGGGTTCGAAAATAC
>DAIEHI010000210.1 GCA_027355725.1 Acidimicrobiaceae bacterium
GTTGTCAATCTCGAGTGACTCCATTGAGTTCGAAATTGAGAATTCCCTTATCGCGTGCTATCTCTTTCCCACTCTGTACCGCTCCGGGCGGACCTATCGGCACGTGATTGGACTTCACATGCTTGGAATGTCTTAATCGAACTCATTAGCCGTCCGGACCGAGTTCGTCCACAAGTCACGACAAGACCAATCGGAGTGGTGCAGCCAAGGGCGACCTTATAGGGCGCTTCGGAAATGCGCGGGGTCTGGCGATGAGTGCGGGCTGGTGACGAGGGGCTAAAGCAAGGCGGGGGCTCTGCAAATCTTTAGGTACTTGACGCCTAGAGATTGGAAGAACCCCCGTGGAAACAGACCCTACCCGCATGTGCGAGATCTTGGTCGACCTGCTTGACGTGAACGTCATGGGAGTCGAGGGCGGACACCGTCAACCGATGACCGTTCATTTCGAGTGTCGGCGGGTCGACGTGGGCTGTCCCGAATGCGGCGTGCTCGCCCGGGTGAAGGATCGAGACCGGGTGTCACTGGTCGACCTGCCGATAAACGGCCGACCGACGCGAGTGGTGTGGCACAAGCGACGCTTCTTCTGTCCCGAGCCGGAGTGCCCGATGGGTTCTTGGAGTGAGGTGGACACGCGCATCGCCTTTCCCCGCCACGTGGTCACCGACCGCGCCGGACGTTGGCTGACCGCCCAGATTGGCAAGAACGGCCGCAGCGTCGCCGAGATCGCCGAAGAACTCGGCTGTGACTGGCACACGATCAATGACACTCTCCTTCGCTACGGCGAGGCGTTGGTCGACGACGACGAAGAACGCATTGGATTCGTCGAGGCGCTGGGGCTCGACGAGACGCTCTTCGTGCGCGAGGGGCCCTACCATCGTCAGCACTTCTCCACCCAGCTCGTGGACGTGGGCAGTGGCCAGTTGCTCGACGTCGTGCCTGGTCGAGAGAGCCACGCACCGATTGTCTGGTTGCAAGGCCGCACCTGTGACTGGCGCTTCCACGTTTCCTACGCCACGCTCGATCTCTCGGGTCCCTACCGCAAGGTCTTCAACGAGGCGCTGCCCTGGGCGACCCAGATAGCCGATCCATTCCATGTGGTGAAGCTCGCCAATCAGAAGCTTGACGAATGCCGACGACGCGTTCAAAACGAGCTGTTCGGCCATCGCGGCCGCAAGCTCGACCCCCTCTACCGCGCGAGGCGACTACTCACCATGGCCGCCGAGCGACTCGACGAGAAGAGCCACGAGAAGGTGATGGGACTGTTGCGAGCCGGCGACCCTCGCGGCGAAGTGACCGCCTGCTACAACGCCAAGGAAGCCGTTCGTGAGCTCTACCTTGTCGAGGACTACAAACTCGCCGATGTGTTCATCGACGAGTTGATCCGCGACATGAATGATCCCTCGTGGCCCGTCGAAGTCCGCTCACTCGGGAGAACTCTGAAGCGCTGGCGAGACCAAATCATCGCCTGGCATCAGGCCCATTTCTCGAACGGGCCGACCGAAGCCGTTAACGGTTTGGTCAAAAGGGTGAAGCGTGTCGCATTTGGCTTTCGGAGGTTCCGCAACTACCGAGTTCGCGCTCTGCTCTACGCAGGAAAGCCCAACTGGGATCTACTCGCTACGATCGCTCCCCGCTAATTTCCGAAGTGCCCGATAACTCTTGAACAGCGTCACAGCACTCGCGAATCTTCGGTTCTCGCTCGCATAGAGCTTCCGATAATGGATTCTAGATGGCACGTCGAATCTCCTACGCTCGATGAAATAGTGATGGCATATTTGCGACTCGACCCTTTGCTAGAAATGGAATTCAACATTGGCGATGTTGTCCAGGATGAGGGAGAACGCAGATGATGTGGACGGCCTGGCGTCAACAACGAAGCCTCGTTATTGCGATGACGACAGTGGCGTCCATAGCCGGCATTCTCCTCATCCTCATGGGGAGACATGAAAGTGAAGTATGGCATAGCTTTTTAGCTAATCCATGTAAGGGTAACCTTGCCGTATCGTCTGCGTATCAGGCCGTTTGCGAAGGCAGACTACAAGCAGTGGTAAGCGCTGGCCAGTTCAATAGAATTGCAATGATTGTTGGGGTACTACTTGGACCTCTGTTTGGATCGATACTGGGTGTTAACGCTGTTGCGCGAGAACTTGAGGTCGGAACGACTCGCTTGGCGTGGACGCAATCATTTTCAAGGCGTCGGTGGCTGATGAGCAAGGTCTTTATAAACGGTGTGTTTATTCTGGCCATGTTCTTGCCGCTTTGTCTAATTTACGGCTGG
>DAIEHI010000222.1 GCA_027355725.1 Acidimicrobiaceae bacterium
GCCGAGTCGTTGAAGAAGACCAAGCCGGGCGTGCGCATCATCAATGTTGCCCGTGGCGGCATTGTCAACGAAGCGGACCTCGCTGAGGCAATTCGAAGTGGTCACGTGCAGGGAGCCGCACTCGACGTGTTTGAGAAGGAACCGACCACTGAATCTCCGCTCTTCGAACTCCCGTCAGTCGTCGTCGTGCCCCACCTCGGAGCGTCGACCGCAGAAGCGCAAGACAAGGCCGGCGTGACGATTGCTGAACAGGTTCAGTTGGCGCTCGCGGGTGATTTTGTGCCCTTCGCGGTGAACGTGGCGGCGGGGGAAGTGTCCAATGTCGTTCGACCCTTCATGGGACTGGCCGAAGTGTTGGGTCGTTTCATCGGTGGCCTGCTCGATGGGCAGCCCGCCGACCTTGAAGTGTTGTATCAGGGCGAGTTGGCCGGCGCGGGCACCAAGATCTTGACCTTGTGCGCGCTGAAGGGGCTGCTCGTTGCCACCGGCCACGAGGGCGTCTCGTTCGTGAACGCGCCACAGCTCGCGCTTGACCATGACCTCACCTACAGCGAGTCGGCGAACGTGGATTCGCCCGAGTACGTCAATCTGATCACGGTGCGCTCGGGTGTTCACGCGGTGTCAGGGACGCTCATGACGATCGGCACTCGCCTCGAGACGCGCATTGTCAGTGTCGACGGTCACAGCGTTGAAATCCCGCCGGCGTCGTCAATGCTCGTGGTTCGAAACGACGACCGACCGGGCATGATCGGTCGCGTCGGCGTCGCCCTCGGTGAAGCGGATGTCTCGATCAGTTCAATGGCCGTTGGACCCGACGCGGTCACCAAGACTGCCTTGATGGTGCTCTCGACGACTGCCCCGACACCCGCATCGGTGGTCGAGCGTCTTCGCGTTACTGACGGCATCCAGGATATCCACCTCATCACCCTTCGCTAGAAGGGCCGCCTCTAGAAGAGGCTGATGAGATCGATCCGGTCCATGATCTCCTTGGTCAGGAGAGGCATCGCGTCGAGCGCCGTCATGTTCTCTCGAACCTGGTCGGCTGAAGACGCACCGGTGATCACCGTTGAGACGTTCGGGTTCTTCGCGCACCACGCGAGGGAGAGCTGCGTGAGCGAGATACCGAGTTCGTCGGCGATGACCTTGAGGTCCGCCACCTTCTTATTGCGTCCCTCATCGGTCAACATCCCACGGAGCCACTCGTAACCCGGCAGAGTGGCCCTCGAACCCTCCGGTACTCCGTTGAGGTACTTGCCGGTCAGCAGTCCAGAAGAGAGGGGGGACCAGATCGTCGTACCCAGTCCGATGTCGCTGTACAGACGTCGGTACTCCTTCTCAACACGGTCGCGCCACAAGATGTTGTACTGCGGTTGCTCCATGAGGGGCTTGTGCAGGTGGTGGCGATCGGCGATGTCGTACGCCGCTCGAATCTCATCGGCGCTCCATTCAGAAGTCCCCCAGTAGAGCGCTTTGCCTTGAGTGATCATGTCGCTCATCGCCCAGACCGTCTCCTCAATCGGGGTCTTGGGGTCGGGACGGTGGCAAAAGACGAGATCAACGAAATCAAGTCCGAACCGCTCGAGCGAATCGTCAATGGCCTGACTCAGGTACTTGCGATTCAAGGTGTTCTTCATGTTGGGAACGTCGTGGATTCCCCAGAACAACTTGGTCGACACGATGTACTCGTAGCGCTTCCAGCCGAGTTCGCGAAAAGCGGCGCCCATGACGCGCTCTGACTCACCCGACGAGTACGCCTCGGCATTGTCAAAGAAGTTGACGCCCGCCTCTTTCGCGGCGCTCAAGCACTCGGCCGCTTGCTTCGCGGTCTCGATTTGATTGGCGTTGGCGAATGTCACCCAACTGCCAAACGACAAGACACTGACCTTGAGACCGGAGCGACCCAGTCGGCGATATTCCATCTCTGCCATGATTTCTCCTTAATTGGAATGAAACGTTGATGAGGCGTTATGCCGCAGGATTCTCGGGCACGTCGGGCCATTGCTCGTACGACAATGGACCCCGCGACTTAGGGCGTTTCACCATCACGACTACGCCAGCAATAGCTGCCCCCACGAGGAGGAGTAGAGCCAATTTGAAGAATGCCTTGAGTATGCCCACGAGGACTTACATTAGTTGCCGTCGGCCCTGGACAAACCTCGAGTTCGATGTACAATCGAGTCATGACATTCGGCCCCAGCGAGCTGCTTCTTAGATAGGGCGAGCCTGCGCTCGCCCGTCACCCCCGCATTCGCGGGGGTTTTTTGTTTCTCGCTTCGGTCACAACGGAAAGGATGGACATGAGGCCCAACCCTCAACAGCCCAGCCCGATGGCCTATACGAAATACCGCGCGACGGTGCCAGTCGAACTACCGGACCGTACGTGGCCGAACAAGCGACTCGTGAAGGCGCCGCGCTGGTGCAGCGTCGATCTGCGTGATGGCAACCAGGCCCTCATCGATCCAATGGATCTTGAACGCAAGAACGTCATGTTCACCCAATTGGTGGAGATGGGCTTCAAGGAGATCGAGGTCGGTTTTCCGTCCGCATCACAGCCCGACTTCGACTTCGTTCGACACATCGTCGAGAACGACCTGATTCCAAGTGACGTGACCATCCAGGTCCTGACCCAGTGCCGAGAAGATTTGATTCGCCGTACCTACGAGTCGTTGAAAGGCGCCGAGCGGGCAATCGTCCATTTCTACAACTCGACGTCGACGCTGCAGCGTCGAGTGGTTTTCGGGCTTGACATGGAGGGTGTCCAGAAGATCGCCACTGACGCCGCCGCGTTGTGCAAGAGTCTCGAAGCAACGTCGCCGTCGACTGAGTTCTTCTACGAGTACTCTCCCGAGAGTTTCACCGGGACCGAGCTCGAGTACGCGCTCCAGGTGTGCAACGCCGTCATCGAGGTCATCGACCCGACTCCCGATCGACCATTGATCTTGAACCTTCCGGCCACCGTCGAGATGTACACGCCCAACCTCTACGCCGACGCCATCGAGTGGTTCTCGCGCAACATACAAAGGCGTGACAGTGTTGTCATCTCACTGCACCCTCATAACGACCGTGGCACGGGCGTGGCCGCCGCGGAGCTCGGCGTGCTCGCTGGTGCCGACCGCGTGGAAGGGACACTTTTTGGCAACGGTGAGCGCACGGGAAACGTGGACGTGGTGAACCTGGCGCTCAATCTCTTCTCCCAGGGCGTGGACCCTGAGTTGGATATAAGAGACATCGACAAGGCTCGACACGTAGCCGAGTTCGCGAACCGCCTGCCGGTGCACATGCGCCATCCTTACGTTGGTGAGTTGGTGTACACCGCTTTCTCCGGCTCGCACCAAGACGCCATCAAGAAGGGTATGCAGGCCATTGGCGACACGTACGACGTGTGGGAGGTCCCGTATCTGCCCATCGATCCCAAGCACACTGGGCGCACCTACGAGGCGATCATTCGGGTGAATTCACAATCGGGCAAGGGTGGCGTGGCCTACCTCTTGAGCGCCGAACACGGCCTCGACTTGCCACGTGCCATGCAGGTGGAGTTCTCGAAGCGGGTTCAGGAACTGACCGAGGAGACCGGGACCGAGATCTCGCCGGCTGAGATCTGGGACGTGTTCACCACGACCTACCAACCGCAGAATCCCGCGATCCAGCTCTTGTCGAGTGAAGTGTCAGCCGACCAGCACAACACGAGAATTTTCGCTCAATTGGTCGTGAACGGCCAGCACGTGACCGTGAAGGGCGAGGGCAACGGACCCATCGATGCGCTGATGGCGGGGCTTCGCGATGAAATGGACGTGCAGTTCAAGGTGCGCGACTACCACGAGCACGCACTCACTGCGGGTTCCGAGGCGTCGGCGGTTGCCTACGTTGAGGCCGAAGGCACCGACGGATCCACGTGGTGGGGCGTTGGCATGAGTTCTTCGATCCTCGACGCCTCACTTGAGGCGGTCATCTCGGCGGCGAATCGTCGGCGCTGAGGAACGGTACCGATAATCTGTTGACATGAGATTCCATACCACCGCCCTGTTGTTGGGGTGGGGGGCGGTGATCATAGGAGTTGTTGGCGTCTGGGCCCAACATCGCCGGGCCAGTCAGATCGGTGTCGAAGGCGTCTCGCTCGCAACGTGGGTGTTATTTGTCTACATGGGAGTGTTCTGGATCACCTACGGCGCCGTGTCGGCGCACTCGTGGGAGGTCATCCTTGGCAGCCTCATCGCCTTTCCTATTCAAGTGGCGATCGTTGTTCGACTTCGTCCGTGGCGAGAGTGGAGAGTCCTCACTCTGGCGTTTGGATTCTTCCTGGTCACGTGCTTGATACCCACGATGCTGTGGGGTTGGGCGGCAGGCGTCTACGGCATCGGCGTCACCATGACGCTGACACGAACGCCCCAGATCATCGAACTGATCCGTCAGCAGGACGCGGCGGGCGTTTCGGTCAACTCGTGGCTCCTGGGCGCAGCAGGCTCTGGCATGTGGGTCATCTACTACGGCGGTGTTCATCTGTGGGCGCCGCTCATCGCGACGGGGTTCGCGGGTCTCGCGAGTACGACAATCGCTCTGCTCGGTGCGTGGCGACACGCTCAGGCTCGTGACAGGGCAGTGACGAGCGAGGCGTACGTCATTTGAGATTCGAGGCGGCCTAACGCGAGCGTGAGGCCCTTCGTCGCCACTTCTTGTTGAGAGTGAAGAGGCCCTCGAGTTCGCCAGACTTGTTGTGGTAGACAACAGCATTCGTAGGATCGGGTTGAAAGACCTGGACGGGAATGGGAATCTTCGACAGGTCGTCGAACGTGCGTTGACCGAGCGAGACCGAGGCTGCGAGCGCCATGCCGCGCAGTTGGGCGAGCATCGGATCGCGCACCTGATGCACCTCGCGGCCGAGTGTGTCGGCAAAGATCTGGCACCACAGCTCGGACTGCGCGCCACCGCCAACGAGCCTCACCGGCTTCAGTTCGGTGGCGGCGAATCTCTCGACGTGACGAAAGAGCCACGCGCTGTTGGCCGCGACCCCCTCCATGACCGCGCGGATCAGGTCCGCAGTGTTCGAGGTCATCGAGAGATTGGTGAATCCAGCTCGCGCGTTCTTGTCGTCGACGGGTGATCGCTCGCCGGCGAGCCAGGGCGTGAAGATGACGCCTCGAGCACCCGGGGGAGAGGTCTTTGCGAGCGCGGTCATCTCGTCGAGTGTCATAGCTTGACCTTGGGCGGCGAGGATGCCCTGGAACCATTCGAGGGCCTTCGCCCCAGTCTCTTGATTGTCGATGATCTGGTACGCACCGTGGGTGAGACCGGGAACTGACGCGATGGAATGCAGAATGTCAGTCTTCTTCTTCGTCACGGGGCAACTGATCCACGAAGTGGTGGAAAGCGCAATGTGGACCGCGTTCATTGTCGTAGCGCCTGCTCCGTAGGCTGCGGCGTGAAGATCGGGGAGGGCCGTGAACACGCTCACGTTCTCACCAAGTCCGAGCCGAGCTGCGAGGTCGCTCGTGACGGGCCCGAGGTTTGATCCGGTGCGAACGAGCGGGGGGAGTCTCTCAGCACCGAGGCCCACGAGGCTGAGAAGCCCAGTGTCGTATTCGAGCTCATCGAGGTGACGATTATCGGTGAGCCACATTGCCAGACGTGAGGCGTGGGTCGCAGACGCCACGCCGCAGAGGCGCATGGTGAGGTAATCGACCGGTTCCATGAACCATCGCGTGCGAGAACACAGTTCGGGCTGCTCGTTGGTCAAGTAGAGCATGTGACCGATCGGGTCGGCGCCGGAGAGCGACGGTGCGCCGCCCGTCTTTCTAATGAAGCGCGCGATCGCTCGTGCCTGGTAGCCCTGCACGGGACCACCGATGGCGCGCCGGGTGAAGCGGCCACCTCGGGTATCGAGCCACGTGAGACAGGGGCCGGTCGGCACACCCTTCTCATCAACGGGTACGGTCGAGGCGTACTGGCCCGTCACCGCCACTGCGCGTACGCGAGATGGATCGACTCTGGGGTCGGCGAGCAACCTCGACGCGCTGTCCACGATCAGGTCCCACCACTCATTGGCATCCTGGGTCGCGCTTCCGTCTTCACCGAAGGTGGTCGTGACACGGTGAATCTCGTGGGCGATCAATTCGCCGTCGAGCGTGGCGATCCCGATCTTCGGACCTCCGGTACCGAGGTCGATGCTGAGACAGAGCTCATTGTCAATCATTGTGCAGGTATCGACATTTGCTGGTCCATCATCGCGGCCATGAACATCTTGATGACCGCGTCCGCTTCGTCGGTGGGGCCGCCCTCGACGCCACCGTAGATGGCTCCCGAAGCGGGAGCGTCACCACGATGATCGTTGGCGTAGCGCACTGCGTCGTCGAGGTCCTTCGCCCAACGTTCGACAGTGCCCGGTTGGGTCTGGGGACGGGTGACCGCCATGTGGATTGCGTTGGGATACTGCTGTCCGTTCATCCGCCAGCCCCTCGTTCGAAGGAAGTCATTGACGTGGTAGATGTCAAATTCGTCCGAGGTGAATGAGAAGAGGAAACTCGGCTTGCCCATGATCCGAAGTTCGTCGTGGCTGGTGACTGCAGCCTGCATCGCTGCGGACGTCTCGAAGATGGCCTTGGCGTACTCACGGTACCCCGACCGACCCAAGTGGACCATGGCCGCCCACGTCGCCGCGAGCAGACCACCCGAGCGAGAACCGTCCATCCCCGGTGAGCAGTACTTGCCACCGGACCAATCGGTCAGGTAGAAGTACTGGCCGTTGCGCAGCCGTTCATCAGCGAAACTGAGCACGCTCGTCCCCTTGAGGGCGTAGCCGTATTTGTGGGTGTCGGCAGATATCGTTGTGACGCCGGGCACCGAGAAGTCGAAGGGCTCGATGTCGTAGCCGAGCTCTCGCCCGAAGGGCAAGATGAATCCCCCGAGGCAGCCATCGACGTGGAGCCCCACTTCGTGTTCCAGCGCCAGAGCGCCAAGTTCACGAATCGGATCGACCGTGCCGTAGCCGTAGTTCCCCGCGGAACCAACGAGCGCAATCGTGTTGCGGTCAATGTGCTGTCTGACCCAATCGACGTCCACTTGGGTCGTGAGCGGATCTACGGGTGCGACACGAAGCTCAATACCGAAGAGGTGACACGCTTTGTCGAACGCGGGGTGCGCCGTCTCGGGTTTGATGACATTCGCGCGAGATGTGGTGGCACTGTTGCTCTCACGATAGGCGAGCATGGCGTGCGCGATAGAACCGCTCCCGCCACTTGTCACGAGGCCCGCGGGCACCGTCTTTGTGATCGATGAGGCGCCCAACATGTCTAGGGTCATCGCGATGATCTCGGCTTCGAACTTGGTGGAGCTCGGACACATGTCGCGCTGGAGGGAATTGACGTAGGAGAAGTTGGCGAAGGCCTTGTTCAAGAAGGCGTAGTGATCATGATCGCCGCAGTACATGGTCCCCGAGCACTGACCGCTCTCCCACACCTTGTTCTCGGTGTCGGACATCGTGGCGAGCATCGCAAGTATCTCTTCATGGCTCGTGCCGTGTTCAGGAAGCGTTCGATGTATCTCGAACTGTGCGGCGTAGGGAAATTCGCTCATGGTTGCTCCAGTCTGAAGTTCCAATGAGCGTAGAACGTCGCGGCACCCCCGTCGTGCGATTTGAGAGATGTGTCTCGGCCGGGGGTACGCTTCGATCATGACGACATATTCACCCTCTCCCGATCGCTACGGGGACATGCAGTATCGGCGCGTGGGGCGAAGTGGCCTCCTGTTACCCGCAATTTCGCTTGGACTTTGGCACAATTTCGGCACCGATCGGCCCCTCGAGACCCAACGCGCGATTCTGCGCCGGGCCTTTGATCGAGGCGTAACGCACTTCGACCTGGCCAACAACTACGGACCCCCGTACGGCAGCGCGGAATCCAATTTCGGGATCTTGTTGCGTGAGGACTTCAGTGCGCTGCGCGACGAATTGATCATCTCGACCAAGGCGGGTTGGGACATGTGGCCCGGTCCCTACGGGGACCTCGGATCTCGCAAGTACCTGACGGCCAGTCTTGATCAAAGTCTCAAGCGAATGGGGCTCGAGTACGTAGACATCTTCTATCATCACCACTTTGACAAGACGACACCCCTCGAAGAGACCATGGGTGCGCTCGACCGCGCTGTGCGTCAGGGTAAAGCGCTGTACGTGGGCATCTCCTCCTACTCCGACGAACGCACGAAAGAGGCCATTGCGATCCTGACGTCGCTTGGTACACCACTGTTGATCCATCAGCCCTCGTACTCGATGCTCAATCGATGGATCGAGGAACGGCTGTTAGACGTCCTTGGCGAAGAAGGCGTTGGCTGCATTGCCTTCTCACCTCTCGCCCAGGGTATGTTGAGCGAACGCTACCTCGAGGGTATCCCTGCGAATTCGCGAGCCGCTCAGAACACGTCGCTCGCGAGGGACATGTTGAGTGATGAGAATCTCACGCACATTCGAGCGTTGGCGGACCTCGCCCGAGAGCGAGGCCAGAAACTGCCGCAGATGGCGTTGTCGTGGGCATTGCGCGATCCCCGTGTCTCATCGGTACTCATCGGCGCGAGCAGTGTCGGCCAACTTGACGAGAACCTCGATGCACTCTCACATATGTCGTTTTCCGATGACGAACTGGCTCGGGTTGATCAGTTCGCGGTCGAGGGACATATCGACCTGTGGCGGGGTGTCGCTGAGGACTAGCAACGCTAGAGACTGGGGATGATGACGACGGGTACGGTTGCGTGCTCGGCGAGTTCCAGACTGGTGCTGCCGAGGAGCAACCCCGGGTGCTTACCTTGGCCCCTCGAGCCAACGACGAGTAGGTCGGCCGCGATGGGATCGTTCGCGGCGCGCAGCAAGACCGAACACGCGTCGCCGTCTGACACCCGCACGCGCACGCGTTCACGATCAAACTCACAGTCATCACACAGTCGCCGCAACGACTGCTCGATCTCGGGTGCGCTGTCGCGACCCTCGAAGCGGTCCATGAGACCAACGGCGTGCACGATCACGACCCGCGCGTCCAGGCGCGAGGCGAGCGAGAACGCCCAGCGCACCGCGGCGCGCGAATCGGGCGAGTCATCAAAGCCAACCGCGATGGTCTCGAGAGTCTTCATCAGCTGTAGTCACCTTTCGTCGCGGCTTCTTGAGCGATCCGAACGGCCACGAGACGCTCTTCGAGGGTCGCGTCAATCGTGGTCAAACCTGGACCGCCCGAACTGGGTCGCTCGACGTCGAACGTGCCATCAAGGGCTGTCGCCAAGGTCGCCGCGAGTGAGGAGCGAAGAGCGGCGAGGTTGTAGCCACCTTCAAGAAAGAATGCGAGTCGTCCCGGGCGCGGTGCGAACTCAGCCACGCTTCGCCCGAGCAGCGCGAAATCGCCGCTCGTGAGGGCGAGGTCGGCCATGGGGTCATCTCGGTGTGAGTCGAAACCGGCCGACACGAGGACCCAGGTCGGATCGAAATCATCTACCACTGGTGCGGCGATCTCTTCGATACCTCGACGCACCACGTCGCCGGTGGCGCCCGCGGGAAGCGGGATATTGATCGTGCGCCCAAGAGCCCTCATCCCGCCGATTTCGTAGGCGGCACCACTTCCAGGAAAGAGGGGAGACTGATGCGTGGAGACGTAGAGGACGTCAGGGTTGTCCCAAAAGATCGACTGGGTCCCGTTGCCGTGATGGACATCCCAATCGATGATCAGTACGCGTTCGCCTTTGGAACTGAGTGAAGCTGCCGCGATTGCGATGTTGTTCAACAGACAGAATCCCATTCCTCGATCGCGCAGGGCGTGATGACCGGGCGGGCGGGTCGCAACGAATCCGACGCCGTCGTCTAGACGTTCGAGTTCTCCAATGACCGCCAGTCCCGCGCCCGCTGCATTCTGGGCGATGTTCCATGAGTCGTAGGTGGCGAAGGTGTCGACATCGATATCGCCACCACCCGCGTAGCAAAATGCTCCAAGTTCATCAAGGTAGGTCCCCGCGTGTACCCGCATCAGTTCACTTCGACTTGGCAGATACGGACCGACCACTCGAAGCTCATCCCCGAGATGAAGGTCTTCGAGGGCGCTGCGTGCTGCCCCCATGCGATCCGGGCGTTCTGGGTGGCCAGACTCCTCGTGACCAGAGTCGTCGTATGGTGCGTTCGTAACCAGCATCAGGTGGGGCTCGTAGGAGGCTGGCGGTCGCTCGGTCGGGTGCGTCCCGCGTAGCGCGCGCGGCTCTCCTCGGTCGGCTCAATGGGGAAACTCACACTCACCACCTCTTCTTCAATACTCGAGGTCACCGGAAAACCGGAGTCCTTGAAGACACCAAGCATGCCCCGGTTGTCGGCCTGGGTCTCGGCAGTGAAGGTGGTGATGCCACGATGACGCGCCGCATCGGCGAGATGCTTCAACAACAAGAGCCCCAATCCGTGGTTTTGAAACTCGTCGGTGACGAGAAATGCAACCTCAGCCTCGTCCGTTGCGGGAATTCGATCGTAACGTCCGACCGCGACCAACCTGTCGTCGGTTTCAACAATGAACGCCAACCGGTCGACGTAGTCCACCGTAGTCAAGTGTTCCACCTCGCGTTGCGAGAGTTCTGGGTGGAACGCGAAATAGCGACGATATACCGATCCTGATGAGAGATTGAGGTGGAAGTGGACCAACTCGTCGGCGTCATCGGGACGAATGGGCCGCATGTGCATTACTGCACCGGCGCTCGTCGTCACGTCGCATTCCAAATCCTCGGGATAGACACCGGGGAGCGGCATCGCAGCGCCCTCGGGACCCGACGAACTACGACCACTGGAGTCGGACATCTCGGCCCTCGCTCTCGCACTGAAGGACTACCACCTGATGTTCACATTATTGAACCTTTCGCACTTTCGCGCCAGGGCACTAGGTCACGCGATACTTCGTGCGGCCGTCGTACCAGCGAGGTGCACGCTTCGATGCGCAATTCGTTAGCCATGGGCTCGAGTACATTGTTGGCCATGTCGTCAGGGCTTGGGAACCTCCATCCGTCACTTCGTCATGCGTGGCACCCACTGTGTCGTTCGAGCGAGGTCACCAGTGAACCGAGGTCGTTTCGGCTCCTGAACGAGAATTACGTGGCGTACCGACTCGATGACGGTGCGGTGAGGGTGTTTCGTGACCTCTGTCCCCACCGCCGTGCGCCGTTGTCACTCGGTGCGTGCGAAGGTGCGACACTGCGCTGCGCTTATCACGGATGGGTCTTCGACGCTAACGGCGTGTGCGTTGAGATACCTGCATTAGGCGAGGGCGCAACGCTCTCGTCGCGCGCACGTCTGGAGGGGCCCGCTGGAGTCGGTGAATCGCACGACATGGTCTTCATTTCGCCAGAAGCGCCGAGAACGCCACTGCCGTCGATAGCTTTCGCTGAAGACCCAGCATTCGAGCGAGGCGACCTTCCGGTGATGGTGACGCGCGCGAGCGCAGGGCTTCTCGCGGACAATTTCTTGGACATGGCGCACTTCCCCTTCGTGCACGCGGGCACCTTTGGCGCGGGCGAAGCTCGTGAAGTGCCCAATTACGCAGTGACCAGAGACGGGTACACATTCGTCGCCGCGTACGAGCATGAATTCGCCAACCGTGAGGATCCCGGGGTGAGCGAGGGCCTTCGTCCCTTGATCCAGCGTCGTCGCCTGACGTACCGCTACACCGCACCCTTTCATCTCGAACTCGCCATCGAGTTCCTCGACGCGGGCGGAACGAACGTCATTGGTTTCTTCCTCGTACCGGTCGATGACGAAACAGTGCGCATCTACTCGAGTCTGTGGCGTGACGATCTGGGTGGTTCGCCGCAACGGATGCGCGAAGCGATCGATTTCGAGATTGCCGTTGTCGAAGAGGACCTTCGGTTGCAATCACGATTTGAAATTCTGGAACTGCCACTCGACATCACCGCAGAAGTCCATACCCGAGCTGATAAGACCACGGTGGAACTGCGTCGGATCCTCGCCGATTTCGTCGCGGAAGTTCCTAACTCCTGAGGACGAACCTAGGAGAACTAAGGGTGCGACAGTTGCTGGGCGAGTTCGCGCAGTGCCGAGAGATGACGCTGATCGGCCTGGACAAGACAAGTGGCAAATGCGACCGGCGCCAAGGTTCCTCCCTGGTACACACTTGAAGCGCTCAGACAAAATGATGATCGATATGAGGTCCACGACAATTCGCCGTTTACGAAACTGCGGCGCGCACTCACGACACGTAGCAGTGAGAACACTTGACGACGAAGTTCGTTGATCTGCTTGTCGAGAGCCACGATTTGGTGCTCTGCGCAGCCTTCGAGCCCAAGAGTGTTGGACTGAGAGCACGCCAAGAGTGTGAAGTTCTCTCGTAGGACTGGTGTCGTGATTGATGTGCCACGAGACGACGTTGTCGTGGGCGGCTGGTGCGACGAAGACTCACGACCAATCTGGAAAGCGCCTAGGACAAGCACGAGGCCCAACACAATCATGAGAACTCGAACGCGCATCGATTGAGTATTACACGCAGTTACGGCGGAATCGCACTGAGGAGTGCGCAATCGCCGTGGCGTGCGACTTGTGTGCTTTCACATTGGGTAACCCCGCTTCGCCCTGCAACCGTTGCTCGTACCGAACGATGGAATTGCCGGCGCGGCCGTTTGCGCCGCACCAGCCATCGGTCGTTACGAGCACGACGATGCTGTTCATCAACGGGCGAGCGTGCATGGTTCTCAAAGTGCGCGTTGACCGTCAGCGACCAGACAAACCGAGGAGGAGAGTCGTGTCAGCGAACGTGTCCGTTGGCGTCGAAGACACCTGCGAGCGACGGCGCGTGACTCGTTTGCTCATAAGTCGTGATCGACGCCTCGCGGCGCATGGTGAGACCAATGTCGTCCCACCCGTTCAACAGACGCTCCCTGGTCATGGCATCGAGGGTGAAGGTGCGCTGCCAGCCAGTTTCAGGAACCTCAACGCGTAAGTGCTCGACGTCCACAATGACCAGTCGACTTGGCGATTCCTTGATCAATTGGGTGAGTTCTTCGACGTCGACCTGGTCCAACTGGACGATGACAAGCCCTTGCTTGGAGGCGTTGTTTCGAAAGATGTCACCGAACGAAGGTGCGATGATCGCTTCGAATCCGAAGTCCATGAGGGCCCATACGGCGTGTTCACGCGATGAGCCCGTCCCGAAACGTGGACCCGCGACCAGGATCGTGGCACCAACGTAACTCTGGTTGTTGAGGACGAACTCGGGGTCATCTCGCCACTCGCTGAACAGTCCTCTGCCGAAACCGGTTCGCTCAACGCGCTTGAGCCAGTCCGAGGGGATTATCTGGTCGGTGTCGACGTCGGAACGCTCGAGCGGGACCGCACGACCTTCGATGAATTGGACCGCCTTCATGCGTTCACCTCATCAGGTGACGCGAAGCGACCGAGCAGCGCAGTCGCCACCGCAACGGCGGGAGAGACCAGATGAGTGCGGCCGCCGCGACCTTGGCGACCCTCGAAGTTGCGATTCGATGTCGAGGCGCTTCGCTGTCCGGCTTTGAGTTGATCGGGGTTCATGCCGAGGCACATCGAACAACCCGGTTCACGCCACTCGAATCCGGCATCGAGAAAAACCTGGTCGAGACCTTCTTCTTCAGCCTGACGCTTCACTCGGTGTGAACCAGGGACCACGAGAGCCCGCACGTTGGCGGCGACGTGGTGACCGCGCGCTACGTGGGCGCCGGCGCGCAGGTCCTCAATGCGTGAGTTCGTGCACGAGCCGAGGAACACGACGTCGACGGGGATCTCTCGCATTGGCGTGCCTGGTGTCAGGTCCATGTAAGCGAGCGATCGCGAGACGGCCTCGCGTTGGTCGAGGTCATCAAAATCGTCGGGAGAAGGGACGACGCCGCTCAATGCCACCACTTGGGCCGGGTTCGTTCCCCACGTGAGGTACGGCACCACCTGTGAGGCGTCGAGGACGAGTTCGGCGTCGAACTCGGCGTCGGGGTCACTGACGTAGCCCCGCCATCGATCGGCGAGCTCCTCGAATTCGTTGCCCGATGGCACACCCGCTCGACCGCGAAGATATTCAATGGTCGTTTCGTCGACCGCGACGAGCCCGGCGCGTGCGCCGGCTTCGATGCTCATATTGCAGACCGTCATCCGACCTTCCATTGAGAGTTGCTCGATGGCCTCGCCACGGTATTCGATCACGTAGCCCGCGCCGCCGCCGGTACCGAGCTTGGCGACGATTGCGAGCACGATGTCCTTCGCACTGACGCCGGTTGGCGGACGTCCGTTGACCGTGACCGCCATGGTCTTCGCCCTTTGTTGGGGGAGCGTCTGGGTCGCTAGGACGTGTTCGACCTCGCTCGTGCCAATGCCGAAGGCCAGCGAGCCGAAGGCGCCGTGCGTTGAGGTGTGCGAGTCACCACAGACGATCGTCATGCCCGGCTGGGTGACACCGAGTTCTGGGCCGATCACGTGGACGATGCCCTGGTTCTCATGACCTCTCGGGAAAACGGTGATGCCGAATTCCTGGCAATTCTCCTCGAGCGCCTCCAGCTGACGCTTGGAGATTGGGTCGAGCACCGGTGTTGAAATTGGATCGGTGGGTACGTTGTGGTCGGCGGTCGCGAGCGTGCGATCCGGACGCCGCACGCTGCGCCCGTTCAAGCGAAGACCGTCGAATGCCTGGGGACTGGTCACCTCGTGTACCAGGTGGAGGTCTATATAGAGCAGTGTCGGCTCTCCATCGGGTGACGCCACGACGTGTTCGTCCCACAACTTCTCGTAGAGCGTGCGTGCCATGACTATCTGATCCCCACGATCTTCACCTGCAAGACGCCCGAAGGGGCGTCGTAGTTCACCACGTCGCCAGCCGATTTACCCAAAAGAGCAGATCCGAGGGGTGAAGTGGGCGAGGCGACCAGCACGTCGTCAGGTTTCTCCTCGATCGAGCCGATGAAGAACTCC
>DAIEHI010000017.1 GCA_027355725.1 Acidimicrobiaceae bacterium
GCGGGTCGTTGATGATCATCACGTGCTTCATTGGTGCTTTCTTCTCGCTGTGCTGGTAGATCAGGTGGTCGAAGCCGCGAGTACGACTTCATCGCCGCCGGAGCCCGAGACGATTGGCAGTCCGGCCTGACGCCACTCGAGCGGTCCCACGACGAGTCGCTGGGCAACAATGCCAGCGAGGCGGAGCTGGGTCACGGCCTCGGCCGACATCACGCAGTAGGGGCCACGACAGTACGCGACGACCCGATGGTCGCCATCAATCTCAGTGAGGCGGGCCGGCAGTTCATCAAGTGGGATGCTGATGGCACCGGGCAGGTGACCGGCTCCGTACTCGAGTCGGGGGCGCACGTCGATCACCACCACGTCACCCGCCGCGGCCCTCACCATAAGCTCCTCGATCCCGATCGGCTCGGCTCCGTCGACCTCTTTGAAGAATGCCTCAGCGAGTTGGTGCACCTCGACCAACCTCGATTCGGCGAGCGAGCGAAGAGCCTGGAAGGCCGTGACGACGGAGACCTCGGAGATCCGGTAGAAGGCGTAGAGGCCTTCCCGGCGAGAATTCACGAGTCCACTGTTGCGAAGGACGCTCAGGTGCCGGGAGGTGTTGGCCACCGACATTCCCGTCGCTGTGGCAACGGATTCAACGGTCCGCTCTCCTTGGGCCAGCAACTCGATGATCTCTACCCGCTTTGGGCTGCTGAACGCCGCGCCGACGCGCGCCAACTGCTCAAAGATGCTGTCTTTGAACTCACGGGGCTTCATAGGGTCCTTATTCAATTGATTGTTTGAATATAATAACGCCCCTGAATGGAAGTTGTCCAGCATGGCGAAGAGCCGCCTTCCTCCCAACTTTGCGGTCGCTGATACACTGCCGTTGGCTTGTGTGCGCCTCTCGCAAGTGGACGTGCCCGCTCGTTAGGCCAACGTGATCACCTTGGTCGATCCGCAGGAGCAATCGGCCGCAGTGGCGTGCACCACAATACGGCTCGCTACCTCAGTCGACCGCTGGGCCATGTGCTCGCCGGTGCGGCTCAGTCGGTGACTCTCGGACTGCGGTTTCTCATCACCGGCTCGATTAAGGCGGGCTACGACGTCGTGCTGTGGCGATAGTTTCGTCGGGTGCCGCTCTTGCCGCCTTCGAGTCTGAGTGTCACACTCTCGACACACCAGAAAGGGGGCATCGATGAAATGGATTACCCGGGCACGGCCGAAGACCGATCGCATTGCCTGTCCGTGGCTCATTAAGCGATTCATCGATCCCGACGCCGAGATTCTCTATGTGCCATCCGAGGAAGTGTTGGAGAGGGCCAAGCGAGTCGGCGCCATCAACTTCGACGCGGTCGGGGCTCGCTACACGCATCGTGATGGTAAGTGCTCGTTCGAAGTGATGATCGAAGAGTACGGTCTCGAAGATGACCGTGCGCTAGTTCGTCTCGCGCGTATCGTTCACGCGGCGGACGTCAGTGATGATCTCGACACCGATCCCGCGGGCGCGGGGCTGCTCGCGATCGGTATTGGCGGACTCGACGTAGAAGATGACGACTACCGACCGCTGGAACGAGGCAGTTTCGTGTACGACGCTCTCTACGCCTGGTGTCAGCGCGAGGTTGGTTAGCGTCGTCGAGTCCACGCCATCTACAAGAGCGTCGAGACACGACGTTGCAGAACGTCGCTCTCCGTGAATGACCCTGGCGGCATCAGCAGCTAAGGCGTGGTCGTGGTAACGCTGCATCACATTAACGAGGCCATTGCACACAACGTGAACGCGGAAAAGCCGTCCATGGTCCGAGCAAGGAGCACTCTTGAGCCACCCCACGCCCAGGCCGCCCACTACGTCAGATGTGCTAGTTGCCATCTCGCTGATGCGGCCCTCGACCCCCGCGTTCAAAGGGCGGTTGAGGGCGGCAAGGACCTCCGAGCGATTTCTGCAAGCTCTCGGTGAGTCGCCTTCTCTCCGGTGAACGTCCTCGGTGAGACGCGGTGAAGTGCGTTAGGTCGTGAGTCGAGGGAACGTGGCGCACGCGACCTCTAATTAGGTCGTACCTCGCAGATGGAGTTCAGACGGGGTGTCGGAGACGTGCTCGTTTCTTTCAGATCGCGTCACGCGGCTTCAACGTCTTTGGTCGATTGACTCCACTTTGGAAGCGTGGCAAGGAGCGCCTCACTTGGTTCGCGGGACCCGTCAATCTGCCACGTCAAATCGATCGAGATTCATAACCTTGTTCCAGGCATCCACAAAGTCGTGCACGAACTTCTCCCGTGCGTCGTCACATGCGTAGACCTCGGCGATTGCTCGAAGTTGGGCGTTGGAACCGAAGACGAGGTCGACGCGGCTGGCGGTCCACTTGACCTCGCCCGTCGTGCGATCACGCCCCTCGAACGTCTCTTCGGATTCCGACGTCTTCCATTCCGTGCCCATGTCGAGCAGATTCACGAAGAAGTCATTGGTCAACGTCTCGGGACGCTCGGTGAAGACACCGAGTTCGGAGCGGTGCAAGTTGGCATTCAGCACACGCAGGCCGCCTAGAAGCACCGTCATCTCCGGAGCGGTGAGGGTCAGCAGGCTCGCCCGGTCGAGTAGCAGTTCCTCCGCCGAGTGGCGATGTCCCTGTCCGAGG
>DAIEHI010000019.1 GCA_027355725.1 Acidimicrobiaceae bacterium
GTCTCGACCTAGAGATTGATCCGCGATTCATCGATCGCGACTACGGGGCGTGGGCCGGACACGCCCGAGAAGAGGTCATAGAACGTTGGGGGTCGCTGGACAACGCACCCGACGTTGAAGATGTGACGCGCATCGAGTCGCGGGCGATGGCGGGGCTCGAAGAGACCGTGAAACGAGTGGAGCGGGGAGTGGCGGTCGTCGTGAGTCACGATGCAGTCAATCAGATAGTGCTTGTTGCCCTTGACCCCCGGCTCGACCGTAACGATCCGCTACCCCAAGAGACCGGGTGTTACAACGTCCTCGAATACGACGGGCGGGAGTGGACAGTGCTGAGCATCAACAACGTCCCGGGGTGAAGCCGACCATGGGCCACCACGAGTGGTCGATGAACGAGCCCGCTTATTCGAACCAACCCCCGATTCGGTTGTAGACGTCCTCGCCGTAACTCGTGGAGAGCGGCTCGCCACTGATCAACTTATAGTTACGCACCGAGTCCGTTTGTCTACCGGCCTGCAAGAAGAGTGTCGTGGCCGGGTCGCTCAGGAAGAAACTCTCGGCGAAGTCATAGAGGTGCGTGATGAAGACGACACGAATGTCCGCGTCCAGAAAGGCGCGCACGACTTGACGTGCGATCTCGGACCCCTCGCGCTCATTCGTCGCAGAGAAGGACTCATTGAACAGGACCACGGATCTCGTCTTCAGACTGCGCACAATCGTGTCCATCCGCGCCAACTCCTCGTCGAGTTTTCCACTGGTCATAGTGGTGTCTTCTTCGCGACCGAAATGGGTGAAGAGCGCCTCCCCGACACTGGCGCTGAAGGACTCGGCGGCCACGAACATTCCCGATCGCATCATCAAATTCGCGAGGCCCAAGCTACGGAGGAACGTCGACTTTCCGCCGGAGTTGGCGCCAGTGACGATAATCAACGACCTACCGTCAGCGTTGGCATCGTTTCCGGTGACTCGTTGTTCGTTGCGTAGTGAGAGACAGACGTCATAGAGTCCGGTAAAGGAAAGCACAGCTGGAGACCAGTCCCGCGCTTGAGCAAAGCACGTGGGCTCACCCTTTCGAGCTAGGCGTTCGTGTAGATTCAGGCAGCCGACGTAAAGGGCCAATTCGGTTCTCAGCATGGTGAAGAAGTCGGCGATGTGGTCTGCCGCTTGGGTGAGCGCATTGGCGGCGAGATTCTCACCGCGGTTCACGATGTCGGCCAACGCCTGTGCCCCTGCCTCGTCGCGAGGTGCGATTTCGAAAGAAAATGACTTTCGCCCCCCGACTCCCAGGCGCTCCTTCCAGGTCTGCCTCGTCTGACGAGGATCGCGCAGTACGTAGTTCACGCCGTTGTTCGCGGGGCCGAGTTGTGCGCTGATGAGGGTCCCATCCTTGAACCTGAGTTGCTGCAGTTGCTCCTCTACGACCGCGAAGTATTCCGCGTCAAGCTCGCTTTGCAAGATACTGAACAGGGTGACCCACCCCGGCGACGTGAAGTTCCCCGAATGCTCGTCGACAATCGTGTACAGCTGCTTCAAGAAGCCCAAGAACATCTCGATGATCTGCGGTGACTGATACATCAGGTGCGAGGGTGAATTATTGGACGCGAACCAGAAATGGCGGCGGACGTCCGCCACCGCTTTGACAACGAGGGCGTAGATTTGGCGTACAACGTCGCGATTCGCCAAGCAGTCTGCGAGTACCTGCTGACGATAGAGGATGGCGGCGGGATTGTTGAGACCGGTAAGTAAGGCGGTCCTTGATACGCGCAACAGAAATTCGTCGCCGTTGGCCATCGCGCCAAGCACTGTGTCGAGGTCGAGGTCATGGACAAGATCGGCCTCGTTGGGTGGGAGGGATGCGTTGAGGTCAAAGTCCTCGTCGCGATACATCAAGTGAGCCTTCATGAGCTAATCCGCTCTCGAAGTTGGCCGTACGTCAAGCCATACTTCTCCGCGAGAGCAATTGCGTAGGCCAGGCCGTCAGCAGGGCGCCGAACGATCTTGAATGTACGCTCCACCGGATTGTCGGGATTGATGGTACTGGCCATGCTGACTATTGATGGTCCCAGCGAGGTCAATTCGTCAACGAAGGTAACCATGACGCAAAGCGAATCGAGCTCGACGATCTTGTCGACGACCTTCGTACCGAGCACCAGTGCATCGCGGACGGTGGTCGACGAAAAGATCTCGTTCATGATGATGATGCTGTTCTTCGTGGCTCGTAGCAGTACGTTGCGAATCCGAATCAGATCGTCTTCCAATTTGCCGCTCTGGTAACTCGAGTCCTCCTCCTTGCCGAAGTGGGTGAAGAGCTCGTCGAAGAGTACGAGCTGAGCGTGACTGCCAGCGACCGGAAGACCGAGGCTGGCGAGATAGTGAAGTTGTCCGAAGGCTCTCGCGAAGGTGGTCTTTCCACCCTGGTTCGGCCCCGAGACCACGATGATCCGCTCGAGACCGTTTAGGCGGAAGTCGTTGGGAACGATCGGTGCACCGAGCGCGACGAGTTTGGCGGCGAGTGCCAGGTCGAACGTTTCGTTGGCGGACACCTCTTTGGCGTGGTTCTCAACTTGTGGCAGACAGAACGCCAGGCCGTGCGCCTTGAGCGGCTCGATGAAGTCGAGGTACGCGAGATAGAACTGGAGTTCCCGGTCGAAGGAGGCAATTGCTGGATCGAGAAAGGCGTCGTGCTCGTCGCAGAAGGTCTCGAGTGCGGTGTAGACGTCAGGGAACAATCGTGCAACGCGATCGGCGATGGACGACTCGACGTGGTTCATGTCGGGCCACTCGGAGTAATGGAACCGGTAGTCCTTCACCGCGCCCTGCTGGAAACGTTTGAACACGTCGTCAATCTCGGCGCTGTAGTCCTCTTCGCCCTCGTACCGGAGAACGCGAACGCGGGAACCTTTCACGTTGATGCAGTAACGCAAAGTGGTTAGTTGGAACTTGAGCGCCTTGGCCTCGAGGGCGAGATCCCTGAACGCGGGTGACGCCGCGTAGTCCGCGAGGGAGTCACGGAACTCGAGGAATGCTCGCGAGGCGATCGAAGCATCACCGAGTTGCCGCGAGATATTCGCTATCGCAATGCAATAGTGGTCGGCAGCATCAAGAATCCAGCCGCGACGCTGCTGGATGAACGAGGACTTGGTCGCCCACCCAAGTCTCTGGCGGACCTGACGTATCTCCTCGCTGAATGACCGCAAGTCTTGCGTTAGCGTTGCGTCCTCGAGATCACGCCACACTTCGTGTCGAAAACTGAGGGCGTCGACATCACTGAGACGTTCGTAGAAGAGTGGGAGAAGGTTGTACTCGTCGCGGCCCTTAGTGACAGCTGTGACAACCTGATCTAACAAGAGGTCAGCGAAGCACGAAGGCTCTGGAAGCGAAACGAAGTCCGCAGTCGCTTTCGGTAGAGCGAAGAGGATACTCCGGTCGATCATGGGTTTTCGCTCACTTATAGCCATCTCGTTCTCAATCACGATCGATTTACTCGCTGCCACGTGGCGTTGCCCGACTGTCATCGTTCTTCGTTCGGCAACGCGCCCGAGTAGGTGCGGCCAGAACCTCAGCGGGGGTGAATCGCACTGGATGATCCGCTCGTGTCTCGACGCCGCCCGGACAAACCGAATCCTGCAGGATTGCTCCATCGCTAGGTTTCAACGTTGTCAT
>DAIEHI010000025.1 GCA_027355725.1 Acidimicrobiaceae bacterium
ACACCGACATTGAAGAGTTGGGCACTGCCAATTGCCTCATCGAGGGATGTGGTCACTGCGTTCGAAATCGTGTGGAGCGCCTGTACGTAGCAAGGCCAGTCCCCAGTGGCCAACTCGCCCTAAAGGTTTCGTAATCACCCCGCCATGGGGTCTTGACGAAAGTCGGACCCTCAAGGTGACGAAAGTCGTGGCGGGATGGCCCGGCGACCTGCCGAGGGCTCTGGAGACGTCGGCGGGCGGTGCCGGCGCGGGTTCCGCTGCTCGCGGCAACGCCCGGCGAGTCGGGCGAGACGCGTAAGAGCCTCGCCGGACGTGTCAGGTCGCGCGAGGCTCAGATCGGCGGTGAGGACGGGCTAGCTGCCCGGTGGGCTGAGGTCATCCGACGACGCGACTCGGACGTTACCCTCGGCGTCGATCTCCTCGAAGCCGTGATCCTCGGGGAAGGGCTCGTGGAGCGGATCGGAGTTCTCGCCCGTGCGCTTGGCCCACTCGCGCACCAGGCGCAGGTTGGCGGCCATCACCTCGAAGGCGAGCATCAGGGTCGTCTTGATCAGACCGATCACTCGACAGAAGCCCCGCCGGATGTTCTGGGTGCTCGGGTTGCGCAAGTTGCCGAAGACGCTCTCGACGTGGGCCCGCCGGCCGTACGAGGCCTGCCACTCGGGGCTGCCCAACTAGTCACGCTGGGACCAGATAACGGTCATTGCGTGTCAGACAGTCACTGAATATGTTGTCAGCTTGCCCCTGCCACCCGACGCTTGTACGAGCAACCACTTTGGTCCTCGCAGTGCGGTGAGCGCAGTTCGGACGGAACTTTCAGATAGACCGGTCTTGCGACCAAGTTGCTCGACAGTCTGATCAGGACTCTCCTGCAAGGCGTCTAGAACAACTCGCAGCCTCGTTCCGGTCCGGGGAAGTTGTGCCGAAGCTGGCTTATGACCAGACCGCGTGCTGGCTACCGACTCTGACAGCACTGCCGTGAACATAATGCCGGTGTCGTAGTACCGAGCGGGAGGAAGACCTGCACCCTTGAGTTCCCGGGCCACCGTTGTAAGTCCTGTCGCGAGAGCTTCGACCACTCTTCCTCCGGTCGCATCAGTGACGTTCTCGCACAGTGAGAGCAACCACTTATTGCGAGCACTGGTTACCTGAACCGCCCCCAGACGATCCACTGTCACTCCATACAACCCACCTGGATTCGTGATCTCTAACCGGTTCGGCTTCAGTCGAACCTCGACAGCCAACCCTTCAGACCACGCATCCAAGTCACGATGCACTAAGGAGTTGGCCACAAGCTCGCGTAAGGCAAGAAGCGGATACTCGTACTCCTCCCGAACCGATCCGTCATCGTTCTCAATAGCGCGACGATCCAGATTCTCACGGAACCACCGAAGCGTCGACGCAAGGAGGACGGGGATGGGTCCGGCAAAGGTTTGAATGTTGCGAGCGCGCTCTTGTGGGTTGGATGCCCGCTCGTCGGCGACGTGGACCACGTACCGTGGCAAGTACTGCTGCGGATAGGAACCGAACGCCAAGAGGCCAGCCTTGGTGAGCTGTCCTTCATTGGTAACGATTGCGGCGCGCAGCAGCATCTCATCGTCCCCCAGCCGTCCCAGCCCTTGGGGATTGCGGGTACGGACTGTTTCGCGCCACGAGGACACGAGTCCTTCGTCCAAGTCACTGAGCGATGTTCCATCAACCGCCAATCGATCCGCAGCGGGTGCGTCGCGCAACCTGAGGAACGCCTGTTCCTCCAAGTCAGAGATTTCGAAGTCGCCGTCGTGACTGCGCACGTACGCAGATCCGGACCGAGCAACTCGGCATGGCTTCGCCGACGAGTCGCACTCTCGAACCCGAGCCACGATGACTGGCAGCCCCTCGAACTGGACTTGTTCTATCTGAAGTTGGGCCGGTGGCGAAAGCAGTCGCGCTTGGTTTCCCAATGCTTGCATGTACGTCTGAGGGTTAGATAGCGACACTGGTTGAAACCCGTTGGACTCGTCAAGTCCAATAATGAGTACGCCGCCACCAGGTAAGTTGGCGAGCGCCGACAGGGATTCGAGCGCGCTCTGCGGATACCCTCCGGCGCCGCTCTTCGCTTCGATGCGGGCAGTGTCGCCGTTGGTTAATCGCAATTCTTCAACCAGTGCCTCTATTTCGGTCACGTGTGCCCCCTCTCCAAACAGACCTATTCGGAAATATAGCCCTAAATGCAGGTCGAATGTGGGTTTCAGCCTACATTTCACCTGCATTTCGATCAGCTGAGTTGTCCTGAGCCTCTTAGGGCGTCCAGCCGTGTGACCGCTCTCTCGAAAAGCGTGTGGAGAGCAGCGCAGCCGACTCCACTTTCTGCCTTTTCATCAGGTGTCCGACACTTTCGTCAACTCCCCGCCAAAGGGTTGTGGCGTACTTTCGGTCGTCGCGCTGAGAGGCGGTCGACGTTGATGCGGCTCTGCATTGGCGCGACCGCGAAGGCGCCTCGCGATCGAAGCCGTTATCAGCCCCCGCGCTGGCCCTTGAACAGTTGGCGCCGGTACTCGAGCCTCTTCGTCCACGTCGACACCGTCTGTTGACTAAAGGGGATTGCCCCACTACGGAGGTCGCTCGTCACCGTGTCGGTGGCTTCGAGCGTGTCATCGAGCGTGGCCGTCGCTGCCCTCGCCGTCATACCTATCGCGCCCGCGAAGTCCAGCATCTTTGCGCGACTGAGGCCATCGACAGACCCTTTGATGGGTATCGCCATCGTCAGGTCGCCGTAAGGAAGAGTCGATGGCAAGTCGTAGACCGGCGCCACCCGCCACTCTCCCTCAGTGGTCGCGAGCACCGAGATGTTCTTCGCGTGGACATCTCCATTGCCGGTGAGCCACGCGAAACACAGTTGCCGATACACATCGCGCACGGCCACGGGGCCGGCGGCACAGACCCTGGCGACTGCAGCGGTCAGCCGCTCTGCGCTCACGTTGTACTTGTCCGCCGGCCAGAGGTTCATCAGCTGACACGCGTCCTCGCAGGCTCTCGAGTGGGTGGCCCCCGCGGCGTCGACCAGTCGATCGAAGCGCCGGACGAGTAGCCCCCTGCGGCCTTCTGCATCGGCGACGAGCTCCGCCTCCGTTGTCGGAATTCCCGCCGCTCGAGAAATCGAAAGGAAGTAGTGCTCGTTCTCGACCAAGTGCTCGAACTCGGGTGGGTCAACCTTCAAGATGTAGCGACCGGCCGCTTGGGCTACGGGCACAGACATCATCCGGGCCGATGCCTTGTCCTGGACTCCCGGCAGTCCCGTACGATCAACCAGACCAGCGTCGGCGAAGATTTCAGAGAATCGAACCTCACTGAACGAGGATTGAACAGTGATGAGCGACTCGGCCTCAGTAGGTGTCTCGCCTTCCGGCACCACCTGCACGTCTCCGATGACGTCACGCCCCACCGCGAGCAGCAACGACAATTCGTCGTCCGCCGAGGTCTTCACGAGACGTCTCAGCGAGGTCAGGCGTCGGCCCTCGGGCAGCATTCCCGCGAAGAACGCGGGCACCGCTCCCGCCTGACTAACGAGAGAGTCTCCAGCCATGGGAAGGGTGGTTGCGATGTCGACGCCATTGGCAACGTACTCCGGCAGGTAAGCAAACACAGTCCCGCTCGTCGTTCTACGCAACTGGGCGGCTCGTCGCCCGGCTTTGAAGACGTCGGCGACCTGAACCGTTCGCGCGTCTGAGAGTGTCAGTGCGTCAGTCACTTGGTCTTGACCCTGACGATCATTTCTAGGCCCAAGACGTTGAGAACGTCGGCGACTTTGTCCAGGCGAACCGTGGGCTTGTTGTGCTCAATGAAACGCACGAGGCTCGTCGAGACTCCGGCGAGGTCGGCAACCTCCTCCTGGTTGAGGTTCAGTTCGCGGCGACGACGCCTGACTTCTTGACCCATCGTGCTCATCGTTGCCTCCCTCACGATCCTCGGCGGCTCCGAGCCAACGCACAGGCCCTGCTCCGGTAATCACTATGATCGTAGTGATCTTTCCTTCTACAGCAGATACTAGCGGTCAATGAGGTGTATTCACTACGATTGTACTGATCTAGTGGTATTCCAACTTTGCGACCCCCACACACGCAAAAATCATTACGATTGTAGTGATTCGTAATGCCGAGACTCGCCGAAAGTGGTCCAAACGCCACGCCCGACGGTGTACGCGTGAGTTGTCGCACACCCGGAATCCCGAAGACCGGCAATGCAGACGAGCGACGGACTTGCGAGAAACGCGCGATCCTGCCCAGAGTCGCGCGCGTCCACGTGTCGCGCGCGGCCGTGCCACGACCGCAGGCCGGTGAGGGCGTCAACGTAGCGTGAGTGCGTGAACTCTTGGTCGAGCGACGTCGTCGCTCGCACGCGCCGTGCCCTAGAGGGCGCTGCCGATCCCACCAAGAGTGCCGACATGCAGCGCTACATGAAAGATGTTGCGCCGTTCTTGGGGGTCCAGGCTGTGCCGCGCGTACGGGCGCTGCGAGAAGGATGGCGAGATCTTCGATTTCCATCGAGCGCGGAACTCGGGAAAGCGTCACTTGATCTCATGGCCCAGGGCCCGCGCGAGTTCCACTACGCGGCGGCCGATCTCATCCATCGCTACATCGACGTGGCGAACGAGAACTTCTGTCCCCGCTACGTCACGCGCCTCTTGAGGACGAAGCCCTGGTGGGACTCGGTTGACAGCTTTGTCAACGTGGCGGTGAGCCCACTCATCCGCCGCTACAGCCACGCCAACCTCGTTGACCAGTGGTCAGAGTCAGGAGATCGCTGGCTCATTCGCGCCGCGCTGGGACACCAACGCGGCTGGAAGGATCACACGGACGTCGTGCGCGTGATCGAACTCTGCGATCGTCACTGGGTGAACTCGGAGTTCTTCGTCGCCAAGGCGATCGGCTGGGCGCTGCGCGACCTGGCAGCGATCGACACCGACGTCGTTCGTCGCTTCCTCTTGTCGCGAACTCGAAGAAACGCCGTCGCCGAACGCGAAGCCCGGCGCGGCCTCGAACGAGCGGCACGCCTCGCCTCAGTGACGAACACGTAGTCGGCGCGGTCAGTTACGCCGCTCATGTACTAGTGTACTAGTACATGAGTGAGAAGCAGCCGAGTATTCACTTTCGCCTCGATCCGCGAAGCGGCATCGCACCCTATCGGCAGTTAGTCGACCAGGTCCGAAGCGCCGTCGAAATGGGACGTCTCCGTGGAGGTGACCAGTTGCCTTCGGTCCGTGAAGTGGTCACCCAGGTGACAATCAACCCCAATACGGTGCATCGCGCGTACCGAGAACTCGAGAGCCTGGGTCTCGCCGAGGGCCGACTGGGTCTCGGCACGTTCATCACTGAGAACCCTGTCATTCACACCACAGAGGCTGGCAACGTTGAGTTGACCCGGCAGTTACAGCTTTGGGTGAAGCGCGCACGCGCCGCCGGCATCGTTGATGACGACATGCTCGAACTACTTCGTCGGATCCTTAACCGCGACGAGCGGGTCTCCTCGTGACGATGCCGGTCATTGAGACCAACGGTCTCTCTAAGCGCTTCGGTCGCAAATGGGGCCTGCGCGACTGCTCGCTCTCGATTCCGGCGGGCAAGGTCGCCGCGCTCGTCGGTCCCAATGGCGCGGGGAAGTCGACGCTGCTCCGGATGGCGGCCGGGCTCTCGCGGCCCACGTCGGGAGAAATCAACGTCCTCGGCGAAGTGCCAATTGGCAACGGCGCTTCGCTCCTCAAGCGAGTCGGATACCTGGACCAAGAGCGGCCCCTCTACCGAGGTTTCCGGGTCGACGAGATGTTCCGTTTCGGGGAGGGCACCAACCCGACGTGGAACATGACGACCGCCCACACCTACGTCGAGCAGTTGGGCATCTCCCTGCGCGATCGGGTGAACAACCTATCGGGCGGTCAGCAGGCCCAAGTCGCGTTGACGATATGCCTCGCGAAGCAGCCGGAGTTGCTCATCCTTGACGAGCCGGCGGCCGAACTCGACCCGGTCGCCCGAGAGGATCTCCTGCGGCTCTTGATGCGTGAGGTCGCCGAGCGCGGCACCAGCGTGGTGCTGTCCACGCACGCACTGGGTGATGTCGGTTCAATCTGCGACTACCTGGTCATCATGTCGCACTCGACGATCGTTCTCGCGGACGACCTGGAGTTCGTCGTCGAGAGTCACCGCTTTCTTAGCGCGACGTCGCCGAGCGGGCGGGAGCTTCCCGAGGGTGTCACCGTGATCGACACCCGATCCAGCAGCCGAGACGTGACGTACCTCGTCCGTATGACCTTGCCGCTCGTTGACGAGACGTGGGAGATCACCGAACCGACATTGGACGAGATCATCATGGCCTACTTGCGGTTGGCTCGGGAATCCCCATCTACCTCGTCTCGTCACGAATCGCCTTCTACTCAAGGACAGATCTCGTGACGTGGGTGGCGTGGCGTCTGCAGCGCAACGTCTTCCTCTTCTTCGTCGTCATGGGCCTGATCCTCATCGCCTACGCCATCGTCAGCGGACTCCACATCGAGGCTTTGCGCCACCAGTGGCTCGGCCAACCGTGCCATGGCGGCAACGGCTTTGCCAAGAAGTACCTCTCCCTCTGCCAAGCACAGAACAATCGCTACCTCAACTCGTTGTCCGCCAACGTCTACGTCCACTGGTTCGCGGTGCTGCCCACGGCCGTTCTCGGACTGCTGCTCGGGGCCAACGTTGTAGCCGGCGAGTTCGACCGCAACACGGCCCGCGTCGCGTGGACCCAGTCGGTCACGAGGGGTCGTTGGTTTGCGTCCAAGGTCGCCGTGGCGCTCGGATCACTCGTCGTGCTCGCGATCCCGCTCAGCGTCACCGTGACGTGGTTCCTTCGGATTTCCAATTGGACTCCTCGAATATCAACGAATGGCTTCACATACGGCGGGTGGTTGCCATTGGCGGTCGGCGTCTTCGCCTTCACCCTCGCGGCGATCCTTGGCACTGTGCTGCGACGACCCGGCTGGACCCTCGCGACTGGCCTGATCGCGCTGGCGCTCGTTGCGTGGGCCATGCAGAACGACGTGCGCACGCATCTCGTTCCACTCCGCTCGACAACCCTCAACATCTCAGCGATAACCAAAGGGGGGGTAACGGTTGGCGCACCTACTGGCCGGGCACCCGCTGACGCGTGGTTACTCTTCAGCGGCTTCGTGCCGACTGACTTCGCCAATGCCGTGCCCACTTCCGGCCAAGCGTCCCCGTGGATGCAAGCCGTCAACCGGTGCCCATCGAATGTCACTTTCCCAACTCAGTTCACGGCGTGCCTGAACGAACTCGGGCTACACGACGTCGAGCTGTACGTAGCCGACAGCGAGTACTGGACACTGCAACTGCGCGAGGGTGGCCTCTACCTGGCGGGTGCCGCACTGCTGCTCGGGGCAAACCTGCTACTAGTGCGACGAACAAGTGCGTAGGGTGACTGGACTACGACCCCCCACTGCGCCACAGAGGCGTGATCGCCCTTGTTGTAACTGGGTGACGCGTCGACGCGAAGCGTCGAGGGACCCCGTTGACCGATGATCCCAAGGACTTCCCCAACTCCTGCGCCACGGATCCCGTCGAAATTCCGCCACCGGCTGAGCGTCGACGAGCCGCTCGTGCCCAGCGTCTAACCAGGTCGAGGGGCTCGCCAAGAGGTCACGGGTCACCCGACGGGCTCGCGCCGTGGCGTCGGCATCCTGGGTGTGCGCTGCCGACGAGCTGTGTCGCCGGTCGCGTGAGTCCTGAACGCGTTACCGCTGCAGCGCTCCTGACGGGGCGACCACGTGGCGGCGTGCGTCGTGAGGCTGGTCGACGGCCCCAAGCTCTGTAGAGAATTGAGCGGCCGTACGCACGATAATGAGGCGTGCGCATTCTGGTCATTGAGGACGACGAGGCCATTGCCTCAGCCCTCGTCGCGGGACTGACCAGGGAGGGATTCTCACCGTCTCGAGCCGCGAGCGCGGCCGACGCGTTAAAGGCCCTTCCGGCGGACTTCATCCTGCTCGATCTGGGACTACCGGATCGCGACGGGACCGAACTCTTTCGCAATCTGCGCGAGGCCTCGAGTGCGCCCATCATCATGGTGACGGCACGAGGTTCAGAAGAGGAACGAATCGCGGGACTCGAC
>DAIEHI010000036.1 GCA_027355725.1 Acidimicrobiaceae bacterium
GTTCTACTTCTGGTACCCGTTGCTCAAGCGGTCGTGGATGTTCGCGATTCCGCTCATCTTGTTCCTGCCGAGCAGGAGTCTCTCGAGCTATCTCGTCGATTTTGTGCCCGCGGCGTTCGTGATGGCGTTGAGCACTCACCGAGTGCCCGAGGAGTGGACGGCGCACCGCGCGGTCGCATTTCGAAAATGGTTCGTGGGCGTACCGGTCGTGCTCTCCGTCGTCGCGGTGATCGTTGCCTTCAGTTCACCCCCCATCGCGCTTCGAATTGACCACTACGGTTCGTCACCGGACAATCAGTACATGAGCGACATGACCCTCACCCTTACGAACAACACCGGTACGGCGATCCATCCCCACGTCATGGTCGTGATCGGATCGGCGCACCCGGTTGGATTCTGGACTCTCTCAAGTGGCGCGGATCATCTCACCCTCGCGGCCCACGCTCGGGTGACGGTGACCTTCGAGCCCCCTCGGTATATGGGGGCACCGAAGTACCACGAGAGTTGGCTGGTTGAAGTCTTGACGAAATCTCCGGCCGCGTTGACGACCTCACACGTTCTGCGGTGGAGGTTCGGACACCGAAACAGCTGATCGATCCGCGCGTCATTTTTCACCCTGTCGACGGGCTCGGTGCGTGGTGCTCGGAACGTGGCCCGTTGGGCACTGCGTGGTTTGACTCTTCTAGGTCGTGCGTTGGACCACTGCTCAGGAGGCGTGGGTTTGACTGAGTACACCGAGCACGGAGAACCCTCGCGTCACGCTGGGGGGTGCGACTTTCGACCTTCGACGGCGACGCCAGTACTTGTGGACGGCATCGACGCCGAGCATGATCGGTGCGCTGCACATCGCCACTATCCAACCCGCCAGTGGTGGCGGGCTCTGGTGCAGGAGCGAGGCGAGGGGACCAATGTAGAGCAGTGCGCCGAGCAATACCAGCGCGAGGGCCACACCGATCAGGAGGAGTCGGTTCGAGAACCACCCGAGGCGACCTGGCCACCGTGACGCGCTGCGACACGCGAAGGCGACACCGATCTGTGAAGCGATGACGGTGGCGAAAGCGGCGCCTGAGGCGCAACGTACTGCGTTGCCGCTCGGGAACGCGTGACCTGGACTCCAGCCGAGGGCCACGAGCGAGACCAGAAAGGCGGTTATCTCAAGCAACGACTCCGCAGGTCCGAGCACCGCGAAGGCGCGGATCAGGACTTGGCGGTCGATCAGATGTCGACCTTCGAGGGGGCGACGAAGGACCGACGAACCGTGTTCGACCCCGAGGGCCAGCGCGGGCAGGACTTCGACGCCCACGTCGAAACTCAAGATCTGCAGCACCCCGAGCGCGAGCGGGAACCGTCCCCCCGACATCGCCCAGATGAGAAAGGGGGTGAGTTCAGCGACGTTGCAGACGAGATGGTACGTGAGGAAGCGTCGCATATTGGAGAACGTGACGCGACCGTGTTGGACGGCGGTGATGATCGTCGCGAAGTTGTCGTCGAGCAGGACCAAGTCGGCGGCGGCGCGAGCGACGTCGGTGCCGCCTTCGCCCATGGCGACACCGATGTCGGCCGCTTGGAGTGCGGGCCCGTCATTGACGCCGTCACCG
>DAIEHI010000043.1 GCA_027355725.1 Acidimicrobiaceae bacterium
GGGCGAGCCGGCCGTGGCACTGCGCCGTGGCCGCCACCCGGTCAACCCCGAGCCCGAGTTCACCCGGTTCCTCGCCGCCCACCGTCCGGGCGGGCGACTCACCGGCGAGGTCGCGACCTTCACCTCCCACGGCGCGGTCATCACGGTCGAGGTCAAAGGCGGCGGGCGCGTCGAGTGCTACGCCCCGACCGCCTCGCTCGGCACGCCGCCCCCGGCGCGCGCCCGGGACATCTTGAGCCGGGGCGAGCGCCACGCCTTCCGACTGGTGGCCGTCGACCCCGAGCGGCGGATCGCGGAGTTGGCCCTGGCGTGAGCGACCTCTCCCTCGACCCGCGGGACTGGCTGCCCCACCGCCCCCCGTTCTTGCTGCTCGACGAGATGACCCGGATCGAGCCGGGGGTCGAGGCCGCCGGTCGCTGGACCCTGCGTGGCGACGAGTGGTTCTTCCCGGGACACTTCCCCGGGCGGCCAACGACTCCGGGGGTGTTGTTGCTCGAGTCGATCGCTCAATGTGGAGCGGTGGCGGTCCTGGCGGACGAGAAATTCTCCGGTCGCCTCCCGCTCTTTGGGGGCGTTGAGAGTGCGCGATTCCGGCGCCAGGTCGTTCCCGGCGACACCGTGCTGCTCGAGTGTGAGATGACCCAATTGTCCGCTCGCGGAGGCAAGGGGCACGGACGAGCGACGGTGGATGGAAAGGTGGCGGTGGAGTCCCAACTGATCTTCATCCTCGCCGACGCTTCGTGAAGATCGTCACCTGGAACGTAAATTCGCTCACCGCCAGACTCGCGCGCGTTACCGAGTGGCTGCGCGAACACGAACCCGACATCGTGCTGTTACAAGAGACCAAGCAGACCGACGCCAAGTTCCCGTTTGGTGAGTTCGAACAACTTGGCTATCAGTCAGTTCACTACGGTCAGGGCCAATGGAATGGTGTCGCGATCCTCTCAAAGATCGGCATTGACGATGTGGTGAGGGGCTTTGGTGACGGCGATCCTGAGGCGAGGGTGATGAGCGCGACGTGCGGTGGCATCCGCGTCTACACGTGTTATGTGCCGAATGGTCGATCGCTCGACGATCCGCACTACGACTACAAGATCAAGTGGCTGAACACACTCGGTGAGGTGATATCTCGCCGCGACCCCGAGCAGCCTCTGATCGTCGGCGGGGACTTCAACGTCGCCCCCACCGACCTTGACTGCTACGACCCCTCGGTATTTGAGGGCGCCACCCACGTCAGCCAGCCAGAGCGAGACGCCCTACATTCTCTCGAGCGAGCGGGCCTTCGCGACCTCACGAGAGCCCTGCATCCAGGAGAGCCGTGCTTTTCGTGGTGGGACTACCGCAATGGTGCCTTTCACCGCGGCTGGGGCCTCAGGATCGACCTGCTCTTCGTCGATGCGCTGCTCTTTGAACGCGCCACTGCGAGTTACGTCGATCGTGACGCGCGCAAGGGCGAGAAACCCTCTGACCACGCGCCGGTGGTGGCAGAGTTCTCCTCTAACTGAGGCCCTTGGGCAGCAGTGCTTCGATGAACGAGGGGCCGGGCGTTGCGTATGAGCGCTCGAGCGCCGCAACAAGCTCCTCGCTGGTACTCACCCTCTGGCTCGAGACGCCGAGCCCCTTGGCGACCTCGCTCAAGTTGAGTGCGGGATCATCGAGGTCGAGCATGCGCTGACTCGCTGCGCTCTCGGTGACGGCCCCGACACGCTGGCGTTCGAGGTTCAAGATTGCGTAACTGCGGTTCGAGAGTGCGACCACGGTCACGTCGAGTTGTTCGCGGGCCATGGTCCACAACGCCTGAGGTGTGTACATCATCGAACCATCGGCCTCTAGGGCGAGGACGCGCTGGCCGCTCGCGACCGCGGCGCCCAGGGCGAGCGGCAGACCGAGGCCGATGGAACCACCGGTCAAGGTCATCCACCGGTGAGGGGGCGAGAACTGAGTTGCCCCAAACAAGTGCACGCCTGCGGTATTGGACTCGTCAGCGACGATGACGTCCTCGGGCATGGTCGCTCCGATGGCGGCGGCGAGCGTATGCGCGCTCAACGTGCCACTCGGGGGCGCCGGAGCCTCTCCGGAGGTGGCGGGAACGGCTGGGGCACCGAGCTCCTCGAGTAGCGCCGTGAGTGCACTCTGGGTATCGACGCCCGGCGGGGCCAGGGCCAGAATCTCGCACCCCTCGGGCACGAGTCGACTGGGCACGTCGGGGTAGGCAAAGAAGCCGACGGGCTCGTTCGCTCCGATCAGAATCAAGGTCTCGATCTCGCGCAATTGTGCGATGGCGAATTCGCTCAAGTAGATCAATCGCTCGGGACTCGCAACGCCCGCCCCGCGGTCCATGATCGACGGGAAGGTCTCACTGATCATCCGGCTGCGGGTCGCGTGGGCTATGCGCTGCGCCATGGAGAGTTGTGACGCGTCGAGTGCGTCGCCACCGAGAAAGAGTGCGCACTTCTTGGCTTGAAGGGCTCGGAGCGCTTGATGCAGGGTGGCTTCGTCGGGCTCACGTGGCGTACCCCTGGTCGCGCTCGGCCACGAGGTGGGCGCGGATGTGACCTCACCCCAGGATGCATCAGCGGGTAGGACCAAGGTGGCCACTCTGCCCGGCGGCCCGAGGGCAGCAGCGATGGCATCGGCCGTGTCACGAGCGACGCTGTCGGGACTGGTGGTTCGACGTTGCCACCCTTCCAGCGCCGATGCCACCGACAAGATGTCACTCTGCAAGGGGGCGTCGAATCGAGCATGGTAGGTCGCGTGATCGCCGACGATGTTGACCACGGGCGTGTGGGCGCGACGAGCGTTGTGAAGATTCGCCCATCCGTTGGCGAGGCCGGGCCCGAGGTGCAGGAGTGTGGCGGCGGGGGTGCCCCGTACTCGTCCATACCCATCGGCAGCGCCCGTTGCGACACCTTCGAAGAGGCAAAGGATCGACCGCATCTCGCGCGCGTCGTCGAGGCCGGCGACAAAATGCATCTCAGAAGTTCCGGGGTTGGCGAAACAGGTGTTGACACCGTTTGCGGAGAGAGTCGCGAGGAGCGCGTCGGCACCGTTCACGGCATGGGCCTTTCGTCGAGCAGGCGATACGGGTTGAGTAGTTGGGCAGGGTCGAAGGCCTGCTTGATCCGACGCTGAAGAGCCAACAGCGTCGGATCAGTGAGTTCTAAGTACGGGGCTTGCTTGTCGCGGCCGATGCCGTGCTCGCCCGAGATCTGGCCGCCCAGACCAACGCCGAACCGGAACAACTCCAAGAGCATGGCGGCTCGTTTTTCGTCGTCAGGGAGGAAGACTGAGAGGTGGACGTTGCCGTCACCGATGTGACCACAGCCCGAGACGAACGCACCGTGGCGTTGCGCTATCTCAGAAGCCTCGCTCAAGAAGGAGGGCACGCTCGAACGCGGAACGACAACGTCAATGATCTCGTTGGCGCCGGCGGCCTTGGCGACCCAAAACGCGCGCTCACGAGCCTCGATCAGTCGCGTGCCCGCCGATGGTGCCAGGACGTACACGTCGAGTGCGCCCGCCCCTTCGACGAGGAAGGCGAGTGCCGCGATGTCATCGGAAAGTTGTTGGTCGCTGCGGGTCTCGAGGACGACGATCAAGTACGCCGCGGTCTGCTGAGCTACAGAAGCAATGACGCCGAGTTCGAGATCGGTCGCATTTGTGATGGCAGTCATTGTGAGTACGTCGAGGTACTCGAGCATCGAGGGCTCGAGTCCTGATGCGACGATGGCTGGTGCGATACGGGACACGTCCTCCAAGGTGCGAAACGGCACGAGGATCGTGGCGTGATGCGCCATGACGGGCGAAAGCTTGAGCGTGACCTCGGTGACGAGTGCGAGGGTGCCTTCACTGCCGATGACCAACTGGGTGAGGTCGTAGCCTGACGATGACTTGACGACCGGACCGCCCGTGCGCAGAATCGTTCCGTCCATGAGCACGAGCTCGAGTCCGATCACGTGGTGACGCGTCACGCCGTGGCGAACGGCACGCATGCCACCGGCGTTGGTATTGACGTTGCCCCCGAGAGAGCCTGAGAGTTCGCCTGGGTAGACGGGGTAGCGAAGTCCACTCGGTGCCAGCGCCTCGCCCAGCTCTTGAAGCGTGATTCCGGGCTGTACGACGGCGACGTGGTCGTGGGTGTCCAGTCTCAGCACCTGGTTCATTCGGGCGAAACTGACGACTATGCCACCGGGCACCGGCGTGGCGCCGCCCGAAAGTCCGGTACCCGATCCTCGAGGGGTGAGCGCGATCCCGTGCGCGGTGGCGAGCATCGCAATTTGGCTGACGTGCTCGGTGGTCGAAGGAAAGACCACCGCGTAAGGGACCTCGTGGCCGGGATGCAGGGTCTCATCGTGTAAATCATCGGGGTGATGGTCTGGCGAGAATGTGGCGCCACCTTCGCCGACGATGTCGATCAGTTCGCGGCGAATGTCGAGAGTTCCCACTACAGCGACACGTTACCCTCGTTGAGGCTCTTCTCCAGTTCACGACGAATGGCCGCCAGTCTGGCCTTACGCGCTTCGCCCGTGAGGGGCGCATCGCGCGTCTCGATGTCTGCGATGACCTGATCTATGGGGGCCAAGAATCGTGACGGCGCGCGGTCAGGGTAACGAGGGTCATTGCGCCCGCGGCTCCAGGTGATGAGCAGTGAATCCTCCGCGCGACTGAGCGCCACGTAGGCGAGTCTGCGCTCCTCGTCGATCTGGGCGGGTGAGGTCGCGTTGTAGTTGGGTAGTTGCCCCTCGGCCCAGCCAATGGCTGCGACGTGTTGAAATTCGAGACCCTTGGCACGGTGGATTGTCGACAAGGCCACCGCATCGATGTGGTCGTCGTCAAGCTGTCTAGACCACGCTTCGTTAGCGTTCGCCAGGTCTGAAGCGGGGGAGTGCTCAGGCCCACGTCGTTCGTAAGG
>DAIEHI010000051.1 GCA_027355725.1 Acidimicrobiaceae bacterium
ATCCCAAATTGAGACGGCTGATTGAGTCCCTGGAACGTGCACGAACTCGCCGTCGTGGTGATGTGAAAGCCGGTGGGAGCGCCAAAACCACTCATCAGGGTGCAGGTGTACGAACTCGCACCAAATACTGGAGTCCAGTGAGCAGTCAACGTGCTCTCCGAAGCGCTGACCCCGACGCCCAGCGGAGTGCTCGGCGGTGTGAGTCCGTAGGAGTAGGACGTCGCCGGCAACACCCCACCGAAGGCTCCCGTGAGATAGACGCCGTAGTAGTGGCCCGACTGAACGGACGTCGCGAAGTTCGCGCCGACGTAGCCAAAGGTGGGAAGGGTGCTCGAATTCCACGCCGCGACGCTGACCGTGGTCGGACAGGCGGCCCAGTTGAACGGCTGCGATTCCAGGTACGCGATCTGCTGGGTGACGGGATCAAAGGAGAACAGGCTGAGATAGACGCCGGGCGGGGGCGTCGAGCCCACCAAGCACGCGACTTGAAGCGACGCGCTCAAGGTCCCGGTCGCCCCGGGGACGAAGACTTGGCCGAAGCTAGTTGGTGGATTCTGTTCCGCCAGGTCAAGGGCGAATTGTCCTGTCCCGGTCGTAGGGTCAAAGGACTGGTCGGACACACCGTTCACCGACGTGAGAAACCCGAAGTCGCAGTAGAAACAGTTGTCCGTCAGACCCGTTGTGTGATTCAAGATCGCTGACGCCGTGCCATTCAGGTGCACCGTGGGAGACGAGATCGCCAGCGCGATGTCCCACAGTGGAGCACCCACCGCCCCGGCGGGCGTCAGCGAGAAAGCACCGATGAGCGAGATAGCGACTGCTCCGACCGCCACTCGCGAGAAAAGGCCCCTCATCACGTCATCCCCCAAATTCGATTCCTTATCAGATTAGTCAAGGCAATTTGGTAAGGGGACGACACCTCTTTCGCGATATTGCGAGGTTGGTTGTCGCGACACGAGTGTGAAGTGACGACACCGGCGGCCACCGAAGCTCGACGTTCCTCGATCTCCACGTTTACCTCCTCAGAACGGCATTTCCGATAACAGGAGAGTTGTCGGGGCAGACCCCACAGATCGAATGAGGCGCACGGCCCGTACACGGTCCAAAATGAGAACCGTGCCGACGTCAGTCTCCCTCGAATTGTCGCACGATGAACATATAGAAGACGGTCATTATCGCGTAGAAGAGAACCGCCAATTTCGGATTCCATATCGCCGTCAGCGTGGCTCCCGTCCATATGAATGGTCCCGGTAAGGCGTATCGCTTGACCGCGGTGATCGTCTTCGCGGCAAGTTGGGGGGCCATCTCCTGGCGGTGGAAGATCATGTACCACCAACACACGTTGATCATGATCCCGATCGAGATACTCGTGGCACCCCACATCACCGCTGCGGGCCTCAGTCCACCACCGTCCCAGTGCTCCGCGATCAATCGAGTTGGGTACGGGTAGAAACCAATGCACATCAAGAGGCCCACGTTCAACAACTTGAACGTGGAATTCGCCTGCGAAGCGTGCCGCATCATCGCGTGATGGTTCATCCACAGCATGCCGATGGTTAAGAACGATATGACGTAGCCGATATACGACGGCCACGCATGATCGACTGCTCGACCGACGGCCGCTCCGGGGGCATCGGCGGTCACATTGAAGATCAGTACGGTCGCCGCAATGGCGAGGACCCCGTCGGCGAAGGCCTCGAGCCGGTGCGTCTCCACCGTCAAGAAGTTAGTGTGAACGCCGATCGAAATCCGGAATACCTACTCATCTCAGGGCTCGAGTGACACTATTCGAAGACTCCCAGACAACGCCTGGAACACGTCAACGAGAGAATGGTGCGTACCAGCATCAGAACATGGAGCGAGGTGCGGTGTGGGCTCGCCGCGTTGGTGAAGTGGCCTCGGTCGCAAATCCGTGGGCCGTACAGAACTTGAACCTGTAACCCATTGCGCTTCTTCCCGCCTTGGCCGAGGAGCTGCTCTCGCGTGCGCGAGCTTCCCTCGCCGAGCGCTCCCAGTGGCGCCGCTCGAGAGGAGGGCGAGATCACATCCCGGATTCAGCCCGATGTTGGGTAACGGCGACGGGTCCTCCGCGCGCGGCTCCCGGGTCTTGATAGGGGCTCACAGGAAGAGCTGTCGATGCGCCTCAGCGGCCTGACCGCACGGGCCGCGCTGAGCAATCAAGGTCACGACAGCGTGGCGAGCACCTCGTTGAACGTGTGCGACGGGCGCATCACCGCGCTCACCCGAGCGGGATCGGGGTTGAAGTAGCCGCCGAGGTCCACCGGGTGGCCCTGCACCGCCAACAACTCGGCCACGATGGTCGACTCGTTGTTCACGAGCGCCTCGGCCACGGCGGTGAAGCGACCGGCGAGATCCAGGTCATCGGTCTGACTCGCGAGTTCCTGGGCCCAGTAGAGGGCGAGGTAGAAGTGGCTCCCGCGGTTGTCGAGAGTGCCGAGCCTGCGCCCCGGTGAGCGATCCTCTTCCAGATACCGCCCGGTCGCCCGGTCCAAGGTGTCGGCGAGCACTTGCGCGCGAGCGTTGCCGGTGTACTGGGCGACGTACTCAAAACTCACCGCGAGGGCGAGGAACTCGCCCAGGCTGTCCCAGCGCAGGTAGTTCTCCTCCTCGAGCTGCTGCACGTGCTTCGGAGCCGAGCCCGCCGAGCCCGTCTCGAACAGTCCGCCGCCGTTCAAGAGGGGCACGATCGAGAGCATCTTGGCGCTCGTGCCGAGTTCAATGATCGGAAACAGGTCCGTGAGGTAGTCGCGCAGGACGTTGCCCGTCACCGAGATCGTGTTCTGGCCTCGGCGCATGCGCTCGAGGGTGTACGCGATCGCCGCGGTGGGAGCCATGATCTCGACTGTGAGGCCCGAGAGGTCGTACCCGGTCAGGTACTCGCGCACCTTGGCGATGACGTTGGCGTCGTGGGCCCGTCGCTCATCGAGCCAGAACACGACGGGGTCTCCGGTCGCGCGAGCGCGCGACACTGCCAGCTTCACCCAGTTGCGAATGGGAATGTCTTTGGCCTGGCACATCCGGAAGATGTCACCCTGGTGAACGCCGATCTCGAAGACGGCGTCGCCGGCGTCGTTGGTAACGCGCACCGTGCCATCACGGGGGATCTCGAAGGTCTTGTCGTGACTGCCGTACTCCTCAGCCGCCTGGGCCATCAGGCCCACGTTGGACACCGATCCCACCGTGGCCGGGTCGAAGGCGCCGTGGGCACGACAGTCGTCGATCGCGACCTGGTAGATATCGGCATAGCTGGCGTCCGGGATGACGGCCAGTGTGTCAGCCTCCTCCCCGTCAGGTCCCCACATGTGACCCGCGTTGCGGATCATCGCGGCCATCGAAGCGTCGACGATCACGTCGTTGGGCGTGTGCAAGTTGGTGATGCCCTTGGCCGAGTCCACCATCGCGAGGCGTGGGCCCGCCTTGAGTTCGGCCGCGAATGACGCGGCGATCTGTGGGCCGTCCGCGAGCTCAGAAAGTCCGCTCAGGATCGCCCCGAGGCCGTCGTTGGCGTTCAGCCCGGCCGCCGCGAGGACGTCACCGTAGCGCGCGAAGGTTTCGGGGAAGAACGCTCGCACGGCGCAGCCGAAGAGGATCGGGTCGGCCACCTTCATCATCGTGGCCTTGACGTGAAACGAGAACAGGACGTCCTCGGCCTTGGCGCGCGCGACCTGAGCACTCAAGAACTCGCGGAGAGCGCTCACCTCCATCACCGTGGCATCGATGACCTCGCCGTCCAAGACGGGAAGTGGGGCTCGCAGAGCAGTGCTCGTACCGTCCGCGCCGATCAGCTCGATCCTGAGAGAACCCGCACCCTTCATGACGACGGACTTCTCATTCGCGAAAAAGTCGCCGCCAGCCATGTGCGCGACGTTCGTCTTCGAGTTCGGGCTCCAGACGCCCATCTTGTGCGGGTGCGTGCGCGCGTACTGCTTCACCGAGGCCGGCGCGCGACGGTCCGAGTTGCCCTGACGCAGCACGGGATTCACGGCGCTGCCCAAGACCTTGTTGTAGCGCGCGAGCGCGTCGCGCTCCTCGTCCGTGGTCGGCTCATCGGGCACGTCTGGTAGCGCGTAGCCCTGGGACTGGAGTTCGGCGACCGCGAGTCGCAGCTGGGGCGTCGTCGCTGAGATGTTCGGCAGCTTGATGATGTTCGCGTCGGGCCGAGTGACCTCAACGCCGAGTTCAGCGAGATCGTCTGTCCTGCGCTGGTCCGGCTTCAACTGGTCCGAGAATGCCGCGAGGATCCGGCCGGCCAGCGAGATGTCCCGTGACTCCACTCGGACACCGGCCTGGGACGCGTAGGCCTGAACAATCGGCAGCAGTGAGTACTCGGCCAGCGCGGGCGCCTCGTCCGTGTGCGTATAGATGATCGTTGAGTCGGGCACAGTCGTTCCACCTTCTTCCGAATTCATGAATCCAACCAACGATAGAGCCTGGTGCGTACCTCTCCGGTCGGACCAAGGTCCCAAGGTCTCCTCGCACGTAACGTTTGAACAGTCGTCCGGCACGAGGCTTTCCTTCGGCCGGCGGCACAACTTCTCGCCGTCGAGTTCTTGAATGAACGGTCACTTCAAGCGAACGCGCCCGTCACCACGCCTTAACGTCAAGCAACGCCGTCAGGTGACGTCGTACCGAAGTGGGCCCCTACGTCAACGGGCCTAGCGCGATACGACACGACACGTCAGGTGACGACACCGGTCATCGTGGCGCCCTTGAACTGCGCCCCCTTCACTATCGCGTTCGTCAAATTGGCGTAGGAGAGATTGGCATAGTGGAAGTTCGCATCCGTCAGGTTGGAGTCCTGGAGGTTGGCGTACTCGAGGTTGGCGTGCTGGAAGTTCGCACCCGTCAGGTTGGCGCCGCTGAAATCGTAGGTCTCGTAGAGGTCCGCGTACATCAGGTTCGCGTTGTGCAGATCGACGCCCGCCAGGTTCGCGTACAGGATGTTGTCACCCTTCAGGTTCGCTCCTTGGAGGTCAGCGTTCACCAAGTTGTCGCCTTGGAGGTTGGCACCCATCAGGTTCGCGCCTGTCAGGTTCGCGCCGGCGAGGCTCGCGCCTTCGAGGTTGGCACCCATCAGGTTCGCGCCGGACAGGTTGCACCCGGTCAAGTTGGCTCCCGCGAGGTTGGCGCCCGCCAGATTCGCTCCCGCGAAGTGGGAGCAGTCAGGGGTGTAGGTGGTCACGACGTTGAAGGAATTCGTGCCCGTCGATCCGAGCAGGTCGTTGTCCCCGAGGTAGGTGACGGACACCACGTACGGCCCGCCGACCGGCAGCACCGCGACGGCAATCGTGCACGAACCCGTCGCGCCGTGCGAGGTGATCGTGAGGACCGTGGTACAGGAGGTCGAGCCGACATGTATCGTCACGCTCTCGCCCGTGTTGGGCACCGGCTCACCGTAGTGAGGAGCGACGGTCACGCTGAAGATCACACTCGTCTCGGTGGCGTAGGGAGACGACGACGGCGACGCGGACACGCTCGTCACCGTGTGGTCCTTGTTGACGGTGAGCCCGGTAGGAGCAGTCGCCTGGGCGGAACCGTTCAGGTCGGCGTCGCCCGGGTACGTGGCGGTCACCGTGTACGCGGTACTGCTCACTCCCAGGTCGATGTTGCCGATCGAGCACGTGCCCGTCCCGCCGCCCGTGGACGGGGCCACGGACGCCGTGCAGGTGGCAGACCCGACGTGCACCGTCACCTGGTCGGTCGTGGGCAGCGTCTCGCCGTAGCCAGTCGAGACAGTCACGGTGACGACCGACGCCGACTCATTGCCGTAGGTCGCCTGCGTCGGCGACACCGACACGCGCGTCGTGGTGTTGTCCTTGATCACGGTGAGCCCGGTCGGGGCCGTCGCCTGAGCGGAACTGTTCAGGTCGGCGTCGCCCGGGTACGTGGCGGTCACCGTGTAGGCGGTGCTGTTCGCCCCCAGGGCCGTGTTGGCGATTGAGCAGGTGCCCGTCCCGCCGCCGGTGGACGGGGCGACGGACGCCGTGCACGTGGCAGTGCCAACATGAACCGTCACCTGGTCGGTCGTGGGCAGCGTCTCTCCGTAGCCAGTCGAGACAGTCACGGTGACGACCGACGACGACTCGTTGCCGTATGTCGCCTGCGTCGGCGACAACGACACGCGTGTCGTGGTGTTGTCCTTGTTCACCACGACATCAGTGCTGGACTGGGCCGCACTGGCGCTGGCGTCGCCCGTGTAACTGACGGAAATGACATGCGTGCCCGCGCTCACGAGGTTCCCCGCCGCGCACGATGCCTGAACGGAGTAGTCGGTACCCAGGCCCAACCCCGAGTCCCCCGCGAGCTTCAGGTTCGAACAGCCCGCGATATCCGTGCCGTTGTCCTGGAACGTCACCGTTCCCCCACCGTCGGTCGGCGACACGCTGACCGAGAGAGTCAACGACTGGCCGTAGGTGTCGGGGTTCGGAGACGAGGTGATCGTCAGAGTCGGCGTCGCCGCGTTCACGGTCTCAGTCACGGGGCCCGACGTCGAAACCGGGAAGTTCGCGTCGCCGCTGTACTGGGCGACGATGGAATCAGACCCCGCGGGCAGGATCATGGTGTCACCCGACGAGGGAACGACGTCAGTGGACGTAGTGCACGTCGCCGTGTAGGACCCGTTGTTGTTGCTCAGCGCCACCGCGTGGGCCCCGCTGCATCCGGGGATCGCAAATTGTCCGTTGTTCGAACCAAGGTAGAAGGACACCGAGCCTCCCCCATCGAACGTGCCCCCCGAGGCCGTGACGGTGGCCGTGAGCGTGACCGGCTGACCGTACGTCGATGTGCTCGAGGAGGTGCCGTTCACCGACGACGAGAGGGTGGTGCTCGTGGTGGGAGGGGGAACGACCACGGGACTCGACGAGCTGAAGGGGAAGGTGATGCTCTGGCCATCAACCGACAGAGTCACGCCGCTCGTGTTCGCCACGATGCCGGTCGTGCCCAGGCTGAAACTGACACTCGCGGTTGATCCCCAGCCCCCGGCGCAATACCAGGTCGTTGGGTCGTACCAGGTCCCTGAACAGTTGGAGAGTGCGTTCCAAAAGGTCACTGATCCACTTCCGGATCCCGACGCAAGTGCGGTGAACCCGCTCGTGGACAGACTGATATCGACCGATAGGGTCAGATTTCCGCTCAATTGGATGAAGTTGGGAACCGTGACCGAACCACTCAGCGAGACCGAGCCGGAGAACTCGAACTGAAAGTACGACGTGTTGTTGTCACAGGTCTGCTGGGTGCTGCCGCACACGACGAGTGACACCGGACCGATGTTGAGGCCGCTACCGATGGTGATCTCGGAGATGCTGACACTGAAGTCAAAGCTCGTGGGACTGCCAATCGACAATTGCGCGAGGAAGTTGACGGTGACGGGCTTGGCGAAGATTGAGGCGTCGATGGAAGCGGTGAAAGCCAGGAGGTAGCCCGGTGTGCACGTCAGGCCACCGCCGAGGGTGATGGACGGAGGATCAGTACCGGTCGGCACGTAGAGACACAGCTGGGCGTAGGCAACTTGAAGGTCGGAGGCGTAACTGCCATTGTCAAAGGCGGTGAGAGGCTCCAGGGCGGGCGTGTTGGAACCGTACGTACCGATGCTCAGGTCCAGGTAGTACGGGTTGAAGCCGAACGCGAAGGCGATGGGCGCGTTCTGCTGGTAGCCAATGGCGTTGGCCATATCAGTGGGCAGTTGGGTGATCACCCCGTTGATCGACCCCGTCACGAAGGGGAAGACGTCCGTGACGCCGACCGTTAGCTCCGCGCACTGAACCGTGAGCCCGGTGTCGCTAAAGGCGTTGGACCAGCCAGAACCGGTGCCGCAGGTGCCCACCGTCGGCTCGTTGACCGAGACACTGATCGACACGGAGGGGGTGGCGCTGACGGTGGCCGAGAGCGTTCCAGAGACGTCCACTTGCTGTCCTGTAGCCCCGTCAGGAAACAGCGTTCCGTTCATGGCGAAGGAAATGCTCACCTGCGACGGGCTCACCGACAGGGTCACGACCGCCGAATCCAGATCGAGGATCACGCCCTGGTTGTCGAACAGTTGAACTGGATTGGCGAACGTGAGGTTGATGGCGAGCTGAAAGGTGTCGGTCGAAGTGTCGAATGAACCCACCGCGACGACGGTCGATGGCAACGTGATATTGACGTTGCTCAGTGCCGTGGTGATGGATGATGGCAGGCTCGCTGAGATCGCGAAGTTCAGTCCCGGGACGAGGTCGATGGACCCGATGCTGGTGATCCCGGTATCGAAGCTCGGATACGCCGCAGTGGCGAAGGCCACGAACGCCGCCACGTCCCCGCCGCCCGTCAAGGATGAGGGCAGAAAGCTGGACAGGTCAACCGAACCGCCGACCACTAGGGACCCCGAGCTGTCAAACGCGACGGTCACCGTGAAGGTAACTTGCGCGCCGCTGCCCATATCGACCGTCGCACTCGCGGAGCCGAGGGCCGTGAACGTCGTCGACGAGTACGTAAGGACGAGGTCGAAGTTGTTGAGCGTGACTGAGGAACCGAGATCTACCTTGCCGAGCTGAGCGGTCAACTCCAAGGTGCCCTTGGTACCCGCCGAGAGGTCGACGCAACCCGTTGCGGTGGCGCTCGCCGACACGTTGGGAGTCGTGAGTGCCAGCGCCAAGTTCCCACTCACGGTGAGCCACCAGTCGCTCGAACTGGTCAACGAACAGCCCTGGGGAGTGGTGACGCTCCCGTTGCCGATGGTGACACTGACCCCTGAGAGGGTGAGGACAGACGCGATGCTGACCTGACCCACCTGGTTGAGCGAGACGCTGCTCACGTTGTCGACGGTGCCACCCGTGTTCGTCGCCGCCGAGATCGTGAAGCACAGGCTCCCGCTGACGGTCACGCCTTCGCCACTCAAGTCTCCTGACGTGACGCACAACAGAGGAGATGGCGTCGCGTCGGTGATGGTTCCGCTGAGACTGCTGCCGCTGAGTGTGTTGCCAAGAAATGACAGCGCTCCTGCACTAAAGGTGATGTTGGCAGTCGGGTCGCACGTCCCCGACGTCGCAGCTTCCGTGACAGAGAGATTGGCCAGAAGGGTCGCGACGGACGAACCTGGCGCAAAGGTCAGAGTGGTCGATCCAGATGCGCCGTCGCTCCACAACGTGGAGAAGATTGACGAGCACGACCCGGACGTGTGGGCGGTTACAGCCAAACTCGATGGACCGCCGGACCTGACAGCGGGAACCGTATTCGGCGACGACGTGCTTGAACTTCCCACCGGTTGACTGAGTGAGCCGGACGACACCGACACCGTCTGCGGGCCGGACGTGGCGTAGTCACTGGTGACCGTGGGGATGTAGAGCGCCGTGTAGGTGGCACTCCCGCTCGAAGCCGGAACATCACAGGAAGCGCTGGACGTAGTAGGCGACGCCTCGGTGAGAACCGGTAGTCCCTGCGCACAGGCGAGTGTGACGCCCCCTCGCTCAAAGGACACCGTACCGGTGGGCGCCAGGCTGGAACCCGCCGCACTATTGGCCACGATGGCCCGGAGGCTGACGGTGCCGGGAGACGACAGGTTCGGCCCACCGGAGAGCGAGGTCGTGGTGGACGCCCGCACGACGGTGACCGCGACACCGTGTGCCGAGGTCACCGTGCTGGAGGTGAGGCTGCTCTGGTCCGGCGTGTACGACGCACCAAACGTGTAGGGGGTGGATCTCGCCGCCAACGCGGTAATCCCACACGTCGCCGTACCATTCACGACCGGCACCGCTTGGCAGACGGCCGAACTCGAGAATTCGGGCTTTACGGAGGCGCCGTTCTCAGTGAAGGTGACGATCCCCGAGGTCACGGGCTTGTTGCCCGGCGTCTCAGTGACCGTGGCCACGACGGTGAGTAGTTCGCCGTAGGGAACCTTCCCGTTCGCCGGAACCACCACTTGGCCACGAGATCCCAGAAGACTCACCGTGGTCGTGGTCTGGGTGGGGGCCGGCCTCACGGCGGGCGTGGGAGTCGCGTGAATGGTCGCTCCGCTGCCGCCAAGTGACAGGGTGAAGGACTTGTGACCCGC
>DAIEHI010000074.1 GCA_027355725.1 Acidimicrobiaceae bacterium
AGGTGAATTCAATCGGTTGTCGCAACACCCCGTGACAACGGAGGTGTTCGGTGGTTCGTCGACAGCAAGCAGCGGATCGGGCAGAGCGGCCAAGGATGAGATCGCCCGGACACCCACCGTTCCCGCGCGAAGTCGAACGGCTGTTTTGGATTGAGACCGCCAAGGGCCTCATGCCGGCCGAAGCGGCTGCGGCCGTCGGTGCATCGCAACCCGTTGGGCAACGCCGGTTCCACAATGCTGGCGGCATGCCACCTTTCAGTCTTGAGCCCTTGTCGGGGCGCTACCTGTCGTTCCACGAACGCGAGGAGATCGCGTTGCTGAATGCGCAGGGAAAAGGTGTGCGTCAGATTGCGCGAGCGATTGGTCGAGATCCCTCGACAATCTCCCGAGAGCTGCGCCGCAACGCGGCGACTCGCGTTGGGAACGCTGGCTATCGCGCGTCGGTGGCCCAGTGGAGGGCCGAATTGGCGGCGAAGCGTCCCAAGCCGGCCAAATTGGTGACGAATCCGAAGCTGCGCGCTTACGTCGAAGAGCGGCTCTCGGGCCAGATCAGTCGGCCCGACGGAACGATTGTCACGGGACCACCGCACCCCCGCTTCACCGGCAACGGCAAGCCGCACCGCAAACACCGGGCCTGGACCCGGGCCTGGAGCCCCGAGCAGATCGCCCAGCGCCTCAAGCTGGACTTCCCCCATGATGAAAGCATGCGCATTAGCCACGAGGCCATATACCAGGCCCTCTACATCGAGGGCCGCGGGGCGCTCAAACGAGAGTTGGTCTGGTGTCTTCGAACGGGACGTGCGCTTCGCGCTCCGCGTGAGCGCTCCCGGCGAGTGACGTGGGCTCACGTCACGCCCGAGACGTTGATCAGCGAACGTCCGGCCGAGGTCGAGGATCGGGCGGTGCCCGGCCACTGGGAGGGCGACTTACTCATTGGACTTGAGCGCTCTGCCGTTGGCACGGTCGTCGAGCGCACCACTCGCTTCACGATGCTCGTGCACCTACCGCGTGAAGAGGGCTACCGCCACAAGGAGACGCCGAAGAACGGCCCCGCCCTTGGCGGCTACGGCGCGCTCTCGATGAAGAACGCACTCGCCAACGCCATGTCGGCGCTGCCCACGCAGTTGGTTCGTTCACTGACCTGGGACCGTGGCAAGGAGATGTCCGCCCACGCCCAGTTCAAAGTCGAGACCGGCATACCGGTGTTCTTCGCTGATCCCAGCAGTCCCTGGCAGCGCGGCACGAACGAAAACACCAACGGACTCCTGCGTCAATACTTCCCCAAGGGCACGGACCTCTCGTGTTGGTCCGCAGAAGACCTAGAAGCCGTCGCACATTCCCTCAACACGCGCCCCCGAAAGACTCTCGGTTGGAAGACGCCAGCAGAAGCCTTCGACGAGCATCTACGATCGCTTCAACAAGCAGGTGTTGCTTCCGCCGGTTGAACCTAGTCAATACACGTCCGTTGCCTACACCGATCGAATCGACGAGCTCGGGGTGAGGGCGTCGATCGGAACGGTCGGTGACAGCTTCGATAACGCCATGGCCGAATCGGTCATGGGCATCTTCAAGACCGAACTACACCGCAACTCCGCGGTCTTGGCCGACAACGGTGGCCATTGGAAGGGGCTCGACGACCTCGAAGTGGCCACCTGCGCGTGGGTCTCGTGGTTCAACGAGGAACGACTGCACGGCGAGCTCGGCGACCGCACGCCGGCCGAAGTTGAAGCCGAGTATTCTGACTCAGATCAGACCAAGGCGGCCTGAGGCATCCCAGCTCGGAAGCCTCCGGAAAACCCAGGCCGATTCAAGTCGCCCAGGTCGAGGACCTGGTCACACCCTTGGCAGGTGTATGGGTTATGTTCCATGCGAATAACTGTCAGACACGCGCCCGGTCTCCGCAATTTTCGCCACTGGCACTGTCTGGCTACTGTCGCAAGATTTCCGAGACTCCCGAAAACCTGGTGGGCACGGGGCTTGAGTTCACCTACCGTGACCGCAAGCTGAGAACGCGAGTTCGATTCTCGTCGCCCGCTCCAGTTGGCTTGAACCCCGTTTTGGGTTCAAGTTAAGCGGTCCATTCGACGGGCGTTGGGTGATTATCGAATGTCAACGGCCATCTGTAATTCCCCATAGGCGGCCAGGAAACTTCCCCGGGCGCGGACACCGTGCTCCCCAGGTATGGCCAACAAATTCCCCACTCAAATCATTTGGTCAACGATTTCACCCCCTTGCCGCTGGACGCGTCTTGTAGACGAATGGACTCGCCCGATGTCTGCACCACGTGGGCGTGGTGCAAGAGCCGGTCGACGAGAGCGGTGGCGAGACTGGCGGGCATTAACTCGTCGAAGCCCGACGGGTGCAGGTTCGAACTGATCGCCACGGACCGGCGCTCGTAGGCGGCGTCGATGACGCGGTAGAAGCCCTCGGCGGCGTCGTCGCTGATGGGCAGCAGGCCGATGTCGTCGATGACGATGACGTCAGCGCGCAGCACGGGCGCCAGAGCCTTGACGACCGTGTCGTCGAGACGATGTCGACGCACCAGCAGTCCGAGGTCTTCGATGTTGAACCACGTGACGCTGAGTCCGGCCTCGATAGCGCTATGACCGAGGGCCTCGAGCAAGTGGCTCTTGCCCGTGCCCGATGGCCCACACACCACGAGGTTCTCGTGACGACCCACCCACTCCAGGCTCGCCAGGGCTCGCTGGGTCGCCGCGTTCACCGTGGAGCGCTGCGGGTCCCACGCGTCAAACGTCTTGCCCGTGGGAAAGCCCGCGCGACGCCGCCTGGTGTCTCTCATCGAGCGTCGCCGCCCGTCAACCTCGGCTTCTAAGAGCACGCGCAACACCTCGGCCGGGTCCCAGCGTTGGGCCTTCGCGGTGGCGAGGACGTCGCTCGCCGCCTGTCGCAGGTAGGGCAGGCGCAGTCGGCGAGCGAGCTCGGTCACCTCTGAGCAGGGGGTCGTCTCGCTCACTGTTCACCCCCGAGACGGGCCCACCCACCGGTGCCGGGTTGCAGTGAATGGCTCTCGCCCACGCGCCGGCGAGGGCGGCGGGTCTCGAGCACCGAGAGAAGGTCACCCGGCGCGAAGCGCCCCTCGAGAGCGCACAGCCCGAGGGCCTCGTCGAGCAATTCACGCTCACAGCGCCGCGACAACGCCACCGCTTCCTCGAGACGCTGGTTCAGGTGGCGCACGCCCGTCGCGGCCATCTCACTGAGGTAGCGCGTGGCACCTTCGCCGAGGGCGAGGAACTCGGTCTCAAGGGCGTTCGTGGCCTTTGGCGCGCGTTCGGGCCCACTGGGTCGATCGGGGTAGTGATCATCCACCACGGTGATCTGACCTTTCGTCGTGGCCCGGTGACGCGCCACCACGCGCGGTCCCTCGTCCTTCAGGGCCGTGATCACGACGTCGTCGCCCTCGCGTCGCACGTAGACGACCTCCTCGCAGAGCTGGTAGGGCACCGAGTAGCGAGCACCCTCGAAGGAGACGAGCGAGCTCCAGCTCACCGACCTCGTCTGACCGATGGCCACGCTGTAGGGGTGCTGGGGCAGTGCGTGCAGGTGTTCGCGCTCGCGCCCCAGTCGATCGCGGGGGCGCTCGTTCGTCTCGCGGTGCACGCGAGAGTTAAAGCGTTCACTCGCTTGCTCACACGCCTGCTCGAGTTCGGCGAAACTCGAGTACTCGGCAACCAGGTTGTCCGGGCGGGGCAACACGTCGGCCTTGGCGAGCTTCACCGAGGATTCCGAGCCACCCTTGGACTCGGGGTCGGCCACGACGCAGGTGTGGATGGCCACGCCGTAGTAGTGGGCGAGACCGAGCATCTCGCGGTTGCGCACCGCCAGTCCCGCCACGTGGCGGGTCGTGACGGTGCGCTCGTTGTCGGTCAACAAGTAGGTGGGCACGCCACCCAAGAGGCGAAAGCTCCGGTCGAGGGCACCGAACACCGAGTTGAGCGTGCGGTCGTGCAGGGCGATGATGACGCGGTATCGACTCCAGGCCAGCCAGGCGCAAAACAGCGTGGTGGGACGATCTTGCACCCGTGGCCCGTCGCCGTAGTCGAACTGCAGCCACATGCCGGGTTCGGTGATCCAGGGCTTGTAGATCCGGTGCATCGAGCGCTCGTGGGCAGCCTTGAGATTGGCCACCACGCGACGCGTCGTGCGCTCGGAGCCCTCAAAGCCCATTGCGAGCAACTTGCGGTGCACCACGTCGGCGCGAACGGCGCCGCCGGAACGCTGCACCCATTCAGCGATCTTGTCCGCGAAGGGATCACTGATCGTTGGCCTGGCAAAAGTGCTGGTGGGATCGAGTCCGGCGATGCGAGCGGCCACGTAACGGCGCACCGTGTGGTGATCGACACCGCACAGAAGGGCGGCGGAGCGATAGGACTGAGTGAGGTCATAGGCCTCGAGTATTTCCATGACGTCTTCCTTTGACAACATTGGGTGCTCCTCCTCGGGTTCGTGAACAGGTGTCACTGCCACGATTCCCGAGGAGGGGCTTTTGAAGTGGGATGTGTCCACAGCGACGCGCGCGGACGTGCTCGCTGTCGAGTGGGGAATTAGGTGGCCGTGCCCGGGGAACTCTCGTGACCGTCCCTGGGGAGAACTACTGGCCGCCTATGGGGAGTTTCTCATGGCCGCTGTCAATCGAACCTTTGGCGAGCACTGACGGGACTGCTGAGCGAAGAGAAACAGTCCTAAGGAACGGCGGATCGAACTAGCAATTCTCCTTCGGCCTCAGTCTTCCGTAATCCAAGGAGTCAGCTCACCTCTTTGCGGGCAGGGCAGTCGATAGGCGCATCGCAATTTCTCGGACCTGTTCCCCACTTAGTTGACTTGTCTCTGAGATCTTCCGTGCTAGCGCAATCGGTCCCGAAACGAACACCCCTTTGAGCGTGAAGGGTTTAGCGAACAGCTTCCATTCGGCGTCAGTAAAGCAGACTGCACAGGACACAGAAACGTCCAACCCCGAGAGTGCCTTTCTTACTGCATCTACCTGCCAACTCATTCCGTCAACGAGCTTTGTACAGTCGCGTCGGCCCACGTAGAGCCGATTGTCTTCCCTCAACCAGCTGCCAACATCTCGCAGTTGAACGAGTCCGGCATAGTTTTTCGCATCCACTACCCAAACGCCTGACTCAGCTATCACCACGTGATCGATATTTGCGCTCGACTTGGGGACACGCCGATCGTGGAGCAGAATCGCTCGATCGGCCAAGCGCTGCTCGAGACTAGTAGCGAGCTCTCTCTCGCCGGCGGATCCTTTCTTCCAGGCGGTGATGGAGTGCGGGTCGTCAGTCAAGAACTTGACAAGTCCCGCCATGCGTCCAAACTTCGCGTCTATGCGTGCTTCGCGGGCGCGATGAAGTCGTTCATACTTTTTGGAAGCCGAACGTCCTGCCACACCAGTGTCCACATGAAGCGTTGGCGAATTTGGCTCGATTTCCGGCAGGGACTGGTCTCTTTCAATCAAAGTCGTATTGTCTTCGTTGGGGGACTGGGGAGCGGACGTCGAAGTGCCGAAGTCGGCATGACACGACTCGCATATGACAACTCTGGCTTCGTTATCCCACCACGCCTTCGCGCCCGCGTGAACTTCTGCGAAACACACTGAGCAGGTGTCATCTCTCCGTAACGCGAGGTGCTTGATTGTCACGGAGCAACCTCCAGATATTTCAATGCTCTGTGCATAGTGATGAGACTACGACTACTCAAACAATTGACATCTGAGTGGACGTACTGACCACGGTTAAGCTCCGCTCAAATGGCGTTTTGGTGGGTGAACCAAGGAAGCACGTGGCGTAAAGAGATTCTCGGTGGCTTTATGTGGTCCCCGAAGACGAACAAGGGAGGCATCCCTAGCGTCTATTACGACAACATGCTTCGCGTCCGTAATGACGATGTTGTCTTCAGCTACTTCAAAGGCAGAATCGGCGCCGTGGGTCTGATCACCGACGAAGCCGTTTCGAGCGAAAAGCCCGACTTTGGGAGTGCCGGTCAGCACTGGTCGCAAGTCGGGTGGGAAGTCCTGGTCAACTATGAGGTTCTCGATCCGCCCGTTGACCCACGTCTGCTTCTCGATCTCTACAACCAAACTGGTGGATCGCACGGACCCATGAACGGCGAAGGTCAAGTCACCATGGCTTACTTGTTTGCTCTGGACGCGACGTTCGGTAGTTCGCTCCTGGAGCTATGTGGAAGTGAGATCGTGGAACGCCTGCGTGCACCCAGCATTGAACGCCACGCAGCGGAACTGCTTCGCGACGAGCGCGATCTCCTCACGAACGACCGCCTTACGCGAACCGAGCGTCGACAGCTGACCCTCGCTCGAATTGGTCAGGGGATCTTCAAGGATCGAGTAGCGGAGCTGGAACCAGCGTGCCGCATTACTGGCCTCTCGCTCCGGAAGCATCTCGTCGCTAGCCACGTAAAGCCCTGGCGCGACTCAACGAGTGCGGAGCGACTCGATGGCGCTAATGGACTCTTGCTGTCTCCCCACGTCGACCATCTCTTCGATGGGGGGTTCTTGAGTTTCCGTGATCGGGGTGATCCTCTCTGGTCCGTCAATACACCTGAAGAGGTCATTGCACGTTGGCATTTGACCGTGGTCCAGCCACCGCGGCCCTTTAGATCGAGACAAAGGACCTACTTGGAGTATCACCGCGACGTTATCTTCCAAGCCTGACGTCAACAGTTTGTCCGCACTGGGTGTAGACCCACAGCCGAATTGCTCGCTCGTGCTCTAGCTGCTTCTCCATCTATCGTCGACAACGTGAAGGCTTACGTTGGCGTGACCGATCGGGATTGGTACCACTTCCTAGCCGCGCGCCCGGAACTTCACGAAGCTAATTTCTGGCGACCTTATGGGAAACGAGTCTTTAAAGCCCTCAAGCCAGGAGAACCATTCATCTTCAAGACCAAGGCGCCTGACAACCAGTTGGTGGGTGGCGGTATCTACGAAGGCTTCGTCGCGCTCCCAATTTCACGCGCGTGGGAATTCTTTGGGGAAGGAAACGGCGTGCGGGGAGTCGACCACCTTCTGGCTCGCATCCACTCAATTACCGGTGAGTCACTGGAGTCAATTGGAGATCGCGAGATTGGCTGCGTCCTCTTGCGAGACGTTCACTTCTTCCCACCATCGAGTCAGTTCCCAGCACCCTCGAGCTTCGCGCCCAACACCGTCCAGGGAAAGACGTACCAATGCCCTGGCGAAGACGCTCTCGTCGACGCGGCTGCGCGGCGAATTCTGACCCAGGGCAGTACGACGGACTTCTCGGATGCCGTGCCCGTCGATCTCGGTCCGACTCGAGGTGCGCAACGACTCATGACCCCTCGCCTTGGCCAAGGGGCGTTCCAGGCAATCGTCCAGGAGGCCTACGACCGCCGCTGCGCCATCACAGGGCACACGATCCTTCCTACACTTCAGGCCGCCCACATCCATCCAGTAGCCGAGGGCGGACAGCATCGCGTGGACAATGGACTCCTGCTGCGCTCTGATGTCCACACCATGTTCGACCGGGGCTATCTCGCAGTGGACGACCACTATCGCCTTCTCGTTAGCCCACGACTCAGGTCAGAGTTTGGAAACGGCGAGGAGTTCTACTCGCGAGAAGGAGGAGTCATTTCTCTTCCTGCAACTCCGCGCGAACGTCCCTCACCTGAATTCCTGACGTGGCATCTCGAGAACGTCTTCCGTTAGCGCAGATCATGCCGAGAGGGGCAGGCAACGTCTGGACGAGGGATTAGGAGCGCCGTCATCGAGACGAGGAGTATGTCCCCTGTCTGTCTCCAAACACCACCCCAATTCTCCGTCGGTTTAATCGAGCCTCTGACCTTCCCAGAGTGATCCGCTCTCGTCGACTTCGTCGAATTGCAGACTTCGCTATTTGTGGTTCTGTCTACTCGCATAGCGTCCGCCGCAGTAGCGTCATACTGCGTACTGCACACGCGTTGCCTCATCTGTCGTTGCGGATTCCCAATGAGGATCACGTTGAGTAACGACCAGGCACACTTCTAGACTTCACGCGTGGAGGCGCACGCTCCGGTGATCGTCGTAGGAGCCGGCCTGGCCGGACTTCGCTGCGCCCAGTCACTGAACATTTCGGGATTCAAGGTCGCGGTACTCGAAAAGTCTGACGAAGTGGGGGGACGGCTGCGCTCCCGTCGCGTCGATGGCTATGTCATTGACGAGGGTTTTCAGCTCGTCAACCCTTCGTACCCCGAACTCGTCGCTACTGGAGCGCTCGACACCCTTGACCTGCGTGCCTTTGAGGCGGCGGTCGAGTTCCACCACGCGGGCCGCGTTCGCGTGCTTGCCGACCCGCGTCACGCGCCCCTCGAGACCCTTAAGTCGCTGGGTCAGTGGCCCGTGACGTCCCTCGCGCGCCTCGGAGTCCTTATGGCGAGTACGCAACTCGCCTCGGCTTCGCGCATCGCCGTGCGCGAGGATCTCACCACACTGGAGGGTCTGCGCAGGGCCGGCCTTAACGAGGACATGATCGACGCGGTCATGCGACCATTCCTTCGCGGCGCCCTCCTCGATGACGAGTTGACTACCTCGTGGGCCTTCAGCCAGCTGCTCCTGAAGAGTTTCGGGCGGGGACGTCCGAGCACCCATCCCGATGGCATCGGGGCGATCGCCCATGCGTTGGCGGCTCGCTCCCGCGCGTCGATCCAACTGAACGCCGACGTGACGCGCGTCGAGGCTCACGCCGTCACGGTGAACGGTGAACGCATCGAGTGCGCCGCAGTGGTCGTGGCCACCGACGCCGACGACGCCGCGCGTCTCACCAACGTGCCCCATATCAACTGGCAGCGCCAGCTGTGTTGGTGGTGGTCAACCCCTACGACCAGCGCCTCGGCACGCCTGCACATCGACCTTGATGATGCCGTGACTACCAGTGCGCTTGACCTGAGTGCCGTGGCACCCGAGCGCGCCCCGACGGGCATGTCGCTGATCGCCACACCCTCGAACTCGGGGACGACACTCGACGAGGTCCGGGCCCGCGAGAGCGTGGCGAGGCTCTACGGTCTCGCCACGAGCGACGTCGCGCTCGTCACAGTCACGGAAGTCGCGCGTGCCCTGCCTCACGTCGCGCCGCCTTTCCGCGCTCGGCGTGACAACACCGTCGACGGCGTGATCCTCGCCGGCGACTACTTGACGTCATCGTCGATTCAAGGCGCGTTGGTATCGGGGCGTCGTGCCGCGACGAGTGTGCGCCAGTCGCTGCGAGGGTGATAGTTCCGGGGCGGCGATTGCACCACGAATCTTGCAATTCTGACCACGCCAGCAACGACTCGACGGCGACACCCAGCACTGGACAAGTGTGTTCGTCGGCGCGCAATGGGCGCCACGAAACACTCGACGAGCACTATCCGTCCGCGCAGGGGAACAAGTGGAATAGATCCTTGTTGCCAGCGGTGAGTCATCGACGACCCTGAAGTGGTCTACATCGATTGGTGAGTCGTGAAGACTCGCCACCGGAGTAGTTCTTAATGAGTCCATGCACGACACGAACGGAATGCTCCGGTGACCCACCACGATGTTGACCTGTCCGAGATGCTCAGCACACTGCAAAGTGACGAACGCGGCGCCTTGTTCCGCCGGATCGTCGGCTTCCTCTACTAAGCGCTGATCGACGCCGAGGCGACCGCGAAAATCCAGGTCGAGCGCCACGAGCGAGCGCCAGGCACTCACGCGCGCGGCGGTGGCGACGCCACGACCGCATCAACTTCGGCGCCCATCAAGATGGCCAGACCCGACAGGTACAGCCAGAAGATGAGGATCGCGACACCGGCGAACGCACCGTAGGTCGAGCCAAAGGATCCGAAGGTGGACGTGTAGAGCGAGAAGCCGAGCGATACCACCGCCCAGGTCAGTGTGGCCACGACGGTGCCCGCGCTCGTCCATCGCCACCGCGAGCGACGATTGGGCGCAAGAAAGTAGAAGACCGACAGCAACAGGTTCATGAGCACCAGCGCGACGAGCCAGCGAAGGATCCCCCACGACACGGTGAAGAGCTCGCCGTGGATCGGCACGACGTCACCGAACAGTCGCCCCAGTTGCGCCCCGAAGACCGCCAGCGCCGAGGCGATCCCGCCGAGCACGACCGAAATGGCGAGCAACGGCAGCGCTATCAGCCGGCGGGCGACGAAGGACCGGTCCGTCGGCAGACCGAAGGCCATGTCCAGACCCTCCTCAACGACCACCATGCCCGACGTGGCGCTCCACAGCGCCACGAGACTCGCCACCACCGTGGTCGCGACGCTCGCACCAGCGTGACGTTGCGCGTTCGCGATCGACTGGGTGAGGACCGTGGCCGCGCCCGACGGCAGCGCCACGGTGACGCCGTGGATGAGGTTGGTGACGAGGTGGTGAGGGATCGTCACGACCGACGCGACCCCGAGCAAGGCGATGATCAATGGGAAGATCGACAGGAACCACCGGTACGCAAAGGCGCCGGCCGCAACGCTCACCCGGTCGGCCTTCATGCGCGACAGCACTAGGCGCGTCACCGCCGCGCCTTGCACGACCCGTGAACCGTGCGGCACACCGCTCTGGTCACCCACGATGACCGACCGCGGCGCGACGCACACGCGGCGGGAGTACTAACACCAGCCGCCCTCTCTCGATCGGGCCACCGTAGCGCCTCGACGGGGCCCAGCGCATCGTCGGCGTCGGAATGGCAACGGGCGATACGACTCACCGCCGTCTGGGTTCCAAACCATTGAACGCCTCGACATCTCGCCTTCCTACACCGCCCAGCGTCGCGCGACACCGCAGGCCCGCGGCGCTCGCCGCGCCAGATCCCGCGTCCGTAGGATCATCGGGTGACCGGCGACGACTACTTGCTCGACAATCAACAGTCTGAGGCCGGCGAACGCTTCGACGCCCTCGCCGCCTTGTTCAATCCCACCACCTTTCGCCACATGGAGGCGATCGGACTGACTGCT
>DAIEHI010000152.1 GCA_027355725.1 Acidimicrobiaceae bacterium
GACCAAAGCCGTCACCGATCCCGCGCACATGCCCTCGAGTCACCGACGCCACGCCCAGTGGACCCCGAGTCGCATCGTTGCCTGGGCGACCAAGACCGGGCCCTCGACGGCTGCGTTCATCGAAGAGCTTCTGCAAAGTCGACCCCACCCCGAACAAGGGTTCCGTTCTGCCCTGGGCGTGCTGCGCCTCGAGAAGCGATACGGAGCTGAGCGCTTGGAGCTCGCGTGTGCGCGCTCACTAGCGATCCACTCGCTCTCTTATAAGTCCGTCGCCTCAATCCTCCAACACGGGCTCGAGCAACGCCCACTCAGTCCAGAGCCCTTACGCGCGAACCCGACGCACGCCAACGTCCGCGGTCCGAACTACTACCAATGAAAGAGGAGACATGTTGAACCACACCACGATCGAGGGCCTCAAATCCCTACGACTACCAGCCATGGCCAGTGGACTACTCACCCAGCGAGAACACCCCGACTATTCGGCGCTCAGCTTCGAGGAGCGGCTCGGACTCCTGGTTGACGCCGAGTTGCTTCAACGCGAGAACCGACGACTCGAACGAGTCTTCAAGGCGGCCAAACTCGCGGCCGGCGCATCGCCTCAGGATGTGGATTTCTCCAGTGCGCGGGGTCTCGAGAAGGCGACGTTCGTCTCGCTCGTGAAGTCCGATTGGGTGACGCATCACCACAACGTCATCATCGTGGGTCCCACCGGAGTGGGCAAGACCTACCTCGCATGCGCTCTGGCACACAGCGCGATTCACCGCGGGCACACTGCTCTCTACGTGCGAACCCCGAGACTGCTCAACGACCTGGCAGTTGCGCGCGACGACGGACGGATCGCGCGAATAATGAGTGCGCTGGCGCGCTTTGACATCTTGATCTTGGACGACTTCTTGTTGCGCCCCTTCACCAACGATCAGACGGCCGACCTCCTCGAAGTGGTGGAGGATCGCGCGGATCGCTCGACAATTGTGACGTCCCAGTTGCCGGTCAATCTCTGGCACGAAGCGCTCGGTGACGAGACCGTCGCTGACGCTACGCTCGATCGACTTCTGGAGAGATCGCACCGCTTTGAACTCGTGGGCGACTCGCGTCGCCAGCGCGCCACGTCATCAACGACGCGCAACACCAAGAGTTCAAAATGAGCCAAGATCCTCGATGCACCAACGCTCCAATGCGCTGCTCTACGATGAACGTGAAGGAGGTGAGTTAAGAGGATTCGACCTCGCAACAGCGCCGGCCGCTTCGCGGCCATCGATCACTTTAGGACGTGTACGAAAACTCCGGACTGAGTGTTCGAAAACGTCGGAATACTCAGTATTCGATGTTCGTGGTGTATTCGATTCCGGTCCAGGCGTGCTCACCGATCCCTTCGATCGCTCGTGCAATCGTTGGCGTTTGGCGCATCGTGATGGAGTAGTGGAGGTCGTGGTCGGAGCATGCCGGGACGACGTACTTGGAAAAGAACACCGAATTGGCGCGCAGCGTGAGGCGTCCGCTCGCCCCGGCGCGGCGCGCCCGTCGCACCAACTCGCGCACAAACCTCTCGGCGCCGCGTTGGGTGTTGTCCGAATCTTTGCGAAAGTGAAGGTGCACCACCACACCGATATCGGCGCGAGTCGCCAGCAACGGGTGATAGTCCAAGGCCTTGGTGTAGCCGTAACCCGCGCCCTGCTTGTCCTTTCCGTGGACCTCACAGATCGTGAAATCGAGTTCGATGGTCTGTCAATGGTCACGGGTGCGTCCTTGGGGCCACGTCCGAGGGCCCAGGCGCGCGTCAGCAACGACTCGGACACCGCGTCGAGTTGGCGCACGTGACCGAAGTTGAGACCGCGTAGGAACTTGCCGAGCGACAAGGGTGCCATCACCCGGTGCGACAACACCGCCAACTTCGAACCCGCGCGCACCACGTCGTCGTCGTCGAT
>DAIEHI010000092.1 GCA_027355725.1 Acidimicrobiaceae bacterium
AGCGAAAGCAGTCGATTTACTGGACCCTGTGGCGGGTGATCCAGTAATAGTGAGTTGGATCAATGCTTGGCACCTGCGGTACCGCGAGGCGAAGCCGATAGTGTTGACGTGAGAGTTCGCATCGCGTTTTGGGGTTGGTGGTTTTGTTGCCAAGCAATGGGTGCGAGATCGCGCCTGTACCTGAATTGAACCGGGGTGGGGGATGACTTCGCGCCATTTTGGTTTCATGATTGGAGTGACGGATGGCTTGGCGAAGTACTTTTAGAGCGCGTTACGAAGTTCGCTCGAAACCATCTTCGGTATTCGTTGACCCGTACGGGCTCTTCGTATGATCGAACACCCCAATTACGCCACTGAGCCGTGGCGCGTGCGCGAGACCGCGTTGGACCTGGATGTTCTAGCGCAAAGTGAATCCCTGTTCGCACTCTCCAACGGTCATATCGGATGGCGAGGCAACTTGGAGGAAGGTGACCCGTACGGGCTTTCGGGTTCGTACCTGAACGGTGTACACGAACTTCGACCTTTGCCGTACGCCGAAGCAGGGTACGGGTACCCCGAGATGGATCAGGTGATGGTCAACGTCACCAACGCCAAAGTGATCCGTTTGCAGGTTGATGATGAGCCCTTCGATGTTCGATACGGCGAACTGCACGAGCACGTGCGTACTCTGGAGCTTCGCGACGGTGTCCTTGATCGCCGCCTCGAATGGTCCACGCCCTCGGGACGACGAGTACGCGTTTCTTCCACCCGCATGGTGTCGCTCGTACAGCGTTCGGTGGCGGCGATCCACTACGAAGTCGAGGCCCTCGAGGATCAGGTGCGCATCGTCATCCAGTCAGAACTCGTGGCCAACGAGCCACCCCCGCCCGCGAGTGGAGACCCACGAGTCTCTGCGGTGCTGAACGACCCGTGGAACTGTGAATATCAGGCCAGTGAGGGTCTGCGCTGTGAATTGGTGCACAGCACCAACATCAGCAAGTTGCGAGTGGCGGCGGCGATGGACCACGAGATCGATGGTCCCGCGACGATGAGTATGCACTGTGAGAGTTTCGAAGATCTCGGTCGAGTCACCATCACCGCGACCCTCGAGCCAGGGGAGAGACTTCGCGTCATCAAGTACGTTGCCTACGGCTGGTCGGCACAACGCTCGAAGGAAGCGCTTCGAGACCAAGTGGACGCGGCACTCGATGCGGCGTGTGACGTGGGCTGGGACGGACTTCGTCGTCAACAACGCGAATTCCTTGATGACTTCTGGGACCGGGCCGACATTGAGATCGACGGCGACGACGAGATCCAACAGGCTCTTCGATTCTCCTTGTTCCACGTGCTCTGCTCGGTGGTTCGAAGCGAACGAAGGGGTATTCCCGCAAAAGGGCTCACGGGTAATGGCTATGACGGTCACGCCTTTTGGGACAGCGAAACCTTCGTACTCTCGGTACTGAGTTACACCATGCCTGAAGCAGTTAAACAAGCGTTGCAGTGGCGTCACGACACACTCGCCACGGCCGAGGAACGAGCAGCGAACATCGGTCTTAGTGGGGCCGCGTTCCCCTGGCGAACGATTACCGGGGCGGAGTGCTCCGCGTACTGGCCCGCGGGGACGGCGGCGTTTCACGTTGGGGCCGATATCGCTGATGCGGTGCTGCGGTATCTGCACGCGAGCGGTGATGATGAGTTCGAGCGGGGCGCGGGGCTCGACCTGCTCGTCGCGACGGCTCGGCTGTGGCGCTCTTTGGGGCACTTCGACGTGTTGGGCGGCTTTCGCATCGACGGGGTCACCGGACCGGACGAGTACAGCGCCATTGTCGACAACAACATCTACACGAACCTCATGGCCCAACAGAATCTGTTCGCGGCGGCTGAGCTCGCTGAACGCCACGCTGAACGCGCCGGGTCACTCGACGTCGACGACATCGAGATCGCCGAGTGGCGTCGCGCGGGAGCGGCGATGGTGGTGCCTTTCGACCACGTGCTCGGTGTGCACGCCCAGAGCGAACGCTTCACCGATCACGAAGTGTGGGATTTTGAAGGTACCAGCGAGGACGAGTACCCATTGTTGTTGCATTTTCCTTACTTTCAGCTCTATCGCAAACAAGTGGTCAAGCAGGCTGATCTCGTGCTCGCGATGTATCTTCGAAGCGACGCCTTCAGCGCCGAGCTGAAGGCCCGAAACTTCGAGTACTACGAGAGACTGACGGTGCGTGACTCGTCGCTTTCGGCGTGCTGCCAGGCGGTGATCGCGGCCGAGGTTGGTCACCTCGCGCTCGCCTATGACTACCTTGGTGAAGCGGCCCTCATGGACTTGAGGGACCTTGAGCACAACACCCGCGACGGCCTGCACATGGCCTCGCTCGCGGGTACGTGGATTGCGTTGGTGGCAGGACTTGGGGGGATGCGTGAAACTGACTCGAGACTGTCCTTCGCCCCACGACTTCCCGAGGGGATCACGCGGCTCTCGATCAACCTCGAGTTCCGCGGTCGTCGACTGCGGGTCGAGAGGACGCGTGACGCAACCAGTTACCTGCTGAAGAGCGGCGACGAACTCGAGATGCTGCACTTTGATGAACCGTTCATCCTCACGTCTGGCGACGCCACCGTCTTCGATTCACCCGACCTCACGACCGAGACAGCGGGTCGCGCACCGAGTCAGCCGCACGCTCGAGCGCCACAGCATCGCGTGGCGCCCGTGGTGGCCAACAATGAGGAGCACTAATGAGTTCAACATCATCTGAACCGAAGGGGACCGTCGACCTCGGTGCTTACGCCGCGTGGCTCTTTGACATGGACGGCGTCTTGACCAAGACCGCGGCCGTGCACGCGGCTGCGTGGAAGCAGGCGTTCGACGATTTTCTCAAGAGCGAAGCCGCGAGTTCGGGTTCGACGTTCGTTCCCTTCGACATCGAAGCGGATTACGAGAAGTACGTCGATGGTGAGCCTCGTGAGGATGGCGTTCGAAACTTCCTCGCCTCACGCGGCATCACGCTTCCAGAAGGCACTGATGAGGATGGTCCTGATACGAGGAGCGTCAAGGGTTTGGGTAATCGCAAGAACGACCTGGTGCTCGAAGTGATGAAGAGAGACGGTGTCGGCGTCTATGAAGGCGTGGTGGCGCTCGTGGGGGAACTGAAAGGTCTCAGCGTCAAGGTGGCGGTCATCTCGGCCAGCGAGAACACCAAGGCGGCCCTCAAGTCAGCGGGCATACTTCAGATGTTTGACGCGGTAGTGGACGGTCATGTCGTGAAGGATCGTCACCTGCTCGGTAAGCCCGCACCTGACAGCTTTCTCGAGGGCGCTCGCGTGCTGGGCGTCTCGTTCGAGCACGCCGTGGTCATCGAGGATGCTCTCGCGGGCGTGGCCGCCGGGCGGGCGGGAAACTTCGCGCTCGTGATCGGGGTGGACCACCATGATGGGCCGAGCGCCCACGACTACGCTGATCAACTTCGCCTCCACGGTGCCGACGTGGTGGTGACGAGTCTCGCGCATCTTCTGGGTCCGAGCTAATCATCGGGTGTTTCGCGCACGGCTTCGAAGTTCGACGCTTGACCGAGACCGCTCACGTGGGCGTCAGAGCGCCGATCACGATCCCTGGGGTAAGCACCATTCATTTGGCGTAACGATCTTCTCAATCGCCTCAGGCCCCCAGCTCCCCTTCGCGTAGGACTGCACGAGCCCCGGGTCCTCGAGCAGCGGCGCTGCGACCTCCCAGAGTCGTTCAATACCGTCGGACCTCGTGAACAGGGCGCGATTGCCGAGCATGGCTTCGAGGATGAGGTGTTCGTACGCTTCGAGGTTGTTGGCTGCGCGAAACGAATCCTTGTAGTGAAACGTCATCTCGGCTGAGTCAAGGTGCATGTGGGGGCCGGGTTCTTTCGCCAAGAAGTGCGCGTGGATCGATCCGGGGTCGGCGAAGTCCACGATCAGCCGGTTACCGCGCCATTTGGGTTCCGAAGCACCCGTCGGGAAGAGCCGCATGACAGGTTCATCGAAGCCAATGGTGATGACTTGTCTACTCTGCGCCAGACACTTGCCCGTTCGAAGATAGAAGGGGACTCCCTTCCAGCGAGTGTTCTCCACTTCGGCGCGCAGCGCGACGAAGGTCTCAGTCTGGGAGTCGGGGGCCACTCCGTGCTCGTCTCGGTAGCCGTCATACTGTCCGCGAACGACGTTGGTCGGATCTATCGGGCGAAGCGTCTGGAAGACCTTGTGGACTTCGTCGCGAAGGGGTCCGGCGTCGAGGCTTGTGGGTTGTTCCATTGCGATGAAGCCGAGCACTTGGAAGAGGTGGCTTACCACCATGTCGCGAAACGCCCCGGTCTCTTCGTAGAAGGCGCCGCGGTTCTCAATCGAAAGCGTCTCGGGCACGTCGATCTGCACGTATCGCACGTGGTCTCTGTTCCACAGGGGTTCAAAGAGGCGATTCGCGAAACGAAGGGCGAGGATGTTGTCGATCGACTCCTTGCCGAGGAAGTGATCGATGCGAAAGACCTGGGTCTCTTCGAAGTTGGCCTTGATCACCGTATTGAGATGGCGAGCGGAGGCGAGGTCCACGCCGAAGGGCTTTTCGCAGATGATCCGCGAGTTCTCGTTCAACTGGGCAGCGCCCAAGGCTTCGACCATGGCGAGCACCGCGTCGGGTGGGACGGCGAGGTGAAAGAGGCGAGCGACGCTGCCACCAATGTGGGCTTCGGCGACGCTAATGGCGCGCTGCAACTCGCCAAAGTCGTCGGGGTCCGAGACTGCGAACGACAGCGAGGCTTCGAAGTCCTCCCATAATTTGCCCTCGGGTTGATTCGATCCGAACTGTCGCACGGCATCTCGCGCGTAGGTGCGAAACGCATCGGTGCCCATGGCGTACTGCGAAGGCGCCGATCCGATGATTCGGTAGCGCTCGGGCAAGAGGCCCGCCACGGCGAGGTGAAAGAGACCTGGGATGATCTTTCGTTTGGCGAGATCGCCGGTGGCGCCGAAAAGGACGATGACGTGGTTCTCTGGGACCTCGTAGTCCGGGTCGATACTGGGTGTGTTCATCACGTTGCTCCAATGTCTAATCGGTGCACTGTGGCACCCTTGGCGATGAGGATCTCGCTCGTCAGGCGAGGACTGAAGATGCCGTGCTCGACCACCCCGGGTGTCATCGAGAGTCGTGCGTTGAGAGCTTGGGGGTCGGTGATCTCGCCGAGGTAGTCAGCGATCACGCCCCCGTCGGGGCTGAGGTCTACGTCACGAAGGCTCGAGGGCGCCAGACGTCGAAGTGTGGCCGCGACGCCGAAGGCGTGCAGTTCCAGCGGCACCGGCGCGCGAAGTTCGTCGACGAGTTTCGTGGAATCGCCGATTACGACGAAGCGCTCGGCTGACGCAGCGGCGATCTTCTCGCGCGTGTGGGCACCACCACCTCCCTTGATGAGCCAGCCGCTCTCAAGGGCCTGATCGGCACCGTCGATGGCGAGGTCGAGGAAATCGAGCGTATCGAACGGTTCGACCATGAGTCCGAGGGATCTGGCAGAGTGCTCGGTGCCTGGTGAGGTCGCCACATAGACAACTCGTGGTCGCAGTCTCGAAAGAGCGGCGAGGAGATAGGCCACGGTAGTCCCGGTGCCAAGGCCCACCCGCATTCCATCCCTGACCATCTCAGCCGCCGCGTGAGCGGCAAGTCGCTTTTCGTCCTCGACGCTCATGTATCCAGTGCGCTCGGGTCGGCGATGATGAGGGAGCGACTGGACACCACTCGGCCCGCGGGGATAGAGGCGTCGCCCGCGAGGAGTCGCGCCAGTGCGTCGCGCTGGTCGTGGCCCGTGATCAGCCACAAAAGCTGCTCGCTTCGAGCGAGCGCAGGGTAGGTCAGGGTCATGCGACGATGACCTTGGTACGCACTCGTCGCCGAGACAAGTCGGTCCGTGACCTCGAGCACTGGATCGTCGGGGATCAGCGAGGCAGTGTGACCATCTGGACCGAGGCCGAGGTGAATGAGATCGAACCAATCGGGAAGGTGCGCTTCGTAATCGCGCGAGCCTTTGACGAGGTCGTGTTCGACGGGCATGGCGACGATGTTCGCCTCGATTGTTCCAAGACTACGTTGAAGGTTCGTGAGGTTACGCTCGGCGCTTTGAGCGCGGACCGCACGCTCGTCGACCTGGTAGATCGTCGTCAGCGCCCAGGGCATGGGCATCGTCGTGAGAGCCTCGAACATCGGCCAGGGCGTGTGACCACCACTTACGGCCATGGAAAATGTCCCCTTGGCCAAAATCGCCTGCTCGGCTCGTTCGACAATGAACGCCGCTGCCCTGTGGGCAGCGCTCGCCGCAGTATCGAATGCTCGAAGTTCGTGAAGCATCAGGATGGCTTTTCGACGTGCCCGCCGAACTCTGAACGCATGGCTGACAGGACTTTCGCAGTGAACTCACCTTCTCCACGAGATTCGTAGCGTTGCCATAGGGCGGCACTGATCACCGGTGCGGGCACCGACTCGTTGATCGCCGCCTCGACAGTCCAGCGACCCTCGCCGGAATCCGAGACGCGCCCACTGAACCCGTCGAGCTCGGGCGAGCGGGCGAGCGCGTCCGCAGTGAGATCGATCAACCAGGAACTAACGACCGATCCGTGTCGCCACACCTCGGCGACCTCCGCGACGTCGATGTCAAATGAGTAGAACTCCGGATCACGAAGTGGGGTCGTCTCGGCGTCGGCACTCACGCGCGTGAGCCCGACGTTGGCGTGCTTGATGATGCTCAGTCCCTCGGCGATCGACGCCATCATCCCGTATTCGACGCCGTTGTGCACCATCTTGACGAAGTGACCCGCGCCATTCGGGCCGCAGTGCAGGTACCCCTCGGGCGCCGTGCCGCTGCTTCGAGTACGCCCCGGCGTTGGCTCGGTGCCATCTTGGCCAGGAGCGATTGTCTTGAAGATCGGATCAAGATGAGCCACCACCGAAGTCTCACCACCGATCATGAGGCTGTAGCCGCGCTCCAAGCCCCACACACCCCCGCTCGTACCGCAATCGACGTAGTGGACTCCGTGTTCGGCGAGCTTCGCAGCCCGGGTGATGTCGTCTTGGTAGTAGGAATTACCGCCATCGATGATGACGTCACCACTTGAGAGATGTGGGATCAGATCGTCAAGAGCACTCTCGGTGATCGCCGCGGGCAACATCAGCCAGATGGCGCGAGGCGCATCGAGTTTCGCCACGAGGTCCTCGAGCGACGACGCGCCGACGATGCCTTCACCCTCGAGCGCCCGCACGGCGCTCGAGTTCACGTCAAAGACCACGCTGCGGTGACCGTCGCGCACTAGTCGGTGCACGAGGTTCGCCCCCATTCGCCCAAGGCCCACCATTCCCAACTGCATTGGTCTGTTCGTCGTCACGTCAATCCTCGTTTCTCTTCAAGTGCCGATAGTGCCGTATGAGGGCGTTGGTCGATGAATCGTGGGTGAGCGTAGGCTCGTCGTCGGCGCTGAGCTCGGGGATGATCTTGGTCGCCAGAACCTTGCCTAACTCAACACCCCACTGATCAAAGGAGTCGATTCCCCACACGACGCCCTGGGTGAAGACCGAGTGCTCATAGAGCGCGATCAGTGAACCGAGCAAGCGCGGTGTCAAGACCTCGGCGAGCAGGACGTTGGTTGGTCGATTGCCCTCCATAACCCGGTGTGCCACCACGTCGTCTGGCGTGCCTTCGCCACGGACTTCAGCTTCGGTCTTTCCAAAGGCGAGCGCCTCGGCCTGAGCGAAGACGTTTGATGAGAGTATGTCGTGGTGTTCGCCGAGCGCATTGAGACTCTTGGCGAAGCCAATGAGGTCAACGGGGACGATCGTTGTGCCTTGGTGGAGCAGTTGATAGAAACTGTGCTGTCCATTCGTACCGGGTTCACCCCAGTAGAGCGGACCAGTCTGGTAGTCGATCGTTTCGCCGTCGAGCGTGACGTGCTTACCGTTTGACTCCATGGTGAGTTGTTGCAGGTAGGCCGGAAATCGTTTGAGATATTGCTCGTAGGGCATCACCCCCACCGTTGGGCAACCGAGGAAATTGCGGTTCCACACGCCGAGCATCCCCATCAGCACAGGAAGATTGCGCGCGAAGGGGGCGGTTCGAAAATGTTCGTCCATGGCGTGAAAGCCCGAGAGCATCTCGTAGAAGTTGTCGGGCCCGATGGCGATCATCGTGGAAAGTCCTATGGCGCTGTCCATTGAATAGCGCCCGCCGACCCAGTCCCAGAAGCCGAACATGTTGGCGGTGTCGATGCCGAATGCGGAGACCGCCTGCGCATTGGTCGAGACCGCGACGAAGTGTCGCGCAATAGCCTTCTCGCTGCCCGTGTGCTCAATGAGCCACGCCCGAGCGGAGTGAGCGTTGGTGAGTGTCTCGAGTGTGGTGAAGGTCTTTGAAGAGATGATGAACAGCGTCTCGTCGGCGTCAAGGTCGCCAAGTGCCTCTGTGAGGTCGCTCGCGTCGACGTTCGAGACGAACCGGAACCTGAGGTCTCGCTTACTGTAGTGACGAAGGGCCTCGTAGGCCATGACGGGACCCAGGTCGGAGCCGCCGATCCCGACGTTCACGATGTTGCGGATTGGCTTGCCGCGATAACCCATCCACTCGCCACCACGAATCTGATTGGCGAAACTCGTCATATGGTCAATGACGGCGTGCACCTGCTCGACAACGTCGTGTCCATCCACCATCAATTGAGTCTCGACGGGCATTCGTAGGGCTACGTGGAGCACCGCTCGGTCCTCTGAGACGTTGATGTGCTGACCGGCGAACATTTGATCGCGGCGAGCGGCCACCCCCGACTCCTCGGCGAGATCGAGCAGCAGACCAAGCGTCTCGTCGGTGACGCGATTCTTGGAGTAGTCGAGGTAGATCCCATTGGCCTCCGCGTGCAGACGTTCACCGCGGTGCGGATCGTCGGCGAATATCTCACGAAGATGTCGTGAGCCAATGTGGAGACAGTGATCTTCCAACTTCTTCCAGGCTGAACGTTGGCGCAAAGGGGGAATACTCACGGGGTCTCCTCGGACTCGACTGATTGCGCCTCCATCCTTTCAAGAATTTGACACCTGTCGCGACTGCTCGACTTCGAAGGGGTCCTACGAGCATGGCTGTTAAGAGTGCTCGATCGTTGCACGACGACACCTAGGACAAAAGACACGTGCGTAGTGGTGCCGTCGAGCGATGCACTGTGGTCTGAAAACGCCAATCGTCGTTTCGCCTCGCCCGTCCACCCGCCAGCGTCGCGCACATCAGCCCGGTGTGACGGTGCGTGGTGATGCGAAGAATGCATGAATCCCCCGTTACCTGGCGTACGTCGTGACTTCAGCGCAGTCGCAACACCTCGACCTTACGGGTTCGAATGCGAACGTTGCACAGGCGTGTGAACTCGAGAGTAATCATGTTGAATTCAACACGGTATGCACCTAGGAACTCGGCGGGATTCTTCGGGCGATGCGTTGGAGGTTCGTGGTTGAGTGGCTCGCAATGAGAGTTATCGGTGACCAAGTCGACGCTCTCGAGCGTCGGTCCTTCGCGCGCGGTGTGGTTGTGGTAGCGCTGTACGGTAGATGGGCAGAGATGAGGAGTGATTGTGAGTGTACCGAACAGCTATTTTGACAACACTGGACGCGACGATGTGTTGAGTGGTGGCGCGAAGTTGATCCCCATCGTCACCAACCTCGGCACCTTCAACGTGTGGACCAAGCGGGTCGGAAACAACCCCACACTCAAGGTGCTGTTGTTGCACGGAGGGCCGGGTGGCACACACGAGTGCTTCGAAGCCTTCGACAGCTATTTCCCGGGTGCGGGCATCGAGTACTACTACTACGACCAACTCGGCTCGTGGCGAAGCGATCACCCCGAGGACCCCTCGCTCTGGGAACTCGATCGCTTCGTTGAAGAGGTGGAGCAAGTTCGAGTGGCGCTCGGTATGACGTCGGACAACTTCGTGCTGCTTGGTCATTCGTGGGGTGGGATATTGGCGATCGAGTACGCGCTCAAATATCAGCGCAATCTCAAGGGACTCGTGATTTCAAACATGATGTCGAGTGTTCCTGCGTACAACGCGTACGCCCGAGATGTCTTGATGCCCGAAATGGATCAGGCGGCCCTGGCTGAGATCATGGCGTATGAGGCGAGTGGCGACATCGAGAATCCGCGCTACATGGAGCTGCTCATCGCTGAGCACTACGTTCATCACGTACTGCGCATCGACCTCGAAGACTGGCCTGAACCCGTCCAGCGCATGTTCACGCATATGAATCAGACGATCTACGTGATGATGCAGGGACCGAGTGAATTGGGTATCAGTGGTGACGCGAAACTCTCACAGTGGGATCGCACGGAGTCACTGGGCGCTATTGAGGTGCCGACACTCGTCATCGGTGCTCGTTATGACACCATGGACCCCGCGTTCATGGCGATGATGGCGACCAAGTTCACCCACGGTGAATCCCTGATCTGCCCTTCGGGTAGTCACCTTGCGATGTACGACGACCAAGAGGTCTATTTCGCGGGCTTGATCAAGTTCCTCGAGGGTTTGAATGCTGAGGGGTCGCAGTGAATCTCGCGTTCACAACCTCAGTGCCACGCGGAGCCGGGACCTGACGGAGCAGACGTGTGACTTCATCGTCGCTCGTCTGCTCGAAGTCCTCGTACCACTGTCCAACGGCGCGAAACGTCTCTGGTGTTGATAGACAGATGACCACGTCGGCTACGCCCGCGACCGCGTCTCGAGCCTCACGCGAACCAACGGGGGCAGCCACGATGATCGCTCGTGCGCCTCGATCGCGAACCACTTGGACCGCGGCGCGTGCCGTTGTGCCGGTCGCCAGGCCATCATCGACGATGATCACGGTGCGTCCGTTGAGTGGGAGCGGCTCGCGACCCGCGCGGTAGCGCGTGAGTCGACGAGCCAACTCAGCCCTCTCACGTTTTTCGACGTCGGCCATCTCTTGATCGCTCAAGGTGAGGTGGCGAATCAGTTGCGGGCTGAGTACTTTGGTGCCGCCTTCACCGATCGCTCCAAAGGCCAGCTCGGGTTGGTAGGGAACGCCCAACTTGCGTACGAGTAACACGTCGAGAGGTGCGCCAAGGGCCCGGGCTACCTCTGCGGCGACCGGCACGCCGCCGCGAGCGAGTCCGAGCACAATGGGATCTTGAGCGGCGAATGAACCGAGAGCCGCACTCAGTTGCCTACCCGCGTCAACTCGGTCAACAAAGGTCGTAGCCAGTGACATCAGAGTCCGCTCGGATAGGTCTCGGGTGGCTCACCGCGGTCCCACAGGCTCGTAGTCTCGAGCGGCTGCAGAGCACGGGTGCGGTCGATGTGCAGGACGACGTCGAATTGACGAACGAGGTCGGCGGCGAAGTAGTGACTCTGCAATTCGCTCTCGGGCCGGTAGATCACGCCTATCGCACGTTCCAGCCGGAGGGCCGACAATTTCTCGTCGCGTGCGAACTCGCGCGTGGCGAACCAGTATTCGGACATCGACGCTTCGTGCAGCAGCGCCTCGTGGCTGTCAATACGCGCGGGCCGCACGCGCTTGCGCTCAACTGGACCTCCCCAGTTCGACGCCGCGCTCACGTGTCCGTCAAAGGTACTCATACCAATGAGGAACGCGTCGTTCGCGTAACGCTGGCGGGCGAGTTGGCCGATGTTCAGTTCACCTCGAGCGCCCATAGCGGTGGCGCGCGCGTCACCGACGTGAGAATTGTGAGCCCACACAACGACCTTCGATGGCCCTCGCCGACCCTCGAGGTGTGCCACGAGCGCTTCGAGGGTACTCGCCATATGACGATCGCGCAGGTTCCACGATGAGATCCCACCTCGATACATCTGTCGGTAATACTCCTCAGCGTTGTGTACGAGTAAGGCGTTTCGCTCGGCGCTGAAGAATTCGTCACGGGCGGCGAGTCCGTCGCGACCAAGGTAGAACTCAGAACGTTCGCGAAGTTCAATGAGCTGATCCACCACCTCGTCTTCGCACGGGTCGGCCACGCCCTTCGCCAGTGCGTAGCCGTAGGCCTGGCCGTCGCCACCGATGTGGTCAAAGCACGAGTAGCGCTCTCGAGCTCGCGTCGCCTCTTCGGGATCCATTTTGGCGAGATACGCAACCACGGCTTCGATCGAAGCTCGAAGGCTGTAGAGGTCGAGTCCATAGAAGTGCGCCTTGTCGACGAACTCGACGTGCTGGTCGTTGTAGGCGCGTAGCCAATCGATGAAGGAAACGACCTCGCTGTTGCGCCACATCCAGGTCGGAAAGCGGCGAAAACTCTCGAGTGCTTGATCGGCGTTCGCATCCTGAGATGCGCCCGTCACATAGCGATCCACGCGGTAGGCGTCGGGCCAATCGCCTTCGACTGCCACGACGCTGAATCCGCAGCGTTCGATCAGCAGTCGCGTGATTCGCGCTCGCTCCCGATAGAACTCGTGAGTACCGTGCGATGCCTCTCCAATCAGTACGACGCGAGAGTCGCCGATCATTGCAATGAGGTCGTCGTAGTCCTCAACCGCACCAGTGAGCGGGTGAATAGCTCCTTCCAGGGTGTCCATTGATGAGCGATCAGACGTATCTGTCTTCATGTGTCCAAATATCGCCGCCCGTGGTCGTGGCGACCAGAGCCCTTGGTCACATCCGTGACGGTTGCTCGCAGTGGACACCCTTGAAGCGCTGAGGAGCGGGTATTTGGAGAGTAGCCTCACCTTGATGTTGATCGATGGTGAAATCTCCTTTGGCGATGGCGACGTTGGTGCTCGCGCAGCGCTCGCTGAGGTGCAAGGCTACGACGCTATTTGGGCCGCTGAAGTAGGTCACGATCCGCTCATGATTCTGGCGGGCGCGGCGCTCACGACCTCGCGGATTGAACTGGGCACGGGCATCCTCGTTGCCTTCGGGCGCAGTCCGATGATCACCGCCATGCAGGCCAATGACGTACAGCTTCTCTCCAAGGGTCGGCTCTTGCTCGGTCTCGGTTCCCAGATCAAACCCCACATCGAAAAGCGCTATTCCATGCAGTGGTCACACCCGGCGCGGCGCATGCGCGAATACGTACTCGCCATGCGCGCCATCTGGGCGTGCTGGAACGAGGGGAGCAAGTTGAACTTCCGTGGTGAGTTCTACCGCCACACCCTCATGACGCCATTCTTTGATCCGGGTCCCAATCCGTACGGCCAACCCAAGGTCTTTCTCGCCGCAGTGGGCGAGATGATGACCGAGGTCGCCGGCGAGGTCGCCGACGGCCTATTGGTGCACCCCTTCACTACCGAGCGCTATCTTCGCGAGGTCACCGTGCCCGCAGTTCGTCGCGGTCTTGAGAAGTCGGGCCGCTCACCGTCCACCTTCCAGATTTCGTTCTCTGGCTTGGTGGCGACGGGTGGGGACGACGAACAACTCGAGATTGCGAAGGACCGGGTTCGCGGTCAGATCGCGTTCTACGGCTCGACACCCGCCTACCAGGGCGTGCTTGATCTTCACGGGTGGGCTGGGCTGCAGAGCGAACTCAACGCATTGGCGAGATCCGGCGAATGGGAGCAAATGGGTGACCTCATCAGTGACGAGGTTCTCGACACCTTCAGTGTTGTCGGAGGTGTCCAAGAAATCGCGTCGCGGGTGAGTGACCGTTTCGCTGACGTCATCGATAGATTCAGCCTGTACACCCCGTATTCACTGTCCCTCGAGGCTAGGGATGAGATCGTCGCGCAACTGCGTACGAGCCGCGTCTAACGACGAGGCAACGTCTCAAGTACCAGTGGTTCCCGCCACGATGAGCCGCGTTGTAGTGCTCGAACGTTTGGTGCACACCGAAATTGCGAGACGCTTATACGTCGGACGCACGAAATTGCCCAACGACACGTCGACTCCGTTCGCGGATCGAGCACCACACGACGAGGCGGGGTAGTTCGCGCTCTGGGTGACCCCGAAGGCAACACTGACTGATTGTCCCTTGGCGAGCACGTGGCGCGCTGGCATCTCACCGATGGACTGGTTGCGTGCGGGTGGGCCAACGGGCTTGCGCGAGCGCAGCACCGGTTGGATACTCGGCACACCCCAGATGGCGCACGACGGCCCGGTGTTGGTGAAGACCAAGGCAACGTAGATGGTGCCGGCGGCACCTTCTGAGGCGCCGACTGATGTGCGCATGTGCGCTGGTGCGCACGACGCCGGCACCGCGGAACCAGCTGGGGCGCCCGTGAAGCTGATCAATCCAATCGCACCAAGGAGCAGGGTGATGCTGAGTGTGCAGGGGGTGAGTTTCTTGTTCATGTCTCTCTATCTTTATCGAGAATCGTCGTGTCCAGAAGATTTTCGAAATATGACCAATTTGGTCTTGTATTAATTACGACTATTCCTATAGGGTTTAATGAGATTATTCCAAACCGCGAGGGAGTGCACGGTGACCATCGAAAGAACATTGACCGCCGAAGAGGAGTTCAAGCGCGCCAGTGACCTGCTGAGGGGGGATCTCGCCGAACAATTGGGTAATGTGCGTCCCTCAATTGAGGGGGCGTCTGAGCACCTCCTCAAATTCCACGGTATCTACGCCCAGGACAATCGAGACGTCCGACGCGAACGCACGCTGGCCGGAGAGGATCTCGAGCACATCTTCATGGTGCGTGTGGCAATCCCCGGCGGACGCCTTTCGCGTGAACAGTGGCTGGCGCTCGACGACGTCGCTGGCGATATCGCTGACGGGAGCATTCGACTCACCACACGCCAAGCGGTGCAGTTCCACGGTGTGTTGAAACACGGTCTTCGACCCATGGCTGCTCGTCTCAATGAGCACCTGATGACGTCGTTCGCGGCGTGCGGTGACGTCGTGCGCAACACCGTCATGTGCCCGTCGCTACTCGTCGCTGGCAACAACGATCGCCTGGTTGCAATGGCTGAGCACATTGCACGTACGTTCAAACCGGCGACCCGAGCGCATTGGGAGATCTTTGTCGAGGGCGACAAGGCGGCGTCGAGTGAACCCGATGAGGAGCACGAATTCTACGGGTCGACGTATCTGCCTCGAAAGTTCAAGATTGCGATAGCGAGCGCGAATGAGAACTGCGTCGATGTGCTGGCCCAGGATCTGGGGCTTGTTCCAATGGTCCACCACGAGCTGGGCGAGGGTTTCAATGTCGTGGTCGCGGGAGGACTCGGCCGCTCGTACGCGAACCCCGACACCTTTGCGCGATTGGCGGACCCGCTGACGTTTGTCACCTACGACGAAGTCGATGACCTCATTCGAGCGGTGCTCGCCACATATCGTGACCTCGGCGACCGCACGAACCGTCGACGCGCTCGAATGAAGTACCTCGCGGCTGACGCTGGTTTCGAGCACTTTCGCCAAGAGATCGAGCAGCGCTTCACACGCCCCCTTCGAGACCCCTTGCCGCTCGACTTCGCTGACGCCGATGATCACCTCGGCTGGCACGAGAGCGTTGATGGAACGTGGCAGTTGGGTCTTCGCGTCGCAGCGGGGCGCGTGCGCGACCTTGAAGAGGGGCGCGGTATACGTTCAGCTCTTCGAGAAATCGCTGCAGTCGCGAACGTCGAATTCCTCATCACCGCCCAACAGGACATCCTCATCAGCGCCATCGCGCCAGAAGAGCGCGATGTTGTGGTGGCAGTCCTCGCGGTGAATGGCGTGCGACTCGTTGAAGACCTCGGTGCGGTCGAACGTTCGGCTTTGGCGTGCCCGGCGTTGCCGACCTGCGGTCAAGCACTCGCCGAGGCCGAACGACGTCTCGACGGTGTCGTTGAGATGGTGCAGAGCGAACTTAACGATCGAGGACTGCAACGACGGCCGTTGCAGTTGAGGATGACTGGGTGCCCCAACGGGTGCGCGCGTCCGGCGGTCGCCGAAGTGGGCATCGTGGGTCGAACGAAGAACACCTACGACCTCTTTCTCGGTGGTGGTCCTCGGGGGGATCGATTGGCAGTCTTGCACCAAGAAAAGGTCAAACTCGAAGATCTTGCCGGAATTCTTCGCCCGTTACTCGATCGTTGGAAGCTTGAAGGACTCGACGGTGAAGCGTTCGGTGACTTCTACGTACGATTGCTCGACGCGTGACGGTCCATCTCGTTGGAGCGGGTCCGGGCGATCCGCAGTTGTTGACGCTTCGTGCGGCACGCCTCCTCGAAGAGGCCGATGTCGTCGTGCACGACCGGCTCGTCGCACCAGAAATCCTCCAATTGATCGGTCCGGCGGCGCGGGTGATCGACGTTGGTAAGACCCCGGGCCTCTCGCACTCACAGTCTCTGATCAATAAGTTGCTGATCGAACTCTCTCGAGAGCACGAAGTGGTCGTGCGCTTGAAGGGAGGTGACCCCTTTGTCTTTGGTCGCGGCGGCGAAGAATGCGAAGCACTACGAGCTGCCTGCGTTGGCGTGGAGGTGGTACCGGGCATCACCTCGGCGCTCGCTGGTCCATTGCTCGCGGGTGTGCCAGTCACTCACCGTGGTCTCTCTCACGGGGTCACCATCGTCACCGGCACCGCGATGCGCGGGGCGGGCGTTGACTTTCACGCGCTGGCCAACGCCGACCTCACACTCGTCGTCCTCATGGGCGTTGAGCGTCGAATGGACATCGCTCGCGACCTCCAAGATGGCGGTCTCAGCGCCGACACCGCCGTGGCGATAATCGAGCGCGCCTCAACGCCACATCAACGAACATTGCGCTGTCGTCTTGAGGACCTCGCTCATCTGGACGTCAGTGCGCCAGCGGTGATCGTGGTCGGTGCGGTGGCGTCGCTCGAGTTGAGCGTGGACCTCGAGGCAATGACGCTCGGAGTCTGATGTTTCCATTGGTCCTTGACTTGAGTGATCGCACCGTGCTCGTCATCGGGGCTGGCCAAATCGGGGCGCGCAAGGCCGCCCAACTCGTGGCTGGTGGAGCGAGAGTGAAGGTCATTGCCAAAGAAGTGCTCGCGAAATTGCCCGATGGTGTTGAGAGCGTGCACCAGCGTAGCTATCGAAGCGGCGACCTGAACTCAGTCTTTCTGGTGGTGGTGGCGACGGGCGATGATCTCGTCAACGATCAAATCGTGCGCGAAGCTCGAGCGAAGAATGTGCTGGTGAACGTGGTCGATGACCCTCGACGCTCGAATTTCTATTTCACAGCTATCCACCGCGACGGTGACGTGATTGTCTCTGTCTCGAGTAGCGGCGCATCACCAGCGTTAGCCCAGTGGGTTCGAGATCGCGCGGTGAGTGGGTTGCCCGACAATCTCGCAGAGGTGGCGCGGCGACTGAAAGAGGAGCGCGCTTCGCTGCACGAACGTGCTGAGAGCACCGAGCAGCGCAATTGGACTGAGCGGGTCGAGCAGCTCGTCAACGAGCTCTAGTGAGGACGCGATCTCACGATGAGGACGTGATAGCGAAGAGGGGGGGCGCCTACTGCACAGTAAGCGAGTTAAACCCTTGCGCTGATTGTGTGAGGGGTTCGTAACCCGCGCGGCTTTTTTTACGTGAGGAACGAAGTGCAATAATGGACACTCATGGCAAACCGCGACGAACAGAGCGGACCCGCGTACGAAGACGAATTTGACTCACGGCTGTACGGCGAAGGATTCCCCGCCGGACTGCCCGTCTTTGAGACCGAGGTCGAGCCACACCTTCGTAATCGAAAAAAGGTCAACAGTCCCTCACAGTTGTTGCTGCTTCAGGAATTGGTGAACTTCAAGGCGAGTCACGGGCGTTGGCGCATCGCTCGAGACATCATTGGCTTGGTGCGACGCGGGCACGGTGACGAGCGCAACGAGTCATACGCCGACAAGCTGCGTCACGAGACGCGAAAAGGCAAGTCGGAGTCCTCCAACTACGGACTCGCGACCATCGCCGGACGCCAGGTCGTGATGTACTCGATGAACTGGGATTTCTTCGCTGGGTCTCTCGGCGTCGTGTCGGGCGAGACCTTCCAGGCCGCGGCAGACCTCGCGATCAGTAAGAAGCTTCCATTCATCAGCGTCTACGTGTCAAGCGGCGTGCGTCAGCATGAGAACTTCGCTGGCCTCACCCAGATGACGCGAATGGTCGAGGCCCTTCGCGACTTCAAGGAGAAGGTCGCCCAACCTCAGATTGCGGTCTTGCTCGGCAACGTATGGGGAGGCGTGTCGGCGAGTGCCGTGCCGAACGCGGACCTGATCCTCGCCACTTCTGGCACCAACTTCGGCTTCGCTGGCCCCAAGGTGATCGAGGCTTACGAGGGGATCATCGTCCCCCAGGATTCCCAGAGCGCCGAGGCGAACCTGCTCGATCGCAACATCGATGTGGTCTTGCCGGACGTGAATGGTTTGGTGGACTACATCGGAGAGATCCTTACCTCGACGACCCTGCCCGACAAGCACCACGAGATCACGCGAGAGACACAGCCACTCATCCGTAATGTCACATCGGTCGAGCAGCGGCGCTTCTTTGAGTTCGGAACGGTCGGCATCCACGGCCCGGGATTCGAGGTGGATCACCATCACGAGACCCTCTCGCCGGCTCCGCCACGCGTGGCGTCGGTCCAGGACAGTTCAGACGCACTGGTCGAGCAGTACCAGGACTTGATGAGTGACGCCAACCGCGTCGACCTCGAGTTCATTGCCCGATTCGCCTTCACCGAAACGACCGCCGTCTACAACTATGTCCAAGAAGGGGATTTCAAGCGCTACCCGGCAATCGTTGGAGCATTCGCCAAGATTGGTGCGCAGCCTTTCGTGATCGTGGGCACCCAGCCCTCCTACAAGCGCCTCGGCGACACCATTGTCAAGCGTCCATCGAACCCGGCGCCCGAGGATTTCGCCTTCATGGAACGGATGCTCGAGATGGGTGAACGACTGCGATTGCCCGCACTCTTCGTGACCGACACCCTGGGCGCCAAACCGACGTTGGAGAGCGAGCGACGAGGTCAGTCGCGCGCCATCGCGCGCTCGATCCTGAAGGGCATTGACTACTCAGAACCAGTGATCACGCTCGTCGCGGGAGCACTCGGTAGTGGTGGTGGACTCGCCACGACGCCAATGGCCGACCACGTGATGATGCTCGAGAAGGCCATGGCCTACGTCGCAGAACCACGCTCGGCGGCTTCAATCCTTTATAAGACACCCGCCCCCACGCACGATCAGGTGCGTATGACGCTCGCGACGATGCGCTCGACGGCGGCGGACCAGTTGAGCCTCGGTCTCATCGATGAAGTCGTGAGCGAGGACGCCAACCCCTTTGTGACCGTCGCCAACGTCCACCGCTCGATCCTCAAGTCCTACGCGGAACTAAAGGAACTTTCAGAACGCAAACTGCGGAGTCGTCGCCACGATCGAATCCGCAACCTTCGAGCGTTCGAGATCATCCAGGAGTGATCGTCACCGTCGCTTTACGCCTCGACGGGTGCGACGCTTCCGTCTTCTTGCGCACTTAGACGCCGACGAAGGTTGAGCATGATGAGACCCCCGACGAGCGAGGTCACCCCGGTGCTGAGCGGCCACCAGTTGCTGACGTTGTTGTCGAAGTACAGCGCCGTGATCGCGGGGGCCAGGCTTCCGGCGAGCCCCCATGCGAGTCCCTGGGTGGCGTTGTAACGACCGCGCAGATGTTCTGGGGCGATCTCATTGACGAGCGCGGGCCCCACGGGTGACATCATGGTCTCGCCAAGGGCGAACACGACCATGCCTGCGCACAGCGATGCGACCGCAAAGAACGCCGGAAGTGCGAGGGCAGTCTCAAGAATGACCCAAAAGACGCACCACAGTGCCGAACTCACCGCCATGAGGCGCGTTCGACTTCGGCCCTCGATCTTGTTGAGAACCCAGAGTTGGGCGAGCACGATGGTCGTGGTGTTGAAGAAGAAGATGACACCGATCACGTGCACCGAGAGCTTCAGGTTGTCGACCACGAAGAGGCTGAAGCCAGCCTCTTGGGAGCCGTAGCCTCCGATCATCAAGACGAGTGATCCAAGGACGTACTGCATCAAGCGGCGGTCACGAAAAACCTCACGCCAACCCTCAGCACTCTTGATCGGGTCATCGTGGTGAACTTTGTGCGCGGAGCCATATTTATACAGCGTGACGAGCAATCCCGCGGCCACGATATCGATGCTCGCGTTAAAGAGGTACAGCACCGTGAAGGACTCGGGATGGTGCAGATCCACAATCGATGCGGCGACCAGTCCACCAAAGCCAACGCCGAGATTCACGAGCATGAAGTCGAACCCGAAGGCTCGTTGACGAAATTCTTCACTCACCAGTCGACTGAGCATGGTGCTGCTCGCGCCCCACGTCGCTCCGCTGAAGAGCGCGAGCAGTATCGCGGCTACCACTAATTGGGTCTTCGAGTGAGCGAGCCCCCAGATTCCGAGTGCACCGGCCGTGCAGAGGTAGGAAGTGACCGCGATACGAAGCGGACCAAACCGGTCGGTCAGTGATCCCCAGAACGCGCTCGATGCGAGACCAGCGAGCGCCGAGCCCCCGAGCAGCAGGGTCGCGAAATTGGTCGAGAAACCACGAACGTTGTGAACGTAGACAACGTAGAGCGACAAGGTGAGCCCCAAGCCGAAGCGCGCGAGGAAGGTGGTTATGTAGTAACGCCGCAGTGGCGCATTGATCGCCTTGCGAAATTCTGCTGGAAGCAGGGATTGCATTGGATACACCAGATCATCAGGCCACATGGGCACGCTTGTGCGTTCAATCACAAGTTGAACAAACGCGTACGTTCAATCGGCATTAACCTTTTGATTGCTGCGTCGCAGCAGTTTACTTGAAAGAGTTGAGTTGGCGATTAAGCGATTACCGAATAGCCGGATAGATCTTCTCACCGAGATCGCGCCTGACGTCGAGCGACTCTACAACCGTCATCTCGAAGCGCCACGGTTGTGGTTCCCTCACGAGCAGATCGATTGGGGCCAGGGGGAGAGTTACAGCACTCGACCGTGGTCCGAGTCGGACTACCCATTGGCGCCGGGCGTGCGCAGTTCGATCTATGTGAACCTCCTGACCGAGGACAACCTGCCGTACTACACGCATTCGCTTCTCGCCCACGCGCCCAAGGGACACCCCATCCGCGACTGGAACCACCAGTGGACCATGGAGGAGAACCGTCACTCGATGGTCATGCGTGACTGGGTGCACATCAGCCGGTGCATTGATCCAACGCTGCTCGAAGAGGGTCGGCGAGTCCAGATGGGCAAGGGCGAAGTCCCCGAGCCAGAATCGATCGCTGAACTGATCAGTTACGTCTCGTTCCAGGAGCGTGCTACCCAGATTGCACACCGAAACACGGGTGCGCACCTACCGAAGGACGACAAAATCGGTCGCAACGTCCTCGCGCTCGTTGCGGGCGATGAGACCAAGCATTACTTGTTCTACCGTGATCTGGCATTGGCCGCCTTCGACATCGACCCATCGACCATGATGATCGCGGTCGCGAAGCAGGTCAGCGCCTTCGCTATGCCGGGTACGGGGATTCCTTCCTTCACCCGCCACGCGGTACGAATCGCGAAGGAAGGCATCTACGGGCTTGGTCAGTACTTGAAAGACGTCCTTGACCCGGTGCTCGGACTGTGGGACGTCAATCACCTCGCGGGTCTTTCAGACGAGGCCGAGCGCGCACGTATCGACCTCGAAGCAGTGGTGGCCAAGATCTCTGAGACCGTTGAACGCATGTCACAAAAGGCGGCCTCGCACGCGATTGCGTAGCGTCACGAACCCCGTGGCGCTCCGGTCCTATTCCTTGGAGTTCGCGACTTTGCGGATGTAGTCCTCGAACGCTTTCTGCTGCAGTTCGAGTTGGCGGATATCGCGTTCGTGCATTGCACCGCCTCGGGTGATGAGGTAGATCAGTCCACCCACGAGCGGCAGGACCAAGATGAAGAGGACCCAGAACGCCTTCATCGGACCACCGAGGTCGTGACTTCGAAAGATGTCAACGATGATGTGAAACACCAGGATCATCCAAAAGATGAACATGGCGAAGTAGAGCGTTGAGATGAATATGTCAAAGAGCGGGTAACCAGCGGCGAACATCGGGTGATCCTTTCAACGGGTGTCTCTACTGATCGTGCCACACTTTTGACGGCAACTACGAAGTGGCGAGCAACTCCTTGAGGCGAGTGCGCAGCCACTGTTCGTCGCCGTCGATCTCAACGGTCTTGGTGCGAGAATGAGGGCCCCGCACAAGACGAACGGCACTTGGCTTGGCGAGAAATGCCTGAGCGAGCACCTCAAGGACTTCGCGTGTCGCACCCCCATCGACCGCTCGAGCGCGCACGTGAACAATCAGTGCCCCGTCATAGCTACCTTGTGCGCTTTGTCGCCGGCTCCCCGGATGAACGTGGACAGTTAATTGCATGACGAGCTCCTGGCGCGGCAGATTCCGTTGCCACCATTGCACAGTTCACCAGTGACACGCGCATCGGGTCAATCTGAATAGGATTTGGAAACGTATAGGGGGGACTTGTGGCATTGAGTGTGGAAGAAGCGATTGCGGCGGTAGCGGCACCGGGCCAACCATTCGAAGTCATTGAGGTCGAGCGTGACGGTGTCACCAAGCGGATCTTCAAGAACTCGCCGGCGAACTTGAGAGGTTTCTTCGACAGCGGACGGGGCCTCGACGCTCCCTTCTTGGTCTATGAGGATGAGGAGTGGACCTTCGCGCAAGTCATGGACCAGGTTGACGCGTTGGCCTACGCGCTCGTGCACCACTACGGGGTGAAGAAGGGTGATCGAGTCGGCATCGCGATGCGAAATCTCCCAGAGTGGGTGATCTCGTTTGCCGCCATCACGTCGATCGGGGCGGTGTCGGTGTCGCTCAACGCGTGGTGGACCGAGGACGAACTTGATTACGCCATCAACGACTCCGGACTGAGCGTGCTCATTGGCGACTCGGAACGAGTAGCGCGCTCGAGCGACGCGTGTAAGCGCGCAGGCGTGCCGGTGCTCGGAGTTCGTCTGGATGAGCTGCTGCCCTTGGCGCCGGGCGTTGAGTACTGGCATGAAGTCGTCGTGTCAGGTGCACAGATGCCCCACGTGGAGGTCGGTCCTGATGACGACGCCACGATTCTTTACACATCGGGCACGACCGGGTTCCCCAAGGGCGCGGTCTCTACACACGGCGCGGTGTGTCAGGCCATCATGGCCTTCTCGTCGGGCGCGGCGATACAGGCCGCGCGGCGAGATGGCGACGAGAGCGGTAGCGGTCAGACCCCGTGCTTCATCCTGGTCGTACCGCTATTTCACGTGACCGGCTGTATTCCAGTGATGATGTCGTGCTTCTCGTGGCACTTCAAACTGGTGATGATGTACCGCTGGGAGCCCGAGAGGGCTTTGCAACTCATTGAACGCCACCAGGTGACGAGCTTCGTGGGCGTTCCCACCCAGTCCTGGGACATGCTGGAGAACCCGAATTTCTCGAAGTACGACACGTCGTCACTGACGGCGGTGGGTGGGGGTGGGGCTCCCGCGCCGCCGAAACTCGTCGCGCGCGTTGATGGATCGTTCAAGCAGGGTCGACCCACGCTCGGTTACGGCATGACCGAGACCAACGCCTACGGTCCAGGAAACTACGGCGACGACTACCTCACCCATCCTTCGTCCACCGGACGCACGCCCACCATTGTCATGGACGTCGAGATACGTGATGATCGGCTCAATCCTCTCGCGACGTGCGAGAGTGGTGAAATATGGCTGAAGTCACCGACGCTCATCCGGGGCTACTGGAACAAGCCTGAAGCCACCGCTGCGACGATCGTAGACGGGTGGATTCGAACGGGTGACCTTGGCTACATCGACGAAGAGGGCTTCTTGTACATAGAGGACCGGCTGAAGGACATGATCCTGCGCGCTGGTGAGAACGTGTACTCAGCCGAGGTGGAGGCTGCCATCTATGAACACCCTGCGGTCTATGAGGCTGCGGTGCTCGGCCTGCCACACGAACGACTCGGCGAGGAGGTCGCCAGTGTTGTCATGGTGAAGGCGAACATGACCCTCACCGACGCCGAACTGCACGACCACCTGCATTCGCGACTCGCGAGTTTCAAGATTCCCACGCGCATGGCCTTCACGAGCGAAGTCCTGCCTCGAAATGCTGCGGGGAAGTTCTTGAAGCGCGAAATGCCCGAGCGCTATTTCTCCTGAGCCGCCTCGATCGCCAAGCGGGCGTATTCTGCGACGTTGAGTGAGTCCAATTCGTCGAGCGCGAACCACGCCGCGTGGTCAGTGGTGCCGTGAATCTCGTGACGGAGCTCTCCACTGTGCATGCTGACCGTATAGAGGATGCGCACCGTGTGGATGCGATCACCATTGTCGCGCCGCCGGATATCACTGTTCACCGCGAGAAGGACGGGTTGGTGCACCACGAGTCCTGTCTCCTCTTCGAACTCTCGGATCAGGGTCTCTTCGGGTGCCTCGCCAAAGTCAATGCCCCCACCGGGTAGCCACCACAGCGGCGGGTCGTGGTGTGGGTTGCTCGAGCGCACGAGTGCGACGCGTCCCTCGTGTACGAGGATCCCGTAGGAGCGGACGCTGGTGTGTTGCTTACTCATGTCGTGGTGTACGTCCTGGTGGTTCGATAGGGAGATGGAGTACTGAACTGGCTCGAGTGGGCGAGTTCAGCCACCCTTCACACTGAAATAGTAGGCGACTGGCTTCGAGTGCACTTGGCGGTCATTACTTCGCCCGGTCTCTAGCGGGTCGTGGGGAAACCCAAGTCGATCTGGGAGTCCGATGGCTGGGGCCAGCGCGACGTGATTACCTTGGCGCGCGTGTAGAAACTGAAGCCCTCGGGTCCATAGATGTGGGCGTGGCCGAACAGTGAGTTCTTCCATCCACCGAAAGAGTATGAAGAGACCGGCACAGGGATCGGCACGTTGATGCCGATCATGCCGACGCTCACCTCTCTACTGAACAGTCGAGCAGCATTGCCGTCGCGAGTGAAGATGGCCGTGCCGTTGCCGTAGGGGTTGGCGTTGATCAGGGCGACGGCCTCGGCGTAGGTGCCCACGCGCGCGACGCCCAACACTGGGCCGAAGATCTCGTCGTCGTAGGACTTGGCACCCGGATGCACGCCATCGAGCAGGCACGGTCCAACGAAGAAGCCGTCGTTGGTGGACAGTGACGTGCCGTCACGCACAACCGTGATGCCGTCGGCGCTAGCGCCTTGGACGTAACCAATGATCCGGTCGCGGTGCTCTTTCGTGATAACCGGTCCGAAGTCGCTTGAAGGGTCCGAACCCGGCCCCACCTTCAAGCGGTCAATGCGCTCGGTGATCTTTTCGATCAGTGGATCGGCGATGTCACCCACGGCTACAACGACGCTGATGGCCATGCACCGCTCACCCGCTGCTCCGTAGCCAGCGTTGACCGCCGCGTCGGCGGCGATATCGAGGTCAGCGTCAGGCAGGACGACCATGTGGTTCTTCGCGCCACCGAGTGCCTGTACGCGCTTTGAGTGCGCGATGCCAGTTTGATACACGTGACGCGCGACGGGTGTGGATCCGACGAAACTTATGGCGTCGATACCGTCGTGCTCAAGAAGCGCGTTGACGGTGCTCGCGTCGCCGTGAAGGACATTGAAGACACCATCGGGCAGTCCCGCTTCACTCAGCAGTTCAGCCAATCGCACTGCGGTCGATGGATCGCGCTCGGAGGGCTTGAGGATGACCACGTTCCCAGTGGCGAGCGCGTTGGCGCTCATCCAAAGTGGCACCATGGCTGGAAAGTTGAACGGTGTGATCGCCGCCACGACACCAACGGGTTCTCGCACTGAGTACACGTCAACACCGTCGGCGACTTGACTTGAGAATCCGCCCTTGAGGTGCTCGGTGAGACCGCACGCATACTCGACGTTCTCAAGGCCTCGTGCCAGTTCACCGTGAGCGTCGGCCAGGGTCTTGCCGTGTTCATTGGTGATCAATTGTGCGAGTTCGTCAGCGTGGGCAACGAGTAACTGGCGAAACGTGAAGAGAATGTTGGTGCGCGCGGAGAGCGTTGACACACTCCAGGTGCGAGCGGCCTGCTTCGCTTGAGCAATGACTTGGTCGATGAACGCAGTATCGGGTACCGGAACTTGCGCGGTGACCTCGCCAGTGGCGGGGTTGTAGACGGGTGACACACCGGGGGCGTGTACGAACTGGCCACCAACGTAGTGGGGGATGGACTGCATTTGGACTCTCTTTCGTCCCACCCAATCTACTGGGCAGCACCAGTCGGCCAGTTAGGGTTGCTGCGTGACTACCGCCCATTCGAGTCGAGCCCTGCGTGACGCTGCCGCCATTGAACCAGTGGGCCAGGGCGCCTACAGCGTTGAACTCTCCGAGTACTACACCGCCGTTGGGCACCCCAATGGGGGGTACCTGCAGTGCGTTATGGCCAACGCCGCCCTCGCCGCTGCATCTGAGGTGGGCGCCAATCATCTGCACACGACCGCCATCAGCACTAATTACATGAGTGCACCCGCACTCGGGCCGGCGATTATTAGCACCGACGTGCGAAAGGTCGGTCGAGGCGTGTCGTTCGTGCACGTGACGCTCACCCAGGATAATCAGGTCACCACAGAATCCCTGGTGACCCTCGGCACCCTCGACGAGGACTCACCAGCGCGCTACATGGATGCATCACCCTTCGAGATCGCACCGCTCGAGGACTGTCGTAAGTCCACTGGTGGAGATGAAGTCAACCTGATGAGCGTCGCGGATCTTCGACTCGATCCTTCATGTACTGGATGGTGGACCGGGGAAATCTCAGAGCGCGGTGAGGTTCGCGGCTGGCTGCGCCTCGATGACGGGGATGCCACGTGGAGCCCATGGAGTCTGCTCTTCGCAAGCGATGTGATGCCACCCGCGACATTCGCGCTCGGATCCTCGGGTTGGGTGCCCACCCTGCAACTGACGTCCTACGTGCGACGGGTGCCGACGAGCGAGTGGCTTCGAGTACGCCAATGGTGTGTAGTGATCGCCGATGGCTTGGTCGATGAACGTTGTGAACTGTTTGACGATCGTGGCGAATTGGTCGCAGCGTCGAATCAGCTCGCCATGGTTCGGTTCGCGACCGAGCATTAGCGCATGGCGACTCGTGGCCCTCACGTGCAAGATGACGGGTCGCTGTACATTCGATCGCGACTGCACATTCCAGCGAGTGAGGTCCAACTGCGGGTGACGACGTCGGGTGGGCCGGGTGGTCAGCACGCGAATCGCGCGCTGACTCGAGTGGTTGCGACATTCGACGTCGAAACTTCATTGGTCTTGAGCGAGTCCGAGCGAGCCTTGCTCATAGAAAAGGTCGGACCAGTCGTTCGATCGAGTTCAAGTCGCTTTCGCGCCCAGTCCCAGAATAGAAGTGCGGCGCTGGAGCATCTGGCGATGAAGATTGCTACCGCTCTTGTGCGTCAGACACCGAGACGACCGAGCCGACCCACCAAGGCGTCGAAGGTTCGAAGGGTCGATGAGAAGAAGGCGCGCGGTCGCGTGAAAGAACAACGGCGCCGTACGAACGACGACTAGATCGATTCGAGGTGTCGGGTGATCGCCGACAAGGCGGCGTGCATCGCGCCGTCGATTGCTGTGTCGGAGTCCTCGTGGGGACCCTTGATCGGCGTGAGTGATGCGAATCCCGCGGCGAGAAGTGCGCCATCTTCGTCTGCGTCCTCGTCACTCACGTCACCGAGTTCGGGGCTCGCCGCACCGAGTCGCAGGGGGAGGTCTCCCTCGTCGGCGAGTGGTTCACCACCCGCGAGTGGTCCAGCCGCCTTCACGATGCCGGCTGTAGAAATCCGGCCACGGCGCACGCCCTTCAACTGATCGGGGGCGAGATTGGGCACGTTGAGGTTGAACAATGTCCTCGACGGTGCGTTCAACAGATGCTCGAGGACCTCTATGGCCACCGCACCAGCGGTGTCATAGTGGACATTGTCACCCCACTGCACTGAAATCGCGAGTCCCGAGAGTCCAAGCTGCGCTCCAGTGAGGATCGCGCCAATCGTGCCCGAATGCAGGACACTTCGCCCGACGTTGGCTCCGGCGTTGATGCCCGCCAGGATGATGTCGGGCTGGAAATTGAAGCTCCCGATGGCCCCCACGATTGCGCACAGTGCAGGGGGCGCATCAAGGGCGTAGGTGGGAATCGACTCGGCGCCGCTGATCGTGTGTCGCTTGTACGACACCGTAGGGTGCTCAAAGACGTCGCCCACCGCTGATGACATGCCCGAGTGGTTCTTTGAGGGCGCGACCACAATGGCTTCGCGGATCTCCCCCTCGGGGCACTGCTTGATCCATGTGGCGACATTGCGGGCGAGCACCGCAATACCGGGGGCGGAGACGCCGTCATCGTTAGTTATCAGAATTCGCATATTTCGTACGTTAACTGTCGTAAGTTACATAGCAGTGAATAGAAGGAAAACCAACTGATGCTGCCATCGGGTGAACAGATTGCGATTGCCCACGGCGACCAGCGCGCCGTGATCACCGAGGTCGGAGCGACCCTACGCACCTACGTGAAGGGCGGGCTCAGTGTCATCGAGGGATTCGCCGGCGAGGAAGTGCCCACCGGTGCGCGCGGGCAGGTCCTCTATCCGTGGCCGAATCGGATAGGCGATGGTGAATGGAGCTTCTCTGATCGCAAGGCGAGTCCGACGATTGACGACGTGGTCCACGCCACCGCAATCCACGGACTCGTTCGATGGCGACCATTTCGCATTGACGCGGTCAACCAGAATCGTTGTGTGTTGTCGTTGTTCCTGCACCCAACACCCGATTATCCCTTCCTGAGCGAGATCAGCGTCGCCTACCACCTGGGTGCCTTGGGACTCACGGTGACAACGACAGTCACCAACCGCGATGAAGTGCCAATACCGTTCGGCGTGGGCTTTCATCCCTATCTCGCGGTCACGACGCCGACGATCGAGGGTGCTCAACTCGAGGTCCCCGCCCGGGCGTACGTTGCCCTGAACGACCGTCAGCTCCCCACGGGCGAGATTCTTCCCGTCAACGGTCATCAGCTCGATTTCACTCAACGCAAGTCGGTGAGCGGTCACGAGCTCGACGTCACGTTCACCGAGTTGGTTCGAGACGACAGTGGAATGGCGACGACAGTGCTCGTAGACGCCAATGGCGGCGAGATTGAACTCAGTGTCGATCGAAACTTCCCCTATCTGCAGATCTACACCGGTGACCACTTGGAACGCGGACGACGTCGCACGTCGGTGGCGGTTGAGCCTATGACCTGTCCACCCGACGGACTACGCAGTGGCAAGGACATCGTGGTGCTCGAACCCGGTCAGCACTGGGCAGGGTCTTGGCGTCTTCGACGCGGGCAGTGATGGGCGAGCGCGTCGTTCTCGTCACCGGCTCCACGAGCGGCATTGGTGAGGCCACAGCGCTCGCGTTCGCGAGCGCGGGAGACCACGTCGTGTTCAACTCTGCGCACAGCGTCGAAGCGGGCGCTGGCTTGGCCGCATCGACTCCCGGGTCGCTCTACATTCAAGCTGACATCGCTCGCAGCGAAGACTGCACCCGCTTGATCGAGAGCACGTTGGCGCATTTCGGGCGACTCGACGTTCTTGTGAATAACGCCGGAACGACGAGAAAGATCGAGCATCACGACCTTGAGAGCGCGAACCTCGATGTCTGGCGCGAGATCTTTGATGTCAACGTGTTCGGAACTTGGAATCTGAGTGTCGCTGCGATGACTGCGCTTCGTGCATCGAAGGGCACCATCGTCAACGTGTCTTCGGTCGCGGGGAGCCACTCTGGCGGTTCGTCGATACCCTATTCGGCCTCGAAAGCTGCGCTCAATCAGATGACGTTGTTGCTCGCCAAAGCCATGGGTCCTGACGTGAGGGTCAATGCCGTAGCCCCAGGGCTCATCGCGACACCGTGGACGCAGTCGTGGCAGCGAACGCACGAGTTCGTCAGCGCCACGGCGCCGCTTCGACGCAGCGGCACGCCACAGGACGTGGCCGAGGTCATCCTGGCCCTCGCGTCTGCGTCATACGTCACCGGTCAAATCGTGACGGTCGACGGAGGTTTAATGCTGTGATGACGGGCCCGACACGGGCTTAGTTGGTGGCACGAACGCGCGCAAGGTTGAACAGAGTAGGTGGGTGGCACCACGGATTACGTGGCGAATGAGAAAGGGCTTGGTGCGAACGCCGAGCAGGTCTCGCGCCCACGGATCGAGTAGCTCCAAGGCGCTGAGAACCAGGAGTCGGTACGCCGCTCGCTGCAGCGGACCCTTGGAGAATCCGTTGATCACGAAATCGCGCCCGATGACCCCATCATTGCTGAGCCGTAGTTCTGGCCGGAATCTTTCAATCGTTGCGTCGAGTTGAGCCACGGTGCTCGGAGGGTCTTCGACATTCAAGTCACGCGCGAGTCTCGACATCTCTTTGACGTAGGTGTCGCATTGGTCGCGCGTGAGTCGTAGTTTGCCAAAACGAAGGTAGCCCCTTAGGAACATCGACGTCTCGGCCGCGTGGACCCAGGCCAAGAGGTGGGGATCGTTCGCGTAGTAGGGCGCTTCATCGTCGGCGGTGCCGCGCACGGCCTCGTGCACCGCGAGCACTCGCTCGATGGCCGCATAGGCGTCGCTTCGTGTCCCGTAGGTGGTCGTGCCAATGAAGTTGGCGGTCTGCAGGAGACGACCGAATGGATCATTCTGATAGCGCGAGTGCTGCGCGACACCAGCCATAGCGAGGGGGTGGAGCAACTGGAAAAAGAGCGAACCAATCCCACCAACCAACATCGACGAGAGGTCCCCGTGGACGATCCTCGCGACGCCATCGACTGGAAAGTACGCAGTTTCGGGGTCTTCGCAGCGAGGTGGTGGTTCTTGGTTGAGACCCACTGAGCGACGAATGTCCTTATTCACCTTGGAGCGAAATCTCGTGGGGACTTCGCGCCAATACGTACTAGACACTGCGTCTCCTTCGTTCTAGATATCAGACTATTGCCGTCGTCTTCCAATTCTTCCGCGGTTCTGCGACACTTGAGAGGTGCCCACCGTCAAACCACTGCGTCGCTTGACGACTGAATCCGAGCTCAAGAGCGAGGAGGTCGTTGCAACCAAACGACCGTGGAATGTTGTGGTCTGGGATGATCCGGTGACACCGATGTCGGTGGTGGTCGTGATATTCAAGAAGATCTTTGGCTACTCGAATAACAAGTGCACTCAATTGATGCTCACCGTGCATCACGAGGGTCGAGCAATCGTCTGGTCGGGACAGCGTGAACGCGCCGAATCGTACTGCGTCAAATTGCAGGTCGCCGGACTGCAATCGACTATCGAACAGGACCAGTGATCGTGGCGAACCGTCTTTTCGTACGTCGTCGAGACGGTCGCATCGAGGTGAGAATCAATGAGGCGGGCCGCGTGATTGCGAAAGAGGCATTCGGTCGTGTCGTCGCCGCCGAGCGAGACCCAGACCATGAGTGGCACGCGGGCCTCAATGCGCCGATCAATCCAAGTAGTGACGACGACGACCCGCTGTCCATGCTTACTCGCCAAAGCGAGATCTCAACGAACGCTGAATTGGCGTATATGACGCTCAACGAAGAGTTCTTGAACGACGCGGAGGCGTGGGCGTGGCTCAGCACCTTTCAAATCGCGCTTCGCTCAACTGCGGTGGCGAACGGTTTGTTGAGTGAAGAGAAGCTCAATGCGTGCGAGCCGACGTTGCTTGACTATGTTCATACGCTGCAACTATTCCTCTTCAGTCTCGCCGAATGCCTGTGACCTTTCGCCTTGAACACTGGCTCGATTGAGAAGCGTGATCTCGCCATAGGCTGATGATCATGCGTCGACGAGGCCTGATGGGGCGCCACGTTGTCACCGCGAGACTCTCCTTGGCGATCTTGTTGGTGGGGGCCGTGATAGCGCCCACACGTGCTTTCGCTGGTTCGACGACGTCAAGATCGAATGCGGGCACGAGCACCACAGTGGCGGCTGGTGCCACGTCGAGTGCCGCCAACCTGTCGTGTGCGGAACGAGCAGTCTCGACGTGGCCGGTGTCCCAACTCGCTGACGAGACGATCGTGGTCTCCGTGAACGTGGCAAACGTGGGTGCCATGGTGCCCGCAGCCCAAGTGGGCTTCGGAGGACTCTTGCTGTTTGGGGCTAGCGCTCCTACGAATATTGCTGCGACTCTGGGAAGAGTCCAAGCCAGGTCGCTTCACGGCTACCCGATGCTCGTCATGACTGATGAAGAAGGGGGTGGCGTGCAACGCCTGACGAACGTCATCGGCTCAATTCCGTGGGCGGCCACGATGGGACGAAACCTCACGCCTCAGCGGATTACGACCTTGGGCCACCGCATTGGCGACTCGTTGCTCACGGCAGGTGTCAATATGGATTTGGCGCCCGTGCTCGACGTTGACGCGCGGCGAGTCGAACCGGGGCGAGCCGACCCAGACGGACTGCGATCATTTAGCGGTTCGCCCGAAGTTGTCGCGCGAGATGCGAGTGCGTTCATGAACGGCCTCATGGCGGCGGACGTGACCGCTGTGGTGAAGCACTTCCCGGGTCTCGGTGGCTCTTCGCTGAATACCGACTACGGCGCGGCGAGGACTCTGCCCTGGTCGCAACTGCGAACGACCGGACTCGTTCCCTTTGAGGCCGCCATACGGGCCGGGGCTCGCGCCGTGATGGTGTCCAATGCTTCGGTGCCGGGCCTCACGTCGTTGCCGGCGAGCATATCGCCGGTGGTGATGAATCAGCTTCGTCAACATCTTGGCTTCACCGGTCTTATCATGACCGATGCTTTGACGGCAGGTGCCATCAGCGCGCTCGATCTGTCGCCCGAGGCAGCCGCCCTCAAGGCACTACAGGCGGGCGCGGATATGGTGCTCGTCGGTTCGCCTCAGTCGCCAAGCGCTTCATTGGCCCTGGCGCGCAGCATGGCCAGCGCTGTGGTCTCGGGGGTAAACAGCGGAGCGTTGCCGCTGTCGCAGCTACGCCTCGCCGCAGCCCAGGTGCTGGCCACTCGAAATCTCATTTCCTGCTAGCAGTGGTGCACTCAGTCAAAGACCAGCACCGCCGCGCCTCGAACCCGGTCTTCTTTCAAGGCACGGATGGCGTCGTCGGCTCTATCCCACGGATAAGGATCCACAGCGACCTTGAGGTTGATCTCTCCGGCCAACTTCAAGAACGCGCGACCGTCGTCTCGGGTGTTTGCGGTGACGCTGCACAGAGTGCGCTCTTGGAAGAGATGTCGCTCGTAGTTAAGAGAGGGTATGTCGCTCAAGTGGATTCCCGCCACCGCGAGCGTGCCACCTCTGTCGAGTGCCTGCAGTGCGGGTGCTACGAGATCACCCACCGGTGCGAAGAGGATCGCGGCGTCGAGGGGTTCGGGCGGGGTGTCGCTGGCATCACCAACGCTGCTCGCGCCCAGGGAAAGTGCGAGCTCTCGCGCCTGCGCGGAGCGGGTCATGACGTGCACTCTCGCACCCTGGGCCAGTGCAATCTGCGCGGTGAGGTGCGCCGAGCCCCCGAAGCCGTAGATCCCTAGACGACCGCCTTCGCTGAGTTGCGAGCGAAGCAGAGCCCGGTAGCCAATGATGCCCGCACACAGCAATGGTGCTGCGTGAAGGTCATCGAATCCAGATGGGATGGGGTACACGAATGCCTCGTCCACCACGACGTACTGCGCGTACCCACCGTCAATGTCCCAACCAGTAAAAGTGGGCGCCAGACAGAGGTTCTCCTTGCCCGCACGACAGAATCGACACGTGGCACAACTTCGAGCCAGCCACGCTGCACCCACTCGGTCCCCAACGCTGAAGAGACCCGTGGCGGGTCCGACCTGGTCAACGACGCCGACGATTTCGTGTCCGGGGATGATTGAAGGTCGCCGAGGTGCAAGGTCACCTTCGACGAGGTGCAAGTCGGTGCGGCACACGCCGCAGGTTGTGACGCGAAGAAGCAACTGTCGCGGACCGGGTGTTGGAATCTTACGTTCGATACGAACGAGGGGGGCGCTTGTGACTGGCCCCGGGCGAGCGACCGCCCAGCCCGACATCAACGAAGGACCCATTGTCACTCTCAATCAGCTGGTTCTGCGCACTGCTCACCCACAGGTCTAGCCTTTACTTCCCTCGTCCGGCAAGCGCGGCGTACCCGTGTCTAGGTATTGGTTAGTCAATCACCATGGTGTGCCGCAAACGACTTGAGTGCTTCGTCGCTGAGGCGAAAGACCGTCCATTCGTCCATGGGGGTCGCGCCAATGGATTGATAGAACTCAATCGATGGCTGATTCCAGTCGAGCACCCACCACTGGAATCGCGAGTAACCGCGTTCAACACAGAGTCGCGCCAGTTCACGCATCAACGCGGACCCGGCGCCCTTTCCGCGCGCGTCCTCTCGAACATAGAGATCCTCGAGGTAAATACCCGGCGCACCAAGCCACGTTGAGAAGTTGAGGAACCATACCGCGATGCCAACAATCTCGCCGTCCACCTCCGCCACGTGGCAGAACACGTGGGAATCGCCAGAGAAGAGCGCGAGCGTGATTGACTCCTCCGTTGCTACGACCTGATCCGCCGAGCGCTCGTAGTGCGCAAGTTCACGAATCAGTTGCGTGATGATTGGTACGTCAAGTGGTCTCGCGTATCGGATGAGCATCTTGGAACGTTAGCGTGCCGCTCGAGTCATCCTCGTGTGACACTGAGCGATAAGAATGACGCCATGAACCCTCAACGCTGTGAATGGCCCGGTAACGACCAACTCATGATGACGTATCACGACGTTGAATGGGGGGTGCCGTTGCACGACGATCCCAAGCTCTTTGAGTTCATGATCCTCGACGCCATGCAAGCGGGCCTCAGTTGGCGAACGGTCTTATACAAGCGCGCTGAGTTCGAGCGGGCGATGCACGGATTTGACGTCGTGAAGATCTCGAAGTATCGCGAGAAGGACGTCGAGCGACTCATGGGCAACGCGGGCATCATTCGTAACCGCCAAAAGATCGAAGCGAGCATTACCAACGCACGCGCTGTCCTTGAGGTGCAAAGAGAGTTCGGCTCGCTCGATGCGTATCTGTGGCAGTTCGTCAATGGGGAGCCGTTGAACAGCAAGCGCAAACGCACAAGTCCACCAACGGTTACGAGCAAAGAGGCAGAAGTGATGAGCAAAGCCCTCAAGACACGAGGATTCAAGTTCGTCGGGCCGACCATCTGCTACGCCTTCATGCAGGCTGCGGGATTCGTCAACGATCACTCCACGAATTGTTTTCGCTACGCGGAGCTCACTGCATGAGCGACGTCTTCGGACGGGCCTTGCTCGATTGGGCGAAGGGGGGCAATGTCCATGAGATCGTCGAACGCGAGGACGGGTTCATCCAAGGTGGTGCGGGTCCCGAGGTCTATCTGGCGCCCCCGAGAGGCTGGCCCCGCGCAGAACGCCGGGCGCTTGCGCTGATTCGTGGAGTGGTACTGGACGTCGGATGCGGTGCGGGTCGCGTGGCGCTCGCCCTCCAAGAGCGCAGGCTCGAGGTGATCGGACTCGACTCGTCGTCGAACGCCCTTGCAGCGGCGCGTTTGTGTGGCGTGAAGGACGTGAGGCTCGGCTCCATCGATCACCTGGAACGCATCATTGCGAACGTCGATTCCATTGTGTTGTTCGGCAACAACTTCGGCCTCTTTCGTACGCTCGATCACGCTCGAGAGCTCTTGAGCAAGTGGGCTCGCATGGTGAAGCCAGGGACCAAGATCTTCCTCGAGAGCACGAGCGCCTACTTCGGCGGCGCGCCGGGCATCGACCGTCCCTATTACCGCGGGAACCTCGAAGCGGGCAGGCCTCCGGGCAGCGTACGTCTGCGCTACCACTACAAAGACGCCACCGGGGAATGGTTCACCTGGCTCTTCGTATCGCAACGAGAGCTGCGCGACGCACTTCGCGGCACCGGGTGGCGCGTGGCGCGCGTCTTGAAGAGCACGTTGAGCGAGCCGTATGTGGCGGTGCTTGAACTCGAGTAAAGGCGGTCCCTGACTGCTAACTCGAAGTTTGGGGGTGAACCCCGAGTCGAGATCGCACAGCCCCTTTGACCCTGGGGGATGTCCCGGATAGTTCCGGGAAGCCTCACGCTTTATCCTCGATTTTAGATCCAGCGTGGTCACTGAGTGGGAGACTTCGATGCGTAATCGAGCGGCTACAACTGATGGGTTCTTCGTGGCCCTCGGAGTAGTCGCGTTGACAGCTGCAGGTGCTTCGGTCTCGCCAAGATCCTCTGGTGCGTACGGGCCATCGTTGCCCAAACCTGGTGGGACGGTGAATCTGACGGCGAACAGCAACAACGATGGACCGACGTCCACGCTCATCCTCACCGGCGACATTGGCGATTACGGCCGTGCCGTGCGACTAACGACGCACGGTTCGAAGACGCCCGATGACGAACTTCAATTGTCGATGACGCGAGGTTCGTTTCGGCTGGATATCACCAGCCTCGAGGACAGACTCCTCAGAGCTTTCGGCAGGGGTTTTCCGACCAATGAGAAGACTAGTTCGGGGGTCATAGAAGTCTCCGGAACGGCCCCGATCGTGTCGGGGTCTGGTGTTCGGGCTTACTCGGGGCTTCATGGATCATTTCATCTCACGATCTCGATCAACGAAGTCGAAAGTTGGCCCACCTGCCCGAAGAACGACACGTCGCCGTACCTCGCCCAGAGCGTCTCTAGTGTCGGTTCCGGGTTGGTATCTCAGAGTTAGCCGACCCCCCGCTTGACGGGGGACTGCATATTGAGTAGCATACTAAGTATGCAACATCGCATGAGGTCCAAATGAGTGTCCGTCATTCGCTGCTCGCGCTTCTCAGCGAGGGTCCGAAGTATGGCTTCCAGCTTCGACAGGAATTCGAAGCGAGTACGGGCGATGTGTGGCCACTCAACGTCGGCCAGGTGTACACCACACTTCAGCGCCTGGAACGAGACGGCTACGCGGAGTCTGACGACATAGACGCCGACGAGCGTCAACGGAACTATCGGATCACCTCAAAGGGGAACGAAGAACTCTCCCACTGGTTGCGGACACCTCCGGATCTCTCCGAGCCACCCCGCGACGAACTGGTTATCAAGATTCTTGTCGCTTCACGCCTCCCTGAAGTGAATGTGCACGATGTGATTCAGGTTCACCGCCGCTATCTGGTCCAAGTCATGCAGCAATGGACGCATTTGAAAGAGGACGAAGCGTCGTTGGATCTCGCCTTCGCGCTGGCCGTTGATGCGGAGTTATTCCGGTTGGACTCTGTTGTTCGGTGGCTCGACTCCGCCGATGGTCGACTACGGCGCGCCAACGTTAGTGAGGTGCCGAATGAATCGTCAGGGCTACCGAGCAACCAAAAGAAGACTGGAGTCGCGCAATGAGCATCCTCGAACTTCGAAGGGTTTCAAAGGTATACGGCGAAGGCACGACCGAGGTAGACGCTCTCACCGACATCGACCTTGCAGTCGAGCAAGGATCGCTTGTCGGCGTGATGGGACCTAGCGGGTCAGGTAAGTCGACCCTGCTCAGCATCGCGGGGAGCCTCGAGGAGCCAACACGCGGTGAGGTCGTGATCCTCGGCAAGAGCCTGAGCGGTGCGTCGCGAAACGACAAGGCACGTTTGAGAAGGCGCACAGTGGGTTACGTGTTCCAGGATTTCAACCTTCTCGCCGGCCTAACCGCGCTTGAGAACGTCTCGATGCCCCTCGAGCTGGACGGTGTCGCAATGAAAAGGGCGCGAGTGACTGCGATGCAAGCGTTGGAGCAACTCGGATTGGCAGAACGAGCCGACCACTTCCCTGACCAGCTGTCCGGAGGTGAGCGTCAAAGGGTGGCAATCGCCCGTGCCGTTGTGGGTGAGCGGCGACTCTTGCTCGCTGACGAGCCCTCGGGTGCGCTGGACTCGCTCAATGGAGAGTCCGTCATGCGAATGATTCTTGCCGCATGCCACCGCGGCGTCGCCGCCGTGGTGGTCACTCACGATGCGACACTCGCTTCCTGGGCCGATCGTGTCGTCTTTTTGCGAGACGGAAAGGCCGTTGACGAGACTCTGCCGCCGCCGAGTCCCGAGCAGTTTCTGGGACAGCCCTCGCGGGGACCGTCGTCGTGACAGACGCGATCTTCATCGATCGATCCGTCGCGGAGCGTAGCGACGGCGGCATGGTGGCGCGACGGGCGATAACCCGTTGGGCATGGAGGCTGCTTCGTCGCGAGTGGCGCCAGCAGATTCTGATCCTCGCCTTGATCGCGATTGCGGTGGCCGCCACCACGATCGGCGTGGGCGTCTCCACCAATACCCCGCTGTCGCCCTACGTCGGATTCGGCAAGGCGAAGGATCTAGCCACTTTTCAACGCTACGATGCGGTGACAAAGGCAAGCGTCGCATCCTGGCAACGGCAGTTCGGTGAGGTTGACGTCATCGAGAATCAGATCATCACCGTGCCGGGATCGATTGACACGTTCTATCTGCGATCTATGAATCCAAGTGATTCGTATGTGCAGCCGCTCGTGTCGCTGGTGTCGGGTCACTACCCAACGAACGCCCATCAAGTGGCCCTCACTTCGAGTGTCGCGTCCGAACTCAACCTTCGCGTCGGTGGCCTCTGGAAGCAAGCGGGCGTGACTCGAACCGTCGTTGGCATTGTTGAGAACCCGGCGAACTTGTTGGACTCATTCGCTCTGGTGAAGCCCGGTCAGGTGGCGTCACCGACACAGGTCGCAGTGCTCTTCGACGCGCCACAATATCCATTGAAGAAACTCGGAAGCAATGTCGAGACGACTCAATCCGTCGCCCGGAGCAATGCGCTCAATCCTGAGACCATCTCCATCGTGCTCGTCACGATGGTCATGTTGCTTATCGCACTCGTCTCGGTCGCCGGCTTCACCGTGCTCGCACAACGTCGATTGCGTTCAATCGGCATGCTCGGCGCTCTTGGCGCGACTGACAAGGACATCATGATGGTGGTCCGTGCGAATGGCGTGTTCGTCGGATTGTTCGGCGCGCTTGCAGGGTTGGTTGTCGGGCTCGCCGCCTGGTTGGCGTATCGGCCGATCTTGGAATCAAGCGCTCACCACGTGATTGGTCTCTTTCAATTGCCGTGGATCGTCATCATCGTCGCCGTGGCACTCTCGGTGGTGGCTGCGTACTTCGCTTCAACTCGGCCCGCTCGCGCCATGACTCGCATCTCCACCGTGGCGGCCCTCGCCGGCCGTCCTCAAATGCCGCGGAGACTTCGTCGCTCTGCGCTTCCCGGCGTCATCTGTTTGGTCACTTCGTTCTTCGTGCTGGGTGTAGCAGGAGCTAAGGGCGGAAACGGGGGAGGAGCCGGCGCGCTCGTCATTGGCTTCGTCCTGCTCACCATCGCTGTCGTCCTGTTGTCGCCGTTTCTTCTCACGCTCCTTGCTCGATTTTCGCGTGGCGCACCATTCTCTCTGAGGATGGCCATGCGCGACCTCGCCCGGTACCGTGCTCGTTCTGGCGCGGCGCTCGGTGCGATTAGTGTTTCGGTGCTCATCGCCATGGTTGTCATCATCGCTTCGGCGGCGCGCTTTGGCAACGTGCTTGATTACGCCGGTCCCAACGTCTCGTCGACTCAGTTGCTCATATACACCCCGAACGGCCCCTACGGTCCAGGTGGCCCCGGAAACGCCGGCGCGGGCAGCACATCGACGACTTCTCTTGCCGCGATGTCGACGAGCGCACACGGGATTGCGAAATCCCTCGGCGCCAACAAGATCATCACCTTGGAATCGACGAGCGCGACTCTTCAACATGCGGCCGCAGGACGTAGTTTCTCAGGTCCTTTGTATGTAGCAACGCCGCAGTTGTTGAGAGCCTTTGACATCAAGAGTTCGGCGATTGATCCGAAGGCGGAGATCCTTTCAATGCGACCCGGTTTTTCCTCACTCACCAAAATGCAGATCGTCTACGGTAATTACTTCTCCGTCAAAGCACGACAAGGGTGGCCCTGCCCGAAGAGTGGCTGTCTCGCCGATCCGTTGATAGAAGAAGTGTCGTCACTGCCCGCGGGAACCTCTGCGCCTAACACGGTGGTCACGCAATACGCGGTCCATGAACTGGGGCTGTCACCTGTCATCTCAGGATGGTTCGTCCAGACTGCTCAGCCACTCAGTGCTGCGCAACTTTCAGAGGCTAGGAGCATCGCGAATGCGGCGGGGCTGAAAATTGAGACAAAGTCCAGCATCCCGACGTCGGCGACCATCACCGACTGGGCGACCATTGTCGGCATCGTGCTCGCTCTAGGCATCCTCGCCATGTCGATTGGCCTCATCCGAAGCGAGACCGCAGGAGATCTTCGGATCATCATCGCCACGGGTGCGAGTAGTCGGACTCGGCGCAATCTCACGGCGTCCACCGCTGGCGCCCTCGCGCTCATTGGCGCAGTGGTCGGCACGGCGACGGCTTACGTCGCGGTCATTGGCTTCAGTCGTACCAGCGCGCTGGACGGCTTGTCGTCGTTGACTGCGGTACCAGTGGCAAACCTCCTGCTCGTACTCATCGGCATGCCAGTCTTGGCTGCGGTCGTGGGCTGGCTCGCGGCGTGGCGAGAACCAAAGGATGTCTCTCGCCAACTCGTCGCTTAAGACGCATCTCGTCGCGCACGCCTACTGGATTTTGAATAAAGGGATCTCTTTGTAGCGAAGCGGAGACGATGCTCCCCTCCTTGCCATGTGAATGCTCCGGCGTTTCCGGGCCACGATTCGCACTTGATGCAACTCTCGAAGTTGGTCCGAAGGATGTGGCTTCTCCAACAGTTCATTCAGTCCGCCGCTGGGAGAGAAACGGGATCTCGCAAACAGATCGTGGTTCTAGGCGACCTCATCGCCATAATGACAAGTTCTGCGGTGACTACCCCAGAGCTCACTTGGATACTGCAAACGGTCCATAGCCAATTCATAGGAACGTCGCGCCAGCAAGTACCGGTTGCCCCTTCATAGGCTTCTAGTCTTGTCACACGTCATTGCTTCGCTAGCTAGCGGGGTCATTAGTGCCAGTCTCAGTGATTCGCCACGGCGAATCACTGAGACTGGCACAACAATTGGTGCGCCGGCCGGGACTTGAACCCGGAACCTGTTGATTAAGAGTCAAATGCTCTGCCAATTGAGCTACCGGCGCGAGACGAGTCTATACCGTCGCGCGCCGGTAGCCGGACAAGCTAGTTGTGTTGGATTGCTTTCACCTCGAGGAACTCCTCGAAGCCGTACTGTCCGAGTTCGCGACCAATGCCAGATTGCTTGTAACCGCCAAATGGCGCGATGACGTTGAACGAGCCGCCGTTGATCTCCACCTGACCCGTGCGGATCTTTCGCGCGACTTCGAATGCCTTCTCGTCGGTCTCTGCCCAGACGCCGCCCGCGAGTCCGTACTTCGAATCATTAGCGATGGCGATCGCCTCTTCTTCTGTGTCATACGGGATGATCGACAGAACAGGACCGAAGATCTCTTCTTGGGCAATGGTCATGTCGTTGCTCACGTCGGAGAAGATCGTTGGCTGGACGTAGTAACCCTGCTCGAGACCCTCGGGTGGCGTCACGCCACCACAGATGATGCGGGCACCCTCGTCGATGCCCTTGTTGATGTAGTCGCGAACCCGTTGCAGTTGTGCGGCGCTCACCAACGGGCCGAGCAAGCTCGAGCCAGTGATGGGGTCACCGGGTTGTAGGCCCGATGCGGCAGCGACGGCGAGGTCTTCGACTTCAGCGAGTTGTGCTCGTGGCACCACCATGCGTGTGAGCGCCGAGCAGGTCTGGCCAGAATTGAGATAGCACTTGAAGACGCCGTCGCCCACCGCCTTGGCGATGTCGGCGCCTTCGAGAATGACGTTGGCGGATTTTCCGCCCAATTCGAGTGAGACGCGCTTGACCATCTCTGCGGCTATCTGCATGACGCGCTTACCGGCTCGAGTGGAACCCGTGAACGAGACCATGTCGGTCTTTGGGTGAGCGACGATGGCCTCACCAACGACTGGTCCAAGACCGGTCACGAGATTGAAGACGCCTTTTGGTAGACCGACTTCGTGGATGATGTCGGCGAGAATGAAGGCGTTGACCGGTGCGACCTCACTCGGTTTTACGACAACCGTGCATCCGGCCGCGAGGGCGCCGGCAACCTTGTTGGCGATCTGGTGCAGGGGATAGTTCCACGGTGTGATCGCGGCGACGACGCCTACGGGTTCGCGCACGAGCGTCGAGTTACCAACTTCTTCTTCCCACACAAACTCTGAGGCGCGCTGCGCGTTGTCCGCGAAGGTCATCGTCGGCAGACCCGCTTGGATGCCCTTGGCCAACATGAGCGGCATGCCGACTTCGTTGGCGATGGTGAGTGCGATTTCGTCGCTTCGTTCCGCCAGCTTCTCCGAAATCCGAAGCAGATACTCACCGCGCTCCTTGGCGCTGGTGTTGGACCACGCAGTGAACGCGGCCGCTGCGGCCTCAACTGCACGATTCGCTTCTTCAACCGTTCCTGAGGGTATGACCGCGTAGAGCTCGCCCGTACCAGACGTCGTCACTTCGAGTGTTTCTGGGGAACTGGCCTTCACCCACTCACCGTTGATGTAGAACGAATCTCGGACAATTGACATGATTCCCCCTCAGTGCTGGCACGTCGCCATACGTCGAAATCTACACGTCATCATCCATGGCACAAAACCCAAAACGCCCGACCCTTCACAAGCAGTGAGGAGTCGGGCGCTGAATGGGGTGAGCGACGGGGGTCGAACCCGCGACCTCCAGGACCACAACCTGGCGCTCTAACCAACTGAGCTACGCCCACCAAGCCTTTCCAGTATGGCACAGGCGTGGTGGTGTTCCAAGACCTGTTCGCGGCTCGGTACGATTGTGGTGCGCCCCTGTAGCTCAACTGGATAGAGCAGACGGTTTCTACCCGTCAGGCTGCGGGTTCGACTCCTGCCGGGGGCACTGAAGTCGTCTGAGCAAAGCCATACCCGCTCAACATCGTTCGCGATCGGCTCGAGTTCAATAGATCCTCACGGTGGTGCCGATGGGCATCTGATTCGAGGCCCAGATCCAATCCATGGCGCGATTGCTCACGCGTACGCAGCCGTGCGAGACCGCGACGGTCGGCACCGAATCGGAGCCATGGATGGCGTAGCCGCCGCTGAAATACTTGGGTCTCCAGAGTTGGCCCAGTGGGCTGATGTCCATCGCATCGACTTGGCGGGTGACCCTGAAGACGCCACGTGGCGTAGAGGCAATCGAAGTCACACCGCCACTCGTGTAGGAGTACCCTCCGCCCGTTGAGGTGTTGAGCGTTATGGCGAGCTTGCCGTTGCGCACGATCATGAGGAGCTGTGTTTGCAGGTTGATCTGTATTTCGCTCGCTCGCGTCGCACGTATGCGAGGTCGAACACCACGCGACAGTGCGCCAGACGTCGCCGCACCGACGACTCCGTCGACAGTGATTGACGCGGCCTTTTGTAGAGCGAAGACTGCTTGTTGAGTGAGACCACCAAATTGACCATCTAGTGGCCCGACCCAGTATCCAAGGGCGTTGAGTCTCCGCTGGAGAGTACGAACAAGTGCCCCGCGGTCACCGTAGCGAAGGAGAGGGGTGACTGCCATGGCCGTAGTCGAAGCGGCGATGGCCGTGCTTGATGTGGATGCGTGTGCACCTTGGGAGGCCGCAGTGGCAGGCGAAGTCGGCGCGACAAGACTCATGACTGCGACTCCCGTCACGAGTACCGGGATCGTCACTACACGCGACCACGCCGTCATCGGATACCGCATATAGGCATCATTGATGGGCCTCTCTCTGGTGTCAAATCTGGCCGACGTGCGCACTGAGCGGAGATGCCATTCGTCACTCCTTATTGCCCAGGGAATACGACAACAACCCGATGACACCGTGCGCGATTGATAGCAGAGGGTTCTTCATGCGGGCGGTTCTGTGTCACTGAAGGGGAGTGAGGGGTGGATGTCTCGTGCGTGAAGGGACTACTGCGTTTCGATCTCGACATTGAGGCGCATTGTGTTGGTTCGTCGTGAGGCTCTGTTGTGTGAGTGGAGGCGAGGCGAGCGATTCAGCGAAGTCACGCGCACTGTTCAAGAGAATGTCGACACCACGAGTGAAATCTTGGTCAACCAGAGACCGTGGGTTCTCGAGCGATCTCTTGGCGAATTCGAAGTGCACTCAGATGAGTTTTCGCTCGCGATCAGGTGGCGTGCTCTATAGCGATCCGTGTGGGGTCTTGTAAGAGGATTTGTCACCGACTTCTAGGAGTTAAGTGGTGAATAAGAAATATTGCTCCGTTAACTCTCACGTCATTCTCGTGGGCCTATAGTGTTCGACCAACGACAGGGGATAGGTGATAGTGGTAACCGGGGGCGAAGCGGTGGGCGAAAGCGTGACTAGCGCGCGCTGCGTGGCACCCCGAGACTGGACAATGGGTTCCAACCTTCAATCGGTCTCACCTTCGTCGTTTCTTTCTTCCTTCGTTGTGCCTGAGCGAGAGGTGAATCTTTGAAACCGTTGACCGTAGTAGAAGACGTGGTCCGCTGATGACTACGAGCGTGAATCCGATTGACAGTCCACGAACCACCTCGAGTGAAGGGGCACCGCGAGCGAACGTTCGTCTCGAGCATGTGACGAAGAAGTTCGATGACGTCGCTGCCGTCGACGATCTGAACCTCGATATCGATGAAGGCGAGTTCTTCAGCCTGCTCGGCCCTTCGGGTTGCGGTAAGACAACGACCCTTCGCATGGTGGGCGGCTTTGAAGAACCGACGTCGGGCAAGATCATGTTGGGGGGCCGCGATGTCACCTACATGGCGCCGTACCACCGAGACATCAACACGGTGTTCCAGTCCTACGCACTCTTCCCACATCTCGACGTCTTTGACAACATCGCATTCGGTCTGCACCGAAAGAAGGTAGCCAAGGCTGAGATTCGCCAACGCGTGGGAAGGATCCTTGAGATCGTGGATCTTCCTGGTTTCGAGAAGCGACGCGTCAATCAGTTGTCGGGAGGCCAACAGCAGCGCATTGCACTCGCGCGCGCATTGGTGAATGAACCGACACTTTTGCTGCTCGATGAACCAATGTCGGCGCTTGACGCGAAGTTGCGTCACCAGATGCAGATCGAACTCAAGTCAATTCAGTCGCGAGTTGGCATTACCTTTCTTTATGTCACCCACGACCAGGAAGAGGCCATGACGATGTCGGACCGACTCGTCGTTATGCGCCACGGCAAGATTGAGGGCATTGGCTCGCCGAAGGACGTCTACGACAGCCCCTCGACTGAGTTCGTTGCGACATTCCTTGGCGCCTCAAACCTCCTAGCCGGTGAAGTGGCGAGCCGCGACGGTGAGCTCACGTCAATTCTGCTCACCACGGGCTCGACGTTGTTCGTGCCAACATCACGGCTCCCAGTCGACCTGAAGGGCAAGGCAGTCAAGGTGGGCGTACGCCCGGAAAAGATAAGCATCGCTCCGGTGGGCGCAACTGTCGCATCGAACCGAAATTCGCTGAGGGGTCGGGTACGGGTATCGACGTTCACGGGCGTTGGCAACCAGTACCTGGTTGAGATGCCATCTGGCACCGACATCACGGTCTACGCCCAGAACATCGGCGAGGAACTCGCCCCGCGAAGCGGTGAGGAAGTCTTATTGAGCTGGCCGGTGGAGCACACCTTCGCCGTCACGCCCATGGAGAGCGGTAGTGATTCAGAAGAGTTGGAAATCTAAACAGGGGAGCAATGATGGAACACGTAAACAATGAAGCCATGAACACCGAGGGTATCGACCCGTCGTTCTGGCGGGGCTTGACTCAACCTCGATTCTCTCGTCGCCAGGCGCTAACGGCATCGGGACTCGGACTCGGTGCAGCACTAGCTGGTTCGATGGGATCGGCAACAATGGCGGGCGCTGCGAGCTCGGTGGGCTCCAAGTCGTGGTGGAAGAGCCAGAAGTTGCACCATACGCTCAACTTCGCGAACTGGCCGTACTACATCGACGTCCTCGCGGGAAAGCACCCGTCACTACAGAACTTTACGAAGCAGACCGGCATCAAAGTCAATTACTTCGAAGTGATCCAAGACAATGCGTCGTTCTATCAGAAGATACGCCCATCGCTGGCAGCGGGGCAGTACACGGGGTACGACATTGTCGTCATGACCAACAACAACCCACAATTGGGTTACCTGATGCAACTGGGTTGGCTGGTGCCCCTCGATCACGCGATGATGAAGAACTTCAATAAGTACGCGGGACCGCTCATCAAGAGCCCTTCCTGGGACCCGGGCAACAAGTACACGATGGCCTGGCAGTCGGGGTGGACCGCGATTGGCTACAACAACAAAAAGGTCAAGAACCCTGGCGACAGCGTCGACATCTTGTTCAACAAGAAGTACGCCGGTCGTGTTGGTATGTTGAGCGACCCCTTTGAATTGGGCAGTGTTGGCTTGCTCGCCATTGGCGTTGAGCCAGCTAAGTCGACTGAATCGGATTGGGCCAAGGCCGCAAAGAAGCTCCAGCAGCAAAAGAGCGACGGCATCGTCGCGGCGTACTACGACCAGAGCTACATTCAGCACTTGAAGAATGGCGACATCGACATCTCGATGTGCTACTCGGGCGACATCTTCCAGGCCGACCTCAACAGCAAGTACAAGGACTTGACCTTGCTCATCCCCCACGAAGGTGCGATGTTGTGGACTGACAACATGTGCATTCCAAAGTACGCACAGAACCCTCTCGATGCGATGACGGCAATGGACTACTTCTACAGCCCCGTCACCCAGTCGGTGGTCGAGTACTACAACGACTACATCTGCCCGGTTCCCGCGGCGAAGCAGCAACTGCTGCACCCAACTGGCTGGAACAAGGCCGCTCTCGCTTCGCTGAAGCCTGAGATTGGTCTTCCTTATTCGGTGACCGCCAATTCAAATGTGGTGTTCCCGAGCCCGGCGCGAGTCAAGGCATCAAAGCCCTATTACAACTTCAAGAGTCAGACGGAGATTGACGCGTGGACCAGCCTCTTCCTACCGATCATCCAGGGAGCGTAGACCACAAGCGGCGACTGACAGCCCTGCGAAAGAGACTCCCGCCGTATCTGTTGAGTCTCCCCGCAGGGCTGTGGTTGCTGTTGTTATTCATAGTCCCACTGTTGATCATGCTGTCGATCACACTCAAGACGTGTAGTCCTGCGTCTGGGGTGTGCGTTATGACCTGGAACTGGGGAGAGCTTCCCCACGTGGTGAACCTCTATCACCCACAGTTCATCACGAGCCTGGTCTTCGCTGCTATCGCCACGGTTATTGACTTGGTCATCTCGTTCCCGATCGCGTACTGGATTGCGTTCTACGGCGGGCGAAAGAAGAACTTCTTTCTCATCATGCTGCTGGTGCCGTTCTTTGTGTCGTTCATCATCCGTACGTTGGTGTGGGAGTTCATCCTCTCCAACAACGGCATCGTGCTGACTTTCCTCAAGCACAACCACCTGGCACCGTCTAACTTCCACGTTCTGGGCACGGGCCTCGCGGTGATCGCGGGTCTGGCGTACAACTACCTGCCCTTCACCGCACTTCCGTTGTACGTCGCGCTCGAGAGGATTGATCGAAGGGTGCTGAACGCGGCCTATGACCTTTACGCGAATCGGCGTGCTGCGTTCATGCGGGTGATCTTGCCGCTGACCATACCGGGAATCTTCGCAGCGTTCTTGCTGACCTTCATTCCCGCATTCGGGGACTACGTGAACCAAGAGATCCTCGGTGGGACGTCGAACACGATGATTGGCACCGTCATCCAGAATCTGTTCCTCATCGACTCTGACTACGCCGGGGGCGCGTCGCTGTCGGTTGTGTTGTTGATCATCTCTCTGCTGGGCATTTGGCTCTACGCGCGACTACTGGGTTCACGAACGATCGAGGAGTACCTGTGAGCACGCTTTCATCGAGCGGCACTTCGCTTGCGACCGAGAAGGAGCAGCGTCGTCCACGCCATCTAGGTCGTTTCCTACTGCCAACGTATTCGTGGCTGGTCATTGCCTATCTCGTCTTTCCGATTGCGGTGATGATTGTCTACAGCTTCAACCGGGTGATCTCCGGACTCCAATTGGTGAGCTTTGCGTGGAATGGGTTCACCTTTCAGTGGTATCGCCAGTGGAGCAACATCCCTGGTCTCACCTCGGCTTTCTGGTTGACGTTGCGCCTCGCCATCGTGAGTACCATCATCGCAACCATCATCGGGACCTTGCTCGCAATCGCGCTCGTGCGTTACCGACCGCCGAAGTTTCGTGGCAAGGGCGCTATCGAGCAGATCCTGTTTCTCAATATCGCCGCCCCTGAGATTGTCATGGGCGCCTCCTTGCTCGGACTCTTCGTGACCTTCAACGTGGCCCGAGGATTTCTCACCCTGGTATTGGCGCACGTGATGTTCTCGATTGCCTACGTCACGGTCACCGTGCGAGCCCGTCTCTCGGGCTTTGACCTCTCGCTCGAAGAGGCGTCCTATGACTTGGGTGCGAATCCGTTCTCGACATTTCGCCTCGTGACGTTGCCGCTCATCATGCCCGGTGTGCTCGCAGGTGCATTGATGGCATTCGCGCTCTCTATCGACGACTTCGTGACATCGAACTTCGTGAGTGGCTCGAGTGTGCCATTTCCCGTGTGGGTGTACGGCGCATCGCGAGTTGGCACACCGCCGCAGGTGTTCGTCTTTGGCACCGTGATCTTCACGGTGGGGATCGTCTTTGCCATTTTGAGCCTGGGTCTTTCGAGGAAGAAGGATTAGACCCTCTCAATCGTTGGACGAGACCGATCGATGTGCGTAGACGGCGCGACGTTCTGATTGGGAGAGCATCAAGTCGAAATGGCACGCCAATGGTGACGCTTTGAAAGCGGATTGATCATTCCCTGGACGTTCGCGACCAGCTGTCGACTAGGACCTGAACCCCTTTCGGGGTCCTGGTCGCGTGGTCGGGAAGGCGGGATTCGAACCCGCGGCCTCCTGGTCCCAAACCAGGCGCGCTAACCAAGCTGCGCTACTTCCCGTCGTACCATCGTTACACATATTCATCAACGCAAGTGCCAGAGTGCGTGACATCATAGGCTGCACGCAGGTATGAGAAGAAGGTGCCGGTGGCTTACGACTGGATAATCGATGCGCTCGATGAGACATGGGGCGCCGTCTACCGATTGATGCGAAGCCAACCGCCTGAGGCGTATCACGCTCAAACGGCCTGCCCCGGTTGGGACGTGCAAGACGTGATCAGTCACATCTTTGGTTTCGAGGCCATGCTCCGCGGAGGGCCGGTCCCGCCGTACGAAGGGTCATGGCCCGAGTACGTGAAGAACCCGATTGGTGAACTCAATGAAGCCATTGTCCAGGCTCATCGTGGTGAGCCTGGCCCCGAAGTCCTCGAAGAGTTCCGTGACACCACGCGACGTTCACTCGAAGCCCTTCGTACCTTGAGCGACGAGGGATGGGAGAAGGTGGGCTGGAGTCCCGAGGGGGAGCGGCCCTACCACCGATTTCAAGAGACCCGGGTGCTCGATAGCTGGATCCATCTTCAAGACATCCGCGACGCCCTGCTTCAACCAGAAGACGACCACGGTCCGGGCGAAGAGATTGTCGTGAATCGTTTTGAGGCCGCCCTGCCCTATGTGGTTGGACGAAAGATGAAGGCTGCTGATGGAACCGTGATCCAGATCAACCTGAGTGGACGCCTGGCGCGCACGGTTCTCCTTGAAGTCAGAGAGGGTCGAGCACAACCCGTTTCAACGAGCTCGACGCCCGTGAACTTGGAGATCACAACCCCCGTGGCGCTCTTTTGGCGCCGTGCGGCGGGTCGCATCAGTGCCCAAGCGTTCCTTGACGCTTCGGCGACCAACGTGCGTGGTGATCACGCTATGGCGCTTGCATTTGGCGAGGCGCTCAACATCATGATTTAACCCATCCAGGAGAGCCGGTAGGCTGGCATCTCCTATGCGTGCCACCTCTACATCCCTGGACAACAACCGAATCAAGCTCATCGTGGAACTCGATGACACCGAAATGGACGAAGCCCTCGACGCAGCCGCAGCCTCGCTCGCGAAGCAGGTGAGCGTCAAGGGCTTTCGCAAGGGCAAGGTCCCAAAGAACGTGCTCGTTGCCCACATTGGCGGGCTCGAGGTTCTGCGCTCCGAGGCCATTCGCGAATCAATGCCCGACTTCTATGCTCGCGCCATTGCGGACACCCTGATCGACCCGATTGGCCAGCCTGAGATCAACATCACTGGCGGCGAGCAAGAAGGCGCTCTCACCTTCGAAGCCGAGGTCGAAGTCCGTCCGGTCGTCACCATCTCGGGTCAGCGTGGGCTTCGTGTGACGATTCCTTCGCCCAACGTCACCGACGACGAGATCGAGGCGCAGATCAACCGGTACCGCGAGACTGACGCCGTGCTTGAAGACGTGGATCGGCCAATCGTGAATGGCGACCTGGTCACCATGGACCTTCGAGTGCAACAAGTCGCGAGTGAGACCGAACCGCTTGAGATGAGCGATTTCATGTACACCGTAGGTTCAGGCTCGATCACCGATGGCGTCGACGAACTCATTCTCGGCCTGAGGGCAGGTGAGGAGCTCAAGTTGAACGGCAGCGCCGGCGAAGGCGTGGTCGCGACGTACGAGATGAAGTTGAAGCAGGTCAAAGAGCGCATTCTTCCCGAACTCACGGACGAGTGGGTGCAGGAGAACACCGAGTGGGCCACCGACCAGGAGATGCGCGACGCCATTGTCAACCAGATGCGACGCATGAAGGTTGTCGAGGCCCAGATGTCCCAGCGTGACGCCACCCTCGTGGCATTGGGCGAGCTAGTGGACAGCGATGTGGTACCTGAGGTCTTGGTAGACGCCGAGACCAACGAGCGCCTGCACGATCTCGGTCACCGTCTCTCCCAACAGCAGATGACACTCGAGATGTTCCTCCAGGTGACCAACCAGACCCCTGAGCAGTTGCTCGAGACCTTGCGCGAAGACGCGGTTCGAGGCGTTCGCATCGACCTGGCCCTTCGTGCACTGGTAGTGGCGGAGAACCTCGAGCCAACGCCCGAGGAAATTGAAGAAGAACTGGCGAGCACCGCGGCGTCGATGGACGCGGATCCCGAGCTCTTGCGAACGAACCTTCGTGACACGGGTCGCGTTGTCGCGTTCAATGCAGAAGTGGCCAAGATGAAGGCATCTCGGTGGCTGATGGACAACGTCACCTTTGTTGACCCCGACGGCCTCGAGATCGACCGGGCGCTGTTGCGCACGGATCAGTCCGAGGAACTCGACGCCTAAGGTGGATGCGTGAACGACAATTTTCGAGCTCAGAACTACTTGGTACCCACGGTCGTCGAATCGTCGAATCGCGGCGAGCGAGCCTACGACCTCTACAGTCGACTCCTTCGTGAGCGCATCATCTTTCTTGGAACGCCGATCGACGACACGATTGCGAACTTGATCTGCGCCCAGATGCTCTTTCTCGAGTCCGAGGACCCAGACAAGGACATCAACCTGTACATCAACTCGCCGGGCGGTGACATCACGGGCCTGCTCGCGATCTATGACACCATGAAGTACATCAAGCCCGACGTCTCCACGTTCTGCTTCGGACAGGCCGCCTCTGCGGCGGCGGTCTTGCTCGGTGCAGGCACCAAGGGTAAGCGGCTCGCGCTGCCGCACGCACGCGTGTTGTTGCACCAGCCGTGGGGTGGCGTTGGCGGGCAAGCCTCCGACATCGAGATCCAAGCCCGCGAGATCCTTCGTATGAAGGACATGCTGAACTCAATGCTGGCCTCAGACACGGGCCAGACCGTCGAGCGGATCACTAAGGACACCGACCGCGACTTCATCATGGGCGCCGAAGAAGCCGTTGAATACGGCCTTATTGACGACGTTCTCACCGCGCGGCCCTAGGTACCTCCTTTTTGACCCTACGAACCGTAGGATGTTGGGGTTAATGGTCGTGTCGGAGGGTATCTGTGGCAAAGTTTGGCGAAGGCAACGACCTCATTAAGTGCAGTTTCTGCGCTAAGGGTCAAAAGCAGGTGAAGAAACTCATCGCGGGACCCAGCGTGTACATCTGCGACGAGTGCATTGACCTGTGCAATGACATCATCGCCGATGAGTTCGGTGATCACCCCGAGTTCGTCCTCGAAGACCTGCCCACACCTCGCGAAATCTCATCGTTCCTCGATGAATTCGTGATTGGTCAGCTCGATGCGAAGAAGATCCTCTCGGTGGCCGTGTACAACCACTACAAGCGCATCCAGACCGGCCCCTTGCACGAGGATGATGTTGAAGTCGCAAAGTCCAATGTCTTGCTGCTCGGTCCCACTGGCTGCGGTAAGACGTTTCTCGCCCAGACTCTTGCGCGCATGCTCAACGTGCCCTTCGCCATTGCCGATGCCACCGCGCTGACCGAGGCCGGATACGTTGGCGAAGACGTTGAGAACATCCTGTTGAAACTGCTGTCGGCAGCCGACTTCGACGTGAAACGCGCTGAGCGCGGCATCATCTACATCGACGAGATCGACAAGATCGCGCGAAAGGCCGAGAACCCCTCCATCACTCGTGATGTTTCGGGCGAAGGCGTGCAGCAGGCATTGCTCAAGATCCTCGAAGGCACCGTCGCGAGCGTTCCGCCCCAGGGTGGTCGCAAGCATCCCCACCAAGAGTTCATCACCATCGATACGTCGAACATCCTGTTCATCTGTGGCGGAGCCTTCGCGGGACTCGAAGAGATTATCGAGCGCCGCCTTGGCAAGAAGTCAATGGGCTTCAATCAACCCGTTGAGTCGAAGCGTAAAGGCGATATCGAGTTGTTCCGTCACGCGCTTCCCGAGGACTTGGTGAAGTTCGGACTCATTCCAGAATTCATCGGGCGCCTTCCGATCGTTGGCGCAGTCCAGCAGTTGAACCGCGACATGCTCATCAGTGTGCTCACCGAGCCGAAGAACTCATTGGTGCGCCAATTCCAACAGGTGCTCGCCATGGACGGCGTGGAACTCGTGATAGAGCCCGAGGCGCTCAGCGCCATTGCGGACCTGGCCCTTGAGCGACAGACGGGGGCCCGCGGTCTTCGGTCCATCCTCGAAAATGTCCTGCTCGAACCGATGTTCGACGTGCCTGGTCGCTCCGATGTCCAGCGTTGCATCGTCACCGCCGAATCGGTGCGAGGTCACACCGCTCCCACTTATGAATTGCGAAAGGCGGCGCGAACTCGTCGCGCGAGCTAACCAGTGCGCTTCACCACTTATGAACAAGCTCTCTCGTGGCTCGAGTCACACGTTGACTTCGAACGCGTTGCTCCAAATCGTGGCGTCGATCCCACGCTGGCGCCGATTGTCGACACGCTTGGGATGCTCGCTGACCCCCAAGATGACTATCCGACGATTCACATAACTGGTACCAACGGCAAAGGGACCACCACCACCTTGACCAGCGCCCTGCTGAGCGCCACGGGACTGAGGGTTGGCACGTTCACGAGCCCTGATCTGCACGCCATAAATGAACGCATCGCCGTGAATGGGGAACCGATCGACGATGAGAGTTTCATCTCACTCCTGTCACGCTTGGCGGACGTCGAGGAGGTGAGCTCGATCTCGCTCACGCGCTTTGAGCTGTTGACGGTCGCGGCGTTACTGCACTTCTCCGATGAGGGTGTGGACGTTGGCGTCGTTGAGGTCGGCATGGGGGGGACCTGGGATTCGACCAACGTGATCAACAGTTCGGTGGCGGTCCTCACCAACGTCGACCTCGATCATACCGCAGTGTTGGGTACCACGATCAGGCAGATCGCGACGGACAAGGTTGGTATCTTTCGCACCAGTGGCGTCGCCGTGGTCTCTACGACCAACGCCGTCGTGGTCGAGATCGCCCAATCAAAGGCCAGTGAGCTCGGGAGCACACTGTGGCTCCTTGATGACTCGTTCGTGCTTGAGCGAAATGAACTGGCGGTCGGAGGGCGTCTCATCACGGTGCGTACGCCCTATGAGACCTATGAGGACATCCTGGTCTCTTTGCACGGAATCCACCAAGGCATGAACGCTGCGACCGCGATCGTCGCCGCCGAAGCGTTCCTCGAGCGCGCCCTTGGTGTTGAAGTGGTGTCAAGTACGTTGGCGAGTGCACGGATGCCAGGGCGCATGGAACTCATTGCGCGCCGCCCGATGATCGTGGTCGACGGTGCACATAACCCGGCGGGCGTGCGGGCACTCTGTGCAACGCTCGATGGAGCGTTTCACGTTGAAGGCGAGCGACGCTGCGTGCTCGGCATGCTGAGCGGTCGAAACGTGGATGACATGGTGGCGCCGTTGGTCAGCCTGGGCTTCACCGAGTTCCATTGTTGTGCGCCGCACTCGCCGCGCGCCATGGCGGCGAGCGACGTCGCCGCGGCGGTGCGACGTGCGGGGGGCGTAGCGATCGAACACTCGAGTGGAACCTCAGCGTTGGCCCACGCGAGAGAGCATTCGAGCGATGACGACCTCATAGTCGTTGCCGGAAGTCTTTACCTGGTCGCTGAAGTGCGCGGAGAGATCATCCATGTCGCGTCGCGGCATCTTTCGTAAGACTGTTAGATTTTCTCCTCGTGGATAGAACATTTGTCATTGTGAAGCCAGACGGCGTGGAGCGCGGTCTCATTGGTGAGATCCTCTCTCGTCTCGAGAGAAAGCAGCTGCGCATCGTCGCCGCTGAGCTTCGCACCATTGATGCATCAACGGCTAAACGTCATTACGCCGAACACGAAGGCAAGCCCTTCTTCGACGGCCTCGTCTCATTTATCACCCGCGGACCGGCCCTGGTTGCGGTGCTGGAGGGCCCAGGCGATACGTGGAAGGTCGTTCGGAACCTGATCGGCGCGACTGATCCGAAGGATTCGCTGCCTGGCACCATACGTGGGGACCTCGCCATAGAGATGGCGCAGAACCTGATCCACGGCTCGGATTCTGCCGAATCAGCACAACGCGAGATAGCGATTTTCTTTCCTTCGCTGGACTAGATAAGAATTACGGCTGTATTCGCGCCATGTGCCCTAGCCTTGTAGGTGGGTAGAGGCGTGCGTCGGGTCTCTCGCTAAAGGGTTCATATGGTTGATCGTCGATTTTCATTCTTGGGCCGTGACATGGCAGTTGACCTTGGTACGGCAAACACGCTGGTCTACGTTCGTGGCCGGGGCATCATCTTGAATGAGCCGTCAGTGGTGGCGGTAGATGTGAAGGACGGCAAGCCACTCGCGGTAGGCGCCGAGGCCAAGCGAATGATTGGTCGAACGCCGAGCAACATCCAAGCGATTCGTCCACTGAAGGACGGCGTCATTGCCGACTTCGAGATCTGCGAAAAGATGCTTCGCTACTTCATACACCGCGTGCACCAACGGCGATTCGCCAAACCGCGAATGGTCATCTGCGTGCCTTCGGGCATCACCGGTGTTGAGCAGCGAGCAGTGATGGAGGCGGCCGAGTTCGCCGGTGCGCGCAAGGCGTACATCATTGAAGAACCAATGGCCGCCGCCATTGGTGCCGGACTACCGATCCATGAACCGACGGGCAACATGGTGGTGGACATTGGCGGTGGAACAACCGAGGTGGCGGTGATCTCACTCGGCGGTATCGTGACCAGCCAGTCCATCCGCGTTGGTGGCGACGAACTTGATGAAGCACTCGTGGCTTTTGTGAAGAAGGAATTCCAGTTGGCGCTCGGTGAGCGTACCGCTGAGGAGATCAAGATCCAATTGGGCTCGGCCTACCCGCTCGAGGAGGAGTTGCGCGCGGAGATCCGTGGTCGCGACCTCGTGACTGGTCTCCCCAAGACCGTGGTCATCACGACCGAGCAGATCCGCCAAGCCATGGAAGAGCCGGTCCAGGCGATCGTCGACGCGGTGAAGGTGACCCTTGATCGCACGCCTCCCGAACTCTCGTCTGACCTCATGGAGCAAGGAATCGTGTTGACGGGTGGGGGAGCATTGCTAAACGGCATCGCCGCTCGCCTCGAGGTGGAGACGAACATGCCCATCATCGTGGCGAACGACCCGCTCAATTGCGTGGCTCTTGGTAGTGGCATGTGCTTGGAAGAACTTGACGTCTTCTCACGCATGTTGAAGACCAGTCCTTCTCGCTAAACCGTGGCTACGGAACGCTCGAGGCGCCGAGCGCTCACATTGGGTGCCGTGGCGACGGTGATCGTGGTGGTGATGTATTTGACCAGCGGTGTCGTCGCGGGCCTCAAGAGCATTGCGAACGTGGTGGTCAATCCCTTTAGTTGGAGCGTGAACCAGGTGGCTCGACCCGTTGGTCACTTCCTCGCGGGTGCGATCAACTTCAACGACGTCGTCGCCCAGAACCAGAAGTTGCGCTACGAACTCGGCAAAGCTCAGCAGCAAGCGAATCAGACGTGGGCGCTCGAACGACAGCTCCAACAACTCACGAGCGAGCTCCACGTACCCTTCGTCGGCAGCCTCCCAACGATTGCAGCCCAGGTGACCGCAATCTCGCCGACGAATTTCGCGGCCACTGTCGACATCTCAGTTGGTCGCGACAACGGTGTCCTTGCGGGAATGCCGGTCGTGGCCAACGGAGGTCTGGTCGGAAGTGTGATCTCCACCTCGCCTCATGGTTCGACCGTGCGACTGATAACGGACGTCAATTCGTCGATTGGCGCAACGTACGCCAACGGCAAGGACACGCTGCTCGTCTCAGGGCGCGGCGTCAACAACGGATTGAGTGCGACCTCGGTGCCGTTGACGAGCTCCATCAGTACCGGCACGGTGATCTCGACCGATGGACTGCAGGGTGGGCTCTATCCGCCGGGACTGCCCGTAGCCAAGGTGACCCAAGTGACACTGACGCCGGGGGCTGCGACGTACAACCTCGTGCTACAACCGAGCGCCGATCTTCGCACGCTGCACTATCTCGACGTGGTGATCTGGGAGCCATCTACGTGAGGAGAGCTCTCGCACCTGCGGCCTTGGTCACGCTGCTCGTCGTCGCAATTCAACTCGAGGTGCTCTCGTCTCTTCGAGTCAGTGGCGTTGTGTTCATGCTCGTCTGGCTATGGCCGTTATGCGTTGGACTCGCGGGCTACACGACGCTCGCCGTCTTTGTCGCACTGTTGGGCGGCATCTTCTTCGATACCCACGCCGCGACACCGTTCGGCCTCACCGCGCTCGTTGGCATCGTCCTCGGGTACGCGGCGTCGAGGCTCGGCCGTGAGGGCGTCGGCGACCTCGACTCGGCGGCCATCTGGGTGACGCCGCTCATCGGCGCCATCGGTGGGTTCTTCGCACCGCTCATGTACGTGGCGGGCGGCTACGTTGAGTTCAACTCCGGGCTCTGGCGCGGGAGTCTCGTGTCGAGCATGACGATCAATGCCGTCGCCTTCTTCTTGTTCTCACGAAGCATCAGCCGTGTGGCACGGCTGGTTGGTGGCATTGGCGAGAAGGCTCGACGGTGAAGGGCTCCTGGCGTAACCGCCCGACCGGTTCGTGGTTCTCACGCGTCTGGCGACCATGGGTGTCGCTCAATCCTTTTCGTGGTCGGGGTCGTTCCATCAACGAGCCTCGCCCGGTCGGCATCCGAGACCTCGTTGCCTCGCCCGATGAGGTGGTCCACCGCCCCGAACGGCGATGGCGGGTCATTGGGGGCTTCTTCATCATGCTCCTCGTCTTGTTGCTCGGTCGGCTCTTCATTTTGCAGATCCTCGATTACAAGGGATCGGTGCAGAGTGTGAATGCGAACTCACTTCGCGTGAGTACGATCCCCGCGAGTCGCGGCCTCATCCTTGATCGAAATGGTCATCCCCTCGTCACCAATGTCAACACCACCGAGATTCGCCTCTCGCGCGCCGAAGCGGCCCTGTACCCACCGATCAAAGGGGCGCTCGCGTCATTGACGGGGCTGAGCGTGAAACAGATCAACGCGGACCTCAACAACCTTCAGTACGACCCCTATCAACCCGCGCCGATCTTGAGCAACGCTCCCGCGAAGGAAGTCGAATTCATCAAACTCCACCCAAAGGAGTTCCCCGGGGTGTCGGTACTCGACGTGGCCACGCGTTCATACCCCAATGGCGGTAGCGTCGGCGCTCAGGTGCTCGGGTACGTCGGACCAATCACGGGCGCTGAAATAGCGGCGAATCCCAACAAGGGGTATCAGACCGACTCAACGATCGGCAAGACCGGCATCGAGTCGTTCTATGAGCAGTACCTCCGCGGCCACGACGGCACGAGCACCCTCGAGGTGGGGGCGTACGGCAACATCCTGGGCGCGGTGCACACGACCCAACCCAAGGTCGGCGATTCGGTGGTACTGAACATCGACACCGGCTTGCAGAAGGCACTCGACAGCTATCTCGCCGCTGACATTCTCACTGACCGAAAGACCGTTGACCCGACCACGGGGATCTACCCCAAGGCGGTGAACGGTGCGGCCATTGTCCTTGACCCCAATAACGGCGACGTCCTCGCGATGTCGAGCTACCCCTCCTACAACCTCAACTCGTTCGTCAACGGACTGTCGAATACGTCGTTCCACCAACTCTTGAACGAAGGGGCTTTCAACAACTACGCAATCCAGGGCCTCTACACGCCAGGGAGTACCTTCAAGCTCATAACCGCCACGACCCAGATGCAGACAGGTGTCTTTCCCCCATACAAGATTATCGACGACACCGGTTTTTTCAAGGTACCGGGCTGTCTACAGGGGGCTCACGGGTGCATCTTTCACGACGACCAGTCAATCGGCGCGGGCCTCATAGACCTGCCGCGCGCGCTGACGGTCTCCTCGGACTACTACTTCTACAACCTCGGGTACCTGTTCTGGGCTCAACAAGCCAAGTACGGCCAGACGCCAATTCAAAACGTGGCCACTGAATACGGTCTCAACTCGCTGACCAACATTGACCTGCCCAACGAGGTTGCGGGGCGCGTCGACTCGCCGGCGGTGCGAAAGTTGCTCCACGCTCAGGCCCCCAAGGCGTTCCCGAATGTCAATTGGTACACGGGTGACAACATCGAGATGGCCTTCGGACAAGGTACGACCGCGATCACGCCGATCGCACTGGCCAATGCCTACGCCACGTTCGCCAACGGCGGCACGCGCTACGAACCTCAGATCGCGGCGGCGATCATCAATGCCCACAACAAGGTGGTCGTTCGCTACCAACCGCGTGTGCTTGGACACGTGAGCCTGCCACCGAGTGTGCGCGACCCCATCCTCCAGGGTCTTGAGGGGGTAGTGATGAATCCGAGCGGTACCGCCTACGGCACGTTTCGCACCTACGGTAATTTCTCACTCGCTTCGTTCCCGATAGCGGGCAAGACGGGCACGGCGAGTAACGCCCATGGCCTCGAGCCGAACTCGCTGTTCGTAGGTTTTGGGCCAGTGGGCCACCCCAAGTACGTTGTGGTGTGCGTGGTCGCTGAAGGTGGCTACGGTTCCGCCGCGGCCGCCCCGGTCGTGGTGAAGGCGTTTAACTATCTTGTTGCCCACCCGATCAAGCCAGTCACCTTGAAGGCAGAGCTGAGCGTGCCGGCGACTTCCACCAAGAAGACCTCAAAAACCGGTGCGGCGCGCGGTTCATCGTCAAATTCGACCACCACGACGACTGGAACGTCTAAATCGTCTGGGTGAGCGACGCGCCGAGTAACCTTGGGGCGTTGGGCGCAACTGTGCAGAATGTACAGGGCGCGAGAAGAACGCAGCATCAGTGCAGTGCCGAGGCACTCCGCTCGTGCAAGCATTGAGGACGCAACGTGGTACATGCGAGTGAGGCAACCCAGATCATCATCGGGTTCCTCTCGCTGCTCGTCGTTCTGGCATACGCCCTCTTCTCCAACGAAGTCGCACGCGTGAGTTTTTCGCCGCGTACCGTCAAGATCATCCCTGGTAGCCGATGCCAGACCCCTTCCTACAAGAACTCAAGGAGTACCCGTCGTGAGCGACGAAACCAACAATCCTTCATCATCATCGTCTAGCCCAAAGATTGGTGACACCCGCCCAGCTCCACAAATAGGCGACACGCGACCGAGCAGTGCGTCCTCAACGCCACTCGCGCCCTCGAGCCCGAACTCCGGTCAGGGTCAGGGTCAGGGTCAGGGTCGCCGACGTCGAGGAGGACGGGGTCGTGGCCAGGGCCAGGGACAGGGACAGGGCCAAGGACAGGGTGCTCAGCGCGCGAACCTGAACCGCCCCGGCGATGCGCCCGTCGAAGCGTCGGCGCCCGAGGCCGGGTCCCTCGAATCCGCGGGAGCTCGTTCGAAGGGTCGCCGCCGTCGCGGTGGCGAGCGTCGCACCAGAGCACAGGGCCGCTACTTGATGTGCGTGCATTCGACCAAAGAAGCTACCCACATCGCGACCCTCGAGGGCCGCACGATGGTGGAGTACACCGTGGCAAAGGCCGCCGACGAGACCAACCAGATCGACGGGAACATCTATGTCGGGCGAATCCAGAATGTGCTGCCCGGGATGGAACTCGCGTTCGTCGACATTGGCATTCCAAAGAACGCGGTGCTCTATCGAGGCGACATCTCCTTTGACGCCGATGACGTTGAGGGGCCTGTTCACAACGACAAGCGCATTGAACAAATGATCAAGTCCGGCCAGACAGTGGTCTGTCAGGTCACGAAGAACGCCATTGGGGCCAAGGGTGCGAGGCTTACCCAAGAAGTCTCGATTCCTGGACGCTTCGCGGTACTTGTGCCCAACTCATCGACCATTGGTATTTCCAAGCGGTTGCCCGACGGGGAACGGCGTCGCCTTCGAAAGATCATCGACGAGGTCAAGCCCGAGCGCCACGGGATCATCATTCGCACCGCCGCCGAAGGCGTCACCGCAGAGGACTTGGCTCGAGACGTCACGTCGCTCTCAGAGAAATGGGCAGCCATTGAAGCCGAGGTGTCGAAGTCCAATCAACCCCGCCTGGTCTATCGGGACCTGGATCTCGCCGTTCGAGTCCTTCGCGAAGAGCTCAACGATGACTACCGCGGCGTGCTCATAGACGACAAGGTCCTCTTTGAGAAGGTCCGCGAGTACGTGCTGGCAGTCAATCCTGAGCTCGCAGACCGTATTGAGTTCTACGACCGCACGGTCGAAGAATTACCGCTCTTTGAGCGCTACTTCGTCCACGAGCAACTCCATCGGGCCCTCGATCGCAAGGTCTTCCTACCTTCAGGCGGATCTTTGATCATTGAACGCACCGAAGCCCTGACGGTCGTCGACGTCAACACGGGAAAGAACGTCGGCACCACCAACCTCGAAGAGACGGTGTTTCGCAACAACCTCGAAGCAGCTGAAGAGGTGGCTCGTCAACTGCGCCTGCGCGATATCGGCGGCATCATTGTCATTGACTTCATCGACATGGAGAACAAACCCAATCGTGAAGCCGTGGCCTCAGCGCTTCGCCAAGCCCTCTCTCGTGACAAGACCCGTACCCAGGTGTTTGACATCTCTGAGTTGGGCCTGGTTGAGATGACCCGCAAGAGGGTCAACGAGGGTCTTTTGGAGTCCGTATCGAGCGTTTGCAAGGTCTGCGATGGGCGCGGATTTGTCCTCGCCACGGGACTGTAGCGTCAGACCTGAGCCCATCGGCTACTATAGAAACCCTATGTACGCCGTTATCCGAGTAGGCACATCCCAAGAGCGCGTCACCGAGGGCCAAGTTGTCCGCGTTGATCTGCGCCCCGAGGAGATTGGTGCCGATGTCCAGTTCGAGCCCGTATTGCTAGTGGATGGGGACAGTGTTGTCGCCGGCCCGGCACTCAAGGGTGCCACCGTCAGCGCCAAGATCATTGGCGACGAAAAGGGGCCCAAGATTCGCGCCCTGACATACAAGGCAAAGGCGATCCAGCGTAAGCGCTGGGGTCACCGCCAGAAGTATTCGACCGTTGAAATCCTCAAGATTTCACCCAAAGCGTAAGGAGCATCGATGTCAAAGACAAAAGGTGGCGGTTCCACAAGGAACGGTCGCGATTCAAATGCGCAGCGTCTTGGTGTAAAGACGTTTGACGGAACAGCGGTCAAGACCGGCAGCATCATCATCCGTCAGCGCGGCACGTCGTTTCACCCGGGTCGCAACGTCGGCATCGGCAAGGACGACACGTTGTTCGCGCTCGCAGAAGGGACCGTCAAGTTCGGTTACCGCGGTGGGCGAAAGTTGGTCGACGTCCTCGTCGACTAACGCTTTTCATGGTTTGCTGTAATCCCCTGGGCCTGCGCCCAGGGGATTTTGCATTGCGAGCGAGTCGAACGATTCTGGCGTTGTTGGGTTGCAACGCTCGCGTGGTGTCTTCGAGGGCGCAGCGAGCCTGAATGCAGCCAGTCGCAGGCCTCTTGCTGGAAGTTTCAGCCTTCGTGGTGTCAGCGGTTCAGTTCCCCAGAGCATCAATTTCCCGGCTTTTCGCAGCAGACCGTTATCGCGAGACCACATCGTGGGTGCAAGCCCTTTGATCAAGAACCAAAAGACGTAGTGAACAAACAGTCTTTGACGCCACCACAAAGCAAAATCCCCCGGGCAATCGCCCGGGGGAATCTCACTCAACTGCAGGACTCAGTTGCCCTTGACTGCCTTTTTGAAGGTTGAGCCAATGGAAACCTTTGGAGCCTTTGAAGCCTTCACCTGGATTGCTTCGCCAGTCTGGGGGTTACGGGCGGTGCGGGCCTTGCGGTCTACACGCTCGAACGACAGGAAGCCTGAAAGCACGATCTTCTCACCCTTTGAAACATTCGTTACTACGACATCCTCAAAGGACTTGAGGACTTCAGCGACCGTACTCTTTGTCGCGCCACTCTCGGCAACAATTGCATCTACCAACTCGGCCTTGTTCACCGGTCGACTCCTTACTCTTCGTTGAATCGGACTGGGGGTTCCC
>DAIEHI010000103.1 GCA_027355725.1 Acidimicrobiaceae bacterium
CTCGCGCTCGAGGCGCTCCTCCTTGCGCTCGCTGGCGTCAGGCGGAAAGAACAGTGAGCCCTCACTGCTACGGCACTCGGCGAGGTCCATCCACGCCACGCGTACTACCGTCATCGCCCCTCCCCCCGGTTGGCTCTGAGAGGCCCAGTCAAGCACCGCCGCGACCCCCGAGGCAAGGCCGATTTCGAGGTGGGCCCAAGGGCCCCAAAAGTGCCCGAAACGCTCCGCTACGCTCTACTCGTGGCCACCGTCCTGATCGCTAGCGACCTCGCCGCCCTGCGGCACGAACTGCGCACCATGCTCGAGGGGCCCGACCTGCTCGTCGAGGAGGCCAGCTCGGGACCCGAGGTGCTCGACATCGTGCGCGAGGGCGGCATCGACCTCGCCGTGCTCGACCTGCAGATCGCGAACATGGGCGCCATGGCGATCTGCCTGGAGATGCGCAACGAGGAGTCCTACGGCGCCGCCGAGGCGGTTCCGGTGCTGATGCTCCTGGATCGTCGTCCCGACGTGTTCCTGGCTCGTCGCAGCGGGGCCGAAGGCTTCCTCGTCAAGCCGCTCGAGCCGATTCGCGTGCGCGCCGCGGTGCGCAGCCTGCTCGCCGGCGGCGAGTACGAGGACGACGCGCTGCGCCCGACCACGGTGCGCGCCGCCGCGCGGTGAGCGACCAACCTCCCCCGTCGGGCCTCGCGCGGTTCCGCGCGCGCCTGCGTGGGCACGACGACGCCCCCGCCATAGCCCCCGAAGCCGAGGCCATCCACGCTCGCGTCGACCAGCTGAGCAAGCTCGAGCTGCGCGACGTGATGACCCCGCGCGTCGACGTCGCCTACCTCACCTATCCGGTCAGCCCCGAAGCCGTCGCCGAGGCGGTGCGCGACACCGGCCACTCGTGCTTTCCCGTGGTGAGCGGCGACCTGGACGAGGTGACCGGGGTCCTCTTCGTCAACGACCTGTTTCGCTCGACCACGGTCAAGCGCCAGATCGGCGTCTCGCTGCCCACCGCCGTCGAGATCAGCCGCAAGATCCGCCGACCGCTGCTCTTGCCCGAGACGCTCGATCTGCTCGAGAGCCTCGCCGAGATGCGCGAGCAGCGCCGCACGTTCGCCCTGGTCCTCGACGAGCACGGCGGCGTGGCGGGCGTCGTCTCGATCCGCGACATCCTCGAGCAACTGGTGGGCGACTGGAGCGACGAGTTCGACGAGGACGACGAGGTCTCCATCGTGCGCATCCGCGAGAACCGCTGGCTCGTCGACGGCCAGACCCACGTCGACAAGGTCGAAGAGGAGATCGGCCTCGAGATCCCCGAGGGCGAGTACGTCACGATCGCGGGGTTCCTCTTGGACCTGGCCGGCGAGATCCCCAGCGAGGGCGCGACCTACTCCTTCGAGGACTGGACGCTCAAGGTCCAGTCCCTGGAGAAGCGGCGCATCAGCGAGATCGTCGTCGAGCGCCACCCCCCTGACGAGGACGCCGTTGGCTGAGGCTGCTCGCGCCGAGTAGGATTGTCGGGCTGCGGGGAAACCTGCCGCGGGCTGTAGCGCAGTTTGGTTAGCGCGCTGCGTTCGGGACGCAGAGGTCCCCGGTTCAAATCCGGGCAGCCCGACCACCATGCACGACATGGGACGAGTAGGCCCCCATCGTCTAGCGGCCTAGGACACCACCCTTTCAAGGTGGCGGCACGGGTTCGAATCCCGTTGGGGGTGCTCAGGTGATTCGCCTATCTGCCCTGATTAAAGGCACCTTCTAGAGTGTCCGTCGTTGTCCGCCTTTACCCGTGATTGTCCGTTGTTTGACGCCCATTGACGCCCAAGTGACGCCCAAACCACTGACGGTCTAGTCCGAGGTCGATCCCCACGGCACACCTCAATTCAATTCGAACCGGAATCGAGCAGCGGCAATTCATAGCCAAACCCGACCCGAAGGCCGTTCGCGGCTTGGGAGTCCTAGCCCGCCTGACGAGCGTCCGTCCGGGTCCAAATCTCTCCAGGTCGTGTCCTAGCGAAGCAACCCTGTGCGACAAATAGGCACGACAATGCAGCCCGAATTCTGCGACATTCTGTGCGCAATCGGATTCGGAGTCGAACGCAGATGTTCAGCCATTTAGCGGATTCTCCGTGCAGAGCCCCGACGAAAGCTCTGGAGCCAGTGCCACCGTTGCACAAGTCTGAACGGCGCTCTATGGACAGACCGAGCAAGGACCGACAGACTGCAGGAATGTCCGGTGACGTTGCACCCACGCCTGTTGCCTTGCCGGTTCAAGATCCGAGCAGGCGAAGGAGTTGGCGCTGGCCCGTCGTGGGGGTCCTTGGTGTTCTAATCGCCCTGGCGGGCCTTTGGCTCCTGTTCGGACGCGGCGCGTCAGCGTCGGTTGGTGCGACTGTCGCGTCCTGCGAGAGTGCCTTCACGAACCCGTCGTCGCAGGGGTCCGCTGGGGACGCCGCGACTGTGGTCGTCGGAGAGGGTCGAGTGACCGGCCTCGCGGCGTTCCATGTTGGTGGCCAGTGGAAGTCGTGTTTCACGGGAGTGGGCACTGGGACTGCGACCATCACATCCGCGCAGATGCGCGCAGTCGTCAGCGCACCGATCGCCGTCGTTGACGGTAGCTACGGCGCCCACACCGTGCTCATACTCGTGCATCACAATCGAGCAACTCAGAGTGTCGTTGTTGACGGCGCCTGGGCCCGTTCAGTCGTCCTCGCCCGGAGTCCGAGATTCGAGGTCCTCGAGCTACATGTGGCGCACTGGCCACCCTGGCACGTTCCCTGGGGCCACGTCGCGGTACAGCTGGGAACCGTTCAAGGTTTTGACGCAGCCGGTCGCGTGACGGGCAGCGAGCCGTTCGACTGGTGCCCGGGGAGCATCAACTCTGCTCCCTGGAGCGGGTGCTGAGCCAACTTCGAGACGGGCGCCTCCCGACCTCGTGCTAATTGCCTCGGTCCCTCAAAGGATGTGCTCGCTGAATCCATATCAACCAAAGGACCGCATCCCGACACGATGCATGGGCCCGTTAGCTGAGACCTGCTTCTACATCCGCAGTTCGCTACGGATCAGTCGTAGGGCCGCAATACTGATCCCGGCCTTAGCTACTCCAGGCTCTTCACGTAGGTCCGCCAGCGAGGCTCCAGGACGTAGCCCAAGGCCAGATTGGCACCGAGGCTCGCACTGTTTGACTCGGCGCCGCCAGTCGAGAACCATCGATGCCCGTCGTTGAAGAGCGCGACGAGAGACGCTGCCTTCACTGCGCTGCCGATTCCCCGGCCCCGGAATCGTGGCAGAACCGAGGTGAATTCGCTATTCCATCGCTCGCCCCGTGATTTCAAGAGGGTGACTCCAATGAGTTCGTCGCCAGTGAAGGCGCCCCACGCTCGAGCGCCTTCGGCCAAGAGTTGAATGAGCACGTCGAGTGTGGGCGCCACGTGATTGGTCGCGGGAGTGACTGGATAGTCATCGGCGGTGAGACGTTCAAGCGCCACTACGACTCCGAGATCCTCTACGCCAAGCTCACGAAAAGTGATTCCATCCCGAGTCGCCTTGGTCACACGCTCGATCAACGCCGTGATATCGCTCGTCTCATCGAGTCTGAGGCTGGCGCCCCACGAGTACCCGGTGACGGAGTAACCGAGCTCTTCTAGTTCTTAGCAGCGAGGATCATCTTCGCGGACGAAGACGACTTCACTAGTTGGCGCGTGTTCCGACATTCTCCCTACGGTAGTGACGGCGACGTCGATATGTCTCAATCGCACGTCTTCCAGTGTCACCGCTCGTTGACGGTTCGCATTGCTCATTCGAAATGCTGTCTAGTCCGCATTGCCCGTCCTTCATCACGATGTTTCGCATCCACATTCACGTCACGCAAAGAGTCCGTCACGTAGTTGTGATGGTTCGAATTCACAGCGACGAGGAAGCGTCGCTAACCGAAGCAGTTGCCCAGGAACTCCAAGTAGAACGGCTGCACTGGGACGTCCAAGGTGTGCTGATGCCCCAAGAAGGACATGACGACTGGGAGAAAGTTCACGGTCGTCGTCTCGGGCGACTTGGCATTCAAGCTGCCTTGGGGCCATGGCGTGCAGTGGTACGTCGTCGTGAACAAGATCTCGCGATACGAGTGACCAGACACTGAAGCAGAGATGAAGGGCGACTGCTTGGTCGTCGTAGTCGACTCCAATCGCCACGACGCCCGATTGGGAATGCCCTGGACGATTGACGGAGGTGAGATCGACACCGCGATCGAGTTGTCATTCTGCACGGTAAAGAGGATAGAAACGCGATAGAGGCCCTCGGTCAACTGCCACGTAACGGGCTGCGGCCCATCTTCGCTCAACTTGACGGGGACTCGGCCACTCAGGGCTACAACATTGTCAGAGTAGCCCCCACTCATTCTGAGGCTTATGGGTTGATACGTTGCGGCCCATACTTCGACGATCACCACGATGGCAACGACGACGGCCACTGACATGGGAATCCACCTCCGGCGAAAAGTTTGAAGTGCACGCTGCGCCGCGTTCAACTTCGCGCGCTCCGAAGCGTAGAACTCCTTGGCTAGGGCCGACGGCGGTCCGAGCCGACGTAAGAGCTCATCCAATTCTCCGGAGTCGGCGGGATCGAACTGCGACCTGCTCTCGCCTATGTGGTCCGCGATCTGTGCCACGTAGTCGTCCCGATCACTCTTGCGAGCGTGGCGCAATGCGTAGCGCAGTTGATTCAAGTAGCGCTCCCCGGCATCAATTTCACTAGTTCGTTGCGTCATCGATCCCCCTCGAGAGAATGTCATCGACCGAATCGCGAAAGCGCGTCCATTGCTCGCGAAATGGCACGAGGGCCTGGCGACCCTTCTTGGTGACGTGGTAGTACCGACGAGGCGGCCCCTCCGTCGATTCCTTCCAGTAGGTGTCTACAAGCCCTTCGTTTCGAAGGCGAGTCAGAAGCGGGTAGATCGTCCCTTCACTCGTGACGAGACCGTCCGCATCGGTCAGTACTTTCGTGATCTCGAGTCCGTAGTGGTCGCGGGATTCGAGGAGGGCGAGAACGCAGTATTCGATCGACCCTCGCCGCATTTGCGCCAGCAATCGCGCCGAGTCGTCCGTTACCATGTACTACATAGTACTAGGCGATCAATACTAGTGTAGGTGGGGCCGGTTGACTTGTTCCCGCTGTGCCTGTCTCGTCTTCCAAATTTCCACGCCTGGTTGGCTCACACGTTCTCCCGTGAACGGGGTTATGGCCCCCCAGAAGCCCTGAAGACGAAACAATCGTCTGGGGACCAGATGTGCTGATCAGTGGCGTGATACCCGCGAAGCCACAAGTCACCACTGACCGCTCTCAAATAGAAGCCCTTCGGATAGTCATCATCGTCGCTAAGCGGAGCCGCCGCGACCGTTATCGAGCTCGATGGAGCGGAACCGTTAGACATCACCGAGTCTGGGGCCGACTCCTGGTCAGTCATGAGCAGCCGCAAATAGGGCCCAGCGATAGCAGGGCAGAGCGAGAGTCCAGTTTCTTGCGCCTTGGCGAAGATCGAGGATAGAACCGCACCGTCGCCGAAGCCGAGTTGCCCGACCGTGCACTCGGCTAAGTGAAAAGTTTCAAGATCTTGCTGGTCGAAGGCGGGACTTTTGAGCAGGACTTCAGCCGAGGCGTTGAGCAGCACACCGATTCGCTTTAGCTCGGTCAGTAACTCCTCACGACTCAGCCAACCCACGCGTAACCGAAGTGGAGTGGAAGAACCCTTGCCATTCATGTCGCCAAACTATCGTCTGGCCCGCCGAGCTCCCTGCCCGCAAGGATCATCCGTAAGGGCTGGCGTTCATGCTGCGGCACCGAGTCACCTTGCTCGCATTCGATATTCGTCGTGAGACCGCTCGTCTCAGCGAGTCTGAAGTTGGCAGCCCACGATTGGCCAGTGATGGTGTGACCGTGCTGTTCGAATACTTGGCAGGAAGGATCGTCTTCTCGAACGAAGACCACTTGACTAGTTGGCGCGTGATCCGACATTCTCCCAACGGTGGCGACGTCCGTACGAGTGCATCGCTACCGCGTCACCCGATGCGTCGAGAGCCGGAGTCGCGTGGCCCGGAGAGCCCTTCCGTTCGTTCTGAGAGCGGCGTGACGGACCGCTCGACCAGTTCACCGAGTGCTTCGGCCAGAATCCTGTCGCGGTCCCTCACGGCGTGCTGGTAGCGCATGGCGGCCGCTGACGACGCGTGTCCAGCACGATGCATCAGTTCGACCGTGGTCGCGCCGGTAGCCGCCGCAATCGTCAGCCCCGAGTGTCGCAAATCGTGCAGACGCAGGTCCCGACGTCCAACGTGCGCTCGGGCCGTCTCCCAGGCACCCTGCAGCGCATCGCGTGTAAGCGGTTCCCCATTTCGACCCGTGACGAGAAGCGAGTCCGGCACAGGATCCGTGAATTGCCCCAGGTGCTCACTGATCAGTCGCATCACCGGAGGGGGTACCGCGATGACTCGAGAGCCTGCCCGTGTCTTGGGCTCCTTCTCGACGGGTCGACCATCCATTGTGAACGTTCGACTTCGACGAATGTGCAGCGCGCAGTGGAGCAGGTCTACGTCGCTGCGGCGTAGTCCCAAGATCTCACCTCGGCGAAGTTGGCACCACGCGGCCAGGGCGACAACGACTCGTAGGTGGACCGGCATTGCCAGTCGCAGAGCCTCGACTTCAGCGGCTGAGGCCACCGGTCGCTCTGGCGAATGCTCCTGTCCGGCCCCCTTCACCTTGCACGGGTTGGACGTGATCAGCCCGTCGGTTACCGCCGTTCGCATGATCGACGACAAGAGTCGATAGGCCTTCGCCGCGGTGGCGGGGTGTTCCTCGGCAAGAGCCGCGTGCCAACCGCGAATCTGCGAGGAAGTGAGTCCAGCGAGGGTGGCTCGACCGAGTGTCGGAAGAATGTGGCGGCCCAAAACATGAGCGTAGAGATCACGGGTGCGAACCGCCAGATCGGGTCGACGCTCGAGCCACTCGGTCGCGTAGCGCTCTAGTGTGAGCTGTCCGACGAGCGGGTCGACCCAGGCACCTCGAAGCATGTCGGATTCAATGACCGACAGCGACGCCAGCGCATCGGCCTTGGTCCGAAACACTCCGACCGAGATCCGTTGACCTTCGTGCCGATAGGTCGCCTGCCAGCGCCCCGACGATCGCTGTCGTACTGTGCCGAAGTGTCGACGCCCCGTCATGGTCAGTCCGACTCAGTTCGCATTGCATCGCTTTTCATACTCCCCAACTGTCGGGGAGCGAATCATTTTCAGCACGGGCGTTCAATGTGCATCCCATGCAACGTGTACTGCAGTCACCAGGGACAATGACGGTCATTGCTGGTCAAGAAATGATGATTCTGAGATCCACATTCTGAGCCGCCGGCCGCGCATCACCGCGGCCGGCGTTCGCTGCTGTACAAGACAGTTCAGGAGAAGGTTGGTTGAAACTTTCTATACAGGAATCAAGAGCAAGCCTATGAATACCGGTACCTATGAGCTGATGCCCTGCCACACGATGCCGAAATCTGTCACAGTTCCACCGGGCCCCGAGTAGAAGCAGACATTCTCAAGTCTTCGTGCAAAGTAGTGAGCAGTAGCGATCGGTTCGCCGTAACCATCGACGACGAATCCAACTGCTGCATGAGGCGAGCACGTCTTGGAATGCAACATTGCACTCGGCAGGCCGCGCACTTCAACAACCGCCCGAGCTTGTGCGCCGCTCTTCAGCTTCAGCCGTAGGTTTGTGGCAGAGACAGGCAAAGAAAGCTGACTGATCTTTGTGGCACGTCCGTTGTAGGTCCCGCGTACGGCTCGGGCGATTGGTCCTCCCAGCGGTAGATGGCAAGTGGAACCGTGATTTGTGAGTGTCAGTAATGTCAGCAGGGTCCCCGCCGGGTAGCCGCTGCCGGCTCTGTAAGTCCTTCCAATTCGCAAGGTGATATTGGACGCCTGGCACACCGGTGAGGACTTCGGCGAGGTATTGGGCTCGGACGCCTGGGATGAACCCGAATTGCGGGCGATGAGGGGCACGGCGAGCGGTCCCGAAGTGAGCGCGGCCGCCAGGTCATAGGCATCAGTCTGCGTCACGGCGAGCAACTGCATGTGACCGTCAAAGGAACTGAATGTGGAGTTAGCCGGCTGGATGAAGGGTGCTGCGACGATGACGCCGTTCAAATCCACGGCAAGTTGGTGGTGGAAGTATTCCTTTGCCACGTGGTCCCACTCTTGGGACTCCGCCGCGTTCAGCAGAACGTCGACAATCCATCCACCCGAGCTCGGTACGTGAGTCACGGTGGCCGAAGCCACCTTCGAGGAAAGCGTAACGAGCGTTGGGCTGACGAGGTAGCGCTGAGCGGCACTGTCTCCGCTATTCAGCACTGGAAGCAGGGCAATGGCGCTGGGCGACTTGACATCCTGGGCCCGGATCGTCGTCGGGTAGGCCGCCAGGGCCGGGTCTTGAATAATCATCGGTATCGCTGGACCCGAGACAGTGGGGGCGTCAAACCGCGGACTTGAGCAGGTCGTCGGTAATGGACTGGTGGAGACCGGACCATCTTGACTCCCGGCGTAGCAGAGTACGGATCGGATAAGTAGCTCCGGCGACGACGTGAGTAATGACGTTGGGCTGGCCAGCCCCTTTGGCCCGTTCGTGACGACCAGGGCTCCATTGACGATCTTGACGCTCGCATCTTTGTAACCCAGCGCGTGAAGGCGCGCCGACATCACACTTTGATCGGACACAAGTTGCGCCGCACTCGTCAAACCGAGACCGTTCGGGTAGAGCGTCACGGCGTTTGCTGGGTTCGACGCGACGCCGAAGAGCGCCGTAGCCACAACTACGGCGACCGCGACAAGACTCCCGCCTATTGTCGAAATTCGAGCACGAATGTCTCGCCGGCGAAGGCGGCGATACAACGTCTGAGTCGAGGGGGCTTCGCCAGAGGGCAGCGTGGAGAGGGCGCTCTCGAAGAGGTCGTGGATCTGGTCAGTCGGTGACATTTGTGTAGTCCTTCGCAATGAGCGACGCCTTGGCGATGGCGGCGTGGAGAGTGGCTTTGACGGTGCCCTCGGCACATCCCATCGCCTCGGCGATCTCGGGGATTGTCAACTGAGTGATGTAGCGCAACAGCAACGCTTCGCGCTGGCGCTCACTGAGGCCCTCGAGGAGTTCCGCGACTCTCATCCGGTCATCGACCCGCGCCTCTCCTGACGTACTCGATGAGGGCAGAACTAGGAGTGACTGTTTGGCTTCTTGTCTGGCGCGACGGCGGTGGAGGTCGCGTCCCTTGTTCAAGGCCACGACCATCGTCCACCCTTCGGGATGATCAAGTTGTGAAACCTTCTTCCACTTACGGAGCGTTTGAAAGAACGCCTCCTGAGCGATCTCCTCAGCGAGTTCGTGGTCGCGGAACGTAAGAGTCATGGCCCGACGTACGCGGTCATAGCTCGCCGCGTAGTAACTGTCAAAGTCCATTTGCCGGAACGCTCCGTTCAGCTTCTCTTTAGATGTCTGACAGTAAGACGATTTGCGAGGCCAATTCGTTTAGTCAAGCTCCGCATTTGAAGTGGCGATATGCCCCATCAATAGTCCAACATGGCATTTCTGCGAAGTCAACTGATTAAATCGAATCCATGAGACGAATACGCCGGTCGATCCCCGCCCTCCAGCTGGCAGGACTCTTGGTGCTCGTCCTAACGGTGGTTGCCGCAACTGGGAATCGGGACGGAACATTGACGCAAGGATTGACAACGTCGATGACTTCGTGTGCGCCTGCGGTGTCAAGCCCGCCACCTCGCTCTCCACTAAGCAGCAGATTCTTACCGGTTGGAGGATTCCCCTTCGGGGTCGGCATCTCTTCGAACGGGAAGTGGGCCTTTGCGGCCAGTGGTCACGATCTCAAAGCGTTCGAGGTCGGCAGTGATCAGCTCATACCGTTTCGTTCGATACCTCTTGGAGAAACCGGCGCGGGAATCGCACTGTCGCCGAACAACCAGTTCATCGTGATCGCAAATGGGTCTTCGGGTGGATCATTGGTGTCGGTCCGCGACGCGACCTCATCCAACTCTGAACAAACACCATTGTCTATAGCGGCCCCCGCAGGTTTGGGCGCAATTGAAGCTGCAGTATCGCCGGACAGTCACTACGTGTTCGTGACCTTGGAAGGAAGTAGCGCGGTAGCGGTATTTCATGTCAATGTCGACGCGCGGGGCGACGCTTCTACTACGTTCCTGCAAACAATTCACGTGGCGTCCGGACCCGTGGGAATCACCATGTCACCTTCGGGTCGTTGGGCCTATGTCGTGAGCGAAGTGGGTGGCGGACCAGAAGGCCGTCTTACCGTAATCAACGCTCGTGGCGCTGAGAGTGGAGGATCAAGTCCCGTTGTCCGCAGCGTGCGTGTGGGGTGCAGCCCAGTTCGTGTCATCACATCCAACAATGGAGTTCTCGTCTGGGTCGCCGATCGAGGTTCAAATTCAGTCGACGCCTACTTGACGAGGAGCCTTCTCTCCGGCGGCGAACCAAAGCCAGTGATAAGAGTGCACGTCGGGCCGGCACCCGTTGGGCTCGCCATCGTCGGGAATCGAAACGTATTGGCTGTCGTCAACTCCAATAGGTTCGGCGGAAGTGACGGTGATATCGAGCTCGTCACCTTCTCATTGAAGCCCTATCCACGGGCGGCTCCGGAGGGAGTCATTCCCGCCCACTACTTCCCACGGGAGATCGTTTCGTCGCCCGACGGTAGTCTTCTTCTCGTCGCCAACTATGGTGCGGGGCAGCTACAGCTGATCTCTATCGGCCCTAAACCACTCTTGACACACTGATACTTTTGCAGAAGTATTTGAGTGAGTCGAGATCCAAGCGGGCGCGAACTCCAACGGCAACGAGCGCGAATTCATGAGTCAATTCCTGTGCTCGCACCTACCGAAACGTGGCCTACAAGTCGCCAGCAGATTCGCTCAATGTCCGGACGTGTGGGCTCGGCACCGTCACACCTACAGAGGACAACTCTCTTAGGTCGGACGGTTGATTTGTAAGATCTCGGCCCTTCGCGGGAGTAAGCGGGGTACAACTATGAACAAGAGTCGACGACCCAGGAGGAACGCATCGAAGCCCAGGCAGGTTGAGTTCGAAACGTTCTACAACGACCACTATCGCGCAATTTCACGCTATGTGGCTAGACGCGTGCCGTCGAACTCATTTGACAGCGTCGTGGCCGCGACGTTCGTTGTAGCGTGGCGCAAGTTCACCACTGTGCCCAACCCCTCCCTGGCTTGGCTCTACCGAATCGCTAGTTTCGAGGTCGCCCGCGAATGGAGACTCCTCGGCCGGCATCCCAAGACCGCGGAACTCAACGACTTGGACCTGATCGACACCGCTCCTTTGGAAGAGGTGATCGACGTGGCCAAGGCGTTCAGCCAGCTGTCTCACGATGACGCTGAGCTGCTCCGACTCGTGTTCTGGGAGAACCTCAGTCGAAGCGAAATCGCCGAAGTGCTCGGCCTCTCGGTCAATGCGGTGAACGTCCGCTACCACCGCGCCCTCGAGCGCATGTCGGGCGCACTCAATCGCATGGACAGCGTTGCGCGTACAGACCAGTCCACGAATCCCTACCCCAAGGAGAAGCCATGACCATAAACTCGAACCTCGAAGACCTGCTGCGATCTCTCGACCCACTCACCGAGGAGCTTGACCAGAAGAACGACCTTCGCCGCGAGGCGGTGTGGGCCACGGTTCAGGCCAAGCAGGTACCGACACCAGCGCGACCGCGTGTTAGGCGGTGGCGTCTGATTGGCGTGAGTTCTCTCGCGACCGTCGGAGCCGCCGTCGCACTCGTCGTAGACCTCTTGCCCGGCACCGCCCCGCTTAGCGCAGCGGCCGCCATCCTGCGCCAAGCGGCCTTCGCCGACGAGTCGGCGGCGACGTTGCCGTCACTCGCCGCTGGTCAGTACTACTACCAGCAAACGCAGGTGTCGATGATCTGTCAGTTCGCCAAGGCCGGTGGAACGGGTGAGAACCCCTGGATTTCCTACGTATCGAAGGGAGCGATGCAGAGCTGGACCTCTCCCAACAGCGTGGGTCAGATCGTCATCACGCCCACGCCCGTCAATGAGGGTGGGAGCCATTTCGCGACCCCCGCGGACGAGGCTCGCTGGGTAGGCGAGGGCAAGCCCTTCGTGCCATGTGCCTTGTTGAGTTCGTCGAACGCGCTCGTCGGAAACCCCGCCAACGCAAACACCTGGAATTCGCGCGGCGGTTATGCCGCGTCGGTGTCTGGCTATTCCGGCCTGGGATTCGTCCTGGGTGTCGCCCGGCAGGCCACGCCGGTCAACGTGAACGGCGTGCCGGTTTCGTCGATCCTCGGCGGTACTCAGAGCCCAGCACTCCGCGCGGGCACCAACGTCACGATCCTGCCGAGCAACGTTGCCTCGATCGAATCGATGCTGGCTAATGGTGAGATCAACCCTGACGGTTCAGTCGCAAGCTCGCCCCAAGTCTGCCCACTCGACGCTGCTCCCAACGCGGCTCCGGGGTGCAATCCGGATCAGCAGCTGGCGCTGATCGAGCAGCTGCTGCAACTCCCTACGGCGTCAGCGAAGTTCGGCTCAGTGCTCTACGACGTCCTGGCGCAGATGCCTGGCGCCACAGTAGCGAAGAACACGACCGACAGCTTCGGCAACGTTGGCTCCACCGTGACCGTTCCCGTCGGCGGTTCCGGTGCCACGGCCGTTGAGGAGTTCCAGGTCGTCCTCGACCCGACGACGGGAGCGCTGTTGTCGAGCACGGCGCTGGATCGTGTCGCTCCCGACGGCACGACTTCTACAACCTACACACCTATGGCGGCGGTCAGCTATGGGACAATCTCGGTTGTCAACAGCATCGGGGCACAGCCGGCCGCATAGTTCGCATTCCGTCAGGTCGACCGCCGGACGTGCACCACGCGTCAGGACGAGGCTCCGCAACCAAGAGAGCACGGATACCGCAACGCCCATGAAGCGCATCGAAGCTGGTGGCGCCTTGTTGGTGTGGGTCATATGGGTGCGTGTGCGGGGATTGGCTCAAGAGCTCGCGCTCGTTGCTGCCCAAGTTCGCGCCAGCTTGATTCTCGACTAACTCAAACTGTGCTGAAAATCGCTCCCGATGCGGGTAGAAGTGTCATTACCAACCCAAAGGCCATAAAACGCCGGATACTCGTCCATCTGGGAGGGGCCCATTTTCGACGTCTAGGTCCTTGACGGTTAGATCGCTTATCGATATAGTCATAGAATGACCACTTCATTAGATGGACTTGGCCGAAACGCCGGCGCCGCCGTTCTCATACTCTCGAGCCTCGCGGGCGGAGACAAGCACGGCTACGCCCTTGTGAAGGACGTTGAGGAGTTTGCCGGCGTTCACCTACCCCCCGGCACGCTCTACCAAGTCCTCCCTCGCCTCGAGGGCCGAGGACTGATCGTTGCCCTCGAAGCCGAGGATCGTCGACGTCCTTATCGCCTAACGGCCCAAGGTGCGACCGTGCTGTCTGAGTACTTCACCTCCCAGCAACGAATCCTGAAAGCCGGTCAAGCCCGGCTCAAGCGCTCGTGGAACTTCGCATGAGTACCAACCCGGACTTCATACGTCGCGCTCGACGTCTCCTTCGTTGGTACCCACCCGCGTGGCGCGAACGCTACGGCGAAGAGTTCGTCGATCACCTCGAACGAGAGTTCGCGGATCGGCCCGTCGACTGGGGTCGCAGTATCAACGTCGCTCGCAAGGGACTCGCCGCTCGGGTGGGCGACTTGGGTCTTGCCGAGTCAGGGGTGAATCCCAACGGCCAAGCTCGAGCGGCACTTGGAACGAGTTTTGCGTTGACCGCCCTCATGGTCGTCGTCATGCTCGACCTCTGGTCGAGGGCAATGGCTGCGTGGAGTTCGCGGACGTATCACCCAATACCTGTCAACATCACGACGGGCATACTCACAGCCGCGATGGCGCTGCTACTACTGGCGCTCATCGCGGTCGTGATCGTGGTCGTTCTGTCGGCCGCGTGTCAGATCCTGCGCGGGCGAGGTCGGAGCCTCCTCGGTCCCTCACTACTCGCACTCGTCTCAGGCGGGTTTCTCCTCTATGCCGCGCGTCTCTTGCCGAGATTGCTCTCCATTTACATTCACGGGGCTCACGGTTTCCCGGGAACGCGGTTGTCTGACCCGGGCCAGGTCATCGCCAACCTGGCCTCGATCACTTGGGATCTGACTCTGCGATGGGTAGCGCCGTGGAATCAAGGGATTCCCCCATTGTCAACCACACAGACCATCGTCGATGACAGCGTCCTGCTGGCCATGTTCGCGTTCGGCATTGCAGTGGCGTTGCTCATTCGTCGCGTCGAATTGCCGCCTGTCGGAGCGCGATTGGTGTTCCCCGCCGTTACTGCTATAGGCGCACTCACCGGCTTGTTCTTCATCGCGTACATGGCGTGGAGTGCATTCGGCGGTCCTTCCAACTTCGAATACTTCTTTCCCGAGAGTCGTTGGCTCGGTGTGGTGTATCTCATGCTTCTGGGTCTTGTGCCACTCCTTGCCGTCCGGTCGGCACTTCTTGCTAGACGAACTGATCCCGGTGACCGTCGAATTCACCTCGAAATTGTTGACTCGAGGGGCGCCAGTTCATTCGATTAGTGCCCATTCGAGCGAGGAACCCCTGAAGTACGAACGCAGAAGTTTCATCTGCCGCAGTGACCTAATCGGGACGGTTCTCGAAAGGTCACCCTACTTGAATGGATGGAACAGCGACATCCGAACACCACATGCGTTGACGGATGGAGTGTTCACGTCTCGCTTGTCCTTCGACACTGACCGGCCAATCATCTCACACTCCGCTAAACATCAATTTCTAATGCGCCGACGGGTCCATTGTTCGCCAAATCCTCGGTGGCGTGCCAAATCTGTGGGTGCATTGTCGTAAATCGTTCCTCCTCACGGGTTTACATGGGTAGAGAGAGTGGGAGCAAGATGGAAGATGCGCTCAGACGAGAGTTCGAGACTTTCGTTCTCGAGGTAGAACCATCTCTCCGGCGCGCCCTCGTTGCCGCATACGGCTTCGAACGCGGACGAGACGCCACCGCAGAGGCCCTGGGGTGGGCCTGGGAGAACTGGGACCGTGCCAAGCACCTCGAGAACAAGGTCGCTTACCTCTTTCGAGTCGGCCAAAGCAAGAATCGGGAGAGGAAGGAGCCGGTCACGTTCGAACGCGAACTGTCAAGCGACCCCTGGTTCGAACCGGGCCTCGCGCCCGCACTCCTCTCGTTGACGGAGTCCCAGAGAATCGCTGTCGTTCTCGTCAACGGCTTTCAATGGAAGCTACGCGAAGTTGCAGAACTCCTGAACGTTGGCGTATCGACTGTCCAGACCCACATGGAACGCGGTATGCGAACCCTACGTAGCGCTCTGGAGGTAGTAGAGCATGACTGAATTGCACGAGCAACTTCGCAGATTCATCGACACAGGTACCACGCCGGTGACCGTCGACGAGATCGTGGCTGGCTCGAGTCATATCGAGTCAACTGCACCAATCCTCCGCATTCGACGAAGGTGGGGGCGTGGTGTTCTCGTCGCAAGCGCTGTCGCAGCTATCGCAGCGGTGATCGTCACTGCGGTTGCAGGAATGGTCACAGTACCGGGCGCCAAGGACGCGGGTGTCGCACCGGCCTCAGCAGCAACGTTTCTCAAATCAGCCGCGGTACGGGCCACGAATCAGAAGGCCCTGATCCCTGGAGCTGGCGAGTACCTCTACACGGCGACCATTCTGGGCGCGACATTCGGGGAAAGGATCCCCCCACGAGGGGTGTTCTACTACGACGCGGATGAGCTCGTCCAAAAGTGGACTTCGCCCTGGACAACTGGCCACGTGACGCTACATGTTGTCGGCCGACCGAGGTTCATCTCGGCCGCCGATCGCGCCACGTGGGTGGCCGATGGTTCAAAGCCTCTCAACAGTGGAAGCGTCGGGCTTGCCACCCCGAGTTACTACAACGTGTCAGGTCTACCAACCACCGCATCGGCGATGGTGAGCTATTTCAAGAGCCAGCACGGCATTCCTGCTGAGTCTTGGTATGGAGGTCTGCGCGACTGGGAGTTCGACACTGCTCTTCAGTTTCTTCAGAGCGGTGCGTCCTCTGCGCAGAGGGCAGCATTGCTGAAGTTCATTGCCACGATTCCCGGAGTTCGCCTGGCCGGCCACGCGACATCAGTGGCCACCGGTGAAAGTGGGTCTGTCATTGAACTACCCCTCACGCGACCCGGCTGGGCCGAAGAGGCCATCTTCAGTCAGACGAGTTCGCGCTTGATCGAGATTCGATATGTGATCACTTCACTGCCAGTAACGAGCGCCGCGATCAGGCTCCTCCAGCCGGAGCCCCGGTTCGTCGGAGAAATTATGGGCTACTCCGACTTCCTGTTCGCGGGCGTGACGCGGAGTCACTCGGGGTACTCGTTGCCGACCGGCACTCCACGGTTCCCTCGTGCATGGCCATTCGGTTCACTGCGTGAACCTCTCCCCGGGTGGCTGGGATCCAAGTAGTTAAGGCGGCGAATCTGAGCTACGGCAGCCGACGGTTGAATAGATCCGGTCTTCTGTGCATCCGGGCGCTCAACCCTCTCACTCCAATGAATGTTGAGCATTGGTACTGCGCGGACGGGAACGCCTTGGACGGCAGTCAGTAGATTCCCGAAGTGACGCTTCGTCTTTAACTCAAATGTTGTTCCGGTTGAGCAGGGATTCTTGCTTCTGCATGTACGAATCGGATGGGAATCCCGGTAGTGCGGAGAGTCGACGATGAGGCGTGTCTGAAACCCTCAAGTTTCAGATCGTTGGGCCTTCGTCCTCGCAGCACCGCAGAGATGTGTTCGCCGGCAGCGTCCCTTGACTCGAGCAGGCCACGTCAAGTCGTTGCAGACACGCCCTGATCGACAACTCGATCCGTTACGGCTCGGCTCCCGAGTTCAGAACTCGCTAACTACCCACATTGCTGAGGATCTCACCCGGAAGCGGTCCCTGAGGGATGGCCTGCCCGCTCTTGTAGGGCGGACCTGCAATAGCGAGGCAAGAGTCCGGTGCGCTGCACGTGACCTGGGAGACATACCCTAAGCCGGCAGCCAAAGGTACCGAAACCCACGACGATCCTGAGTTACTTGTGGCCCAAATTGACGCTTGGGAGGTTCCATCACCGAAGTGGCCAGATGGCATGATTTCCCCAGACACCCAGCAGTTAGTGGCGTCCGTGCAACTGATGGAGTGATACTCGTAGCGTGGCGCCCCTGAGCTGGCTGGAACCGGCGTCACGAACGTCCACGTCATCCCTCCGTCATGGGTCGCCATCACTTCGGAGGTGCCACTACTGACGTTGGTTCCCACCACGACAGTCGCGTAACAGTCCGAGACGGTCGGGCATGACAGCCGAAGACCAGAGGCCTCCACGGACGCCGGCAGCCAGTTCGTCTGCCAGGTAGAACCTGCATCAACGCTCCGCCACACTTTCACTCTCGCAGTTTGACTGTTGTCAACCACTGAGTGAAAGACCGTCGTCAACCCGACGCAGTCGCTGATTGTCGCGCACGAGAGCGTCATCTCCTGGGCGTTCGACCATCCTGGCGAGCCGTCGAAGGCCGTCGACCACGGGATGACGCTGGAATCCCAGGTTGATCCCCCATCACTCGTGCTCATGACCACCGTGCGAAGAACTCCGGGCGATCCAGGGACACCGGCGAAGGGCTGCTCAGGTTGATCTGACGGCGCGAGCGCAACCGCGACGCATGACGTGGCGCTAAAGCACTGCAACTGATCCCAGGATCCTTGAACGCCCTGTAGCGAGGCATCGAGAGAAGGGTCGCCGCCCAAGATGGGGTTGATCGCTACGACGTGACTCGTCCATGTTGATCCACCGTCCGTCGTCGTCAGGATCGACTGAACCGTTCCCTTGTGCAGGGGAGTCTGGGAATAGACAGGTCCGCTCTGGACTCCAACGGAGCAGACGGACTCGCTGGAACACGAAAAGGGGGTGTCCGGGCTTCCTGCCGCGGGCAGTGACAAGGGCTTCCACGACGCACCTCCGTCAACGGATTTGAAGACCAGGGTGACAGACGTGGAGGCACTCTCGCTGGTCGTCGAATTCGTTGACTCGATGTAGCAGACCTGGCTGGTCGGACAGGTCATGACATTGAAGCCCTGGGGGCTTGAGGGAGTAGCCGTGAAGCCTCCGGATGTCGCAGCATTGGCGTTCACCACACCGAAGGCCCGAGCAAGAGAGTTTGTCAGCGACGGTTTGTTACTGGAGCCTCGAATGCCGAGGACTGTCGACGCACCGACTATCAGCAATGCGACCGCGGCAATCGACAATAGGCGTCGACGCTTCGTCCAACCCAGCGGAACCCCTCCCATACGAGAAGGCGCGCGGTGACTGGCTCCACGCTGAATCGCGACGAGATCGATCCAAGCATCGTCCACAGAGTGGTTGGGCTCCTGAAGGATCGGGTTGGCGTTTCGAATCACCGTTGAGAGGCGTTCAATATCCATGAGGACTTTCCTTTGTGGGGTAGACGTGATGCGGAACGACACTCGAACGCTCGAAGTTCTTGAGCGCCCGATGAAAGCGGACATTGACTGCGTTGGTGGAGATCCCGAGTATCTGGGCGATGTCGGCCCGGGACAGTTCATCCCAAAGAACCAGGCGGAGGACCTCCTGATCAGAAACACTGAGGCCTGTTAACGCGGCGCGGACCAACGATCCATCGAAGGCGTCGTCCCGCGGCCCGGCAATTTCCTCTATCGCCCCGGAGACGATACGTAGACCTTCTCGTCGTAGTTTTCGCCGATCATTCGACACTTCAAAGCTGGCAATTCGGATCAACCACGGCAGCGAAGGCGCTTCGATGCTTGAGAACTTCTTCCAAGCCACAACGAAACTCGTCGACACGATGTCGTCAACCGAAGAAGCAGGAACACGACGCGCGACATATCGCCAAAGGCTCGAGTAGTTCTCGCGGAAGAACGTCTCGAAACTCGTGGTGGAATCCTCATCGGAGATCGAAGGTTCAGTGACCATCACTCTCTCTACGTCGCGTCATTCCTCAAGAATTACCGCCCGACACGAACATTCCCTAATACTGGAACGAGTACTCAACTAATCCAGAGAGAATCCTCCGCAACCGGAATGTCAGCGCCTCCGTCAGATCATCAAGAATTTCCCTCTCCTAGAACGTCTGCGCATCTTCTACGTGTATGGTATTACGAGTTCCGTAGTAGTGAGCGAGCTAGGAGTCTGCATGGCGCGAAGTCGCATCGGCCGAACGCAGGACGCCACGGTCCTCGTTCTCACGAGTCTCGCCGAAGGTCCCAAGCACGGCTACGCACTCATCAAGGACATCGAGGCTCTCACCGGCGACGTCATGGGTCCCGGAACGCTCTACGGCGTGCTCGTTCGACTCGAGGAAGAAGGCCTCGTCGAACCGTTGGCCGAGGAGGACCGCCGTCGCCCGTATCGCCTTACCGGCAAGGGCGCGGTCGCCTTGAGGGAACGTCTCGAGACATCGCTTCGCGTCGCTCAGCTCGGACTCTCGCGACTGGGGACGTGATGACGCCCAGCTCGATTCGGATCGCACTGAGATTGCATCCAAGGTGGTGGCGCGAGCGCTACTTCGACGAAGTGGAAATGGTGTCGGCGGATCTCCTCGGAGAGGGCCGCCCGGCGTGGCGACTGGCTGCCGGTCTCTGCCTCGACGCCCTGCGCCAATGGGTCCGCGGGCCGATTCTCGACACCATGCCAACATCCGGGCTCCGTTCCCAACTTGCTGGCGCGGGAGCGGCCCTTCCGTTCGCCCTCGTATTGCCCCTCGTTATGTACACGATGATGGGACAGACCTATCGATCCTCGACCGTCCTCCAGGTCTCCGGTTCGCCGACGCTGGACCTCACCTGGCCCTCTCCCGACGCATTCACCTTCAGGAAGTTCGAAGTGATCCACCACGGATCTACTTTCATTTCGGGTCGAACTGGTCCGCTCGTTCACGGTTCGATGTCGTGGGCGACGTATCTCTCCGGCGTCGGCGCCTTCCTCATTAGTTGGCTGACCGTGTTGCTGCTCATCGGCCTGCTGGTGGCGTGGGGGTGCGTTCGCTATTCGATTCGCAAGACGGCAACCCCGCGGCGCACCTGGCGAGTCCTCTCGTGGACGCCCGGTATCGCATTGGTCTTCGTCTCCACGATTTATTTGTGGGTGAACCACCTTGATCAACAACCTGTGAGCAAATTCGTCATGCACTCAGGCCACCCGGTCGTCTCAATGAGCATCGCGCACCCGACACTCGCGCGCGTACTGGGAGACGTGAACCTGACTCTCGGACTCGGCCTGTGGATTGGCGCAGCCGTGTCATTGACCTACCTGGCGTCACACGTTGAAGTTGACTCACGGGACTCGTGGCTACCGATCACGATCAGCCGCTTCGTTGGTCGAGCGATGCCACTGTTTCTCATCGCCTACGGATTCTGGATCGTCGGTCTCCGCTCTCAGAAGCCTCCGGCCGTCCCCGGACAAGTGGTCGTCAGCTACGTTCACTCTGGCTGGTGGCCCCTGGCAATCGCCGCACTCTTGCTGACCACCGTAATCTCGCTGCGCGGTGCGGCCGCCCTCACCACCATCCATCGACGAAGCTCCACGATCAGCGTCCCAGTTTCGAGAGACTAGAGTTCGGAGCTCCTTCTGGAGCTGGGTCGGATAATGGTCCGTCGCGCCCAGGCAATGAGAGATTCCCACATGTCACGTACGATTGCCGGAGCAGCATCTCGACGGTGGGAGAGTCAGACCCGCCCGTAGAAGGGCTGACGTCGAAGGGGAGGTATTCCTGAGTGGTGGGAGTGGATCGTTGGTGAGCGAGTGGGGAACCCCAGCGATTCTGCGAGCACTCGCATCAATTGACGACGCCGCTCTTCCCAATGATTTCGTCGACGTTCGGACCACTGAATACCGACTACTTCGTTATCCCGATCGCGTGCTTTCGCCGACGTTGCCGGCGGCTCAGGTTGTGTGGACGCTAGCTGTGAGGCCTCTTGACATCGTGTTCGCCGAGGTCGCATCCAGGGTTCAAGGTTGGACTCTCGATGCTGTCCACTGGTGGGTCTCTGGCGAAACTCGGCCCCTCGATACAGAAAAGTATCTACAAGCACGTGGCGGCATCGCGAGTGACACTTATCAAGTCCTCGCACGCGAACTTGGCCGCAACCACATCGAACCTGCACTATCACCTGGAATCAAGGTTGAGCTTGTTCGTGATGAACAGTTACTGCGAGATGCAATCGCCGTCGAAACGAAAGGCTGGTCTCGAACTTCTCCAGACGAGAAGGTCATCAGTGAACGTCTGCGAGAGACTTTGCAGTATCTCGAAACGTCAACTGGGTTTCAGTTTCTGGCGTACGTTGGCGGTCAGCCGGCCTCGACGGGCTA
>DAIEHI010000123.1 GCA_027355725.1 Acidimicrobiaceae bacterium
GACCCCCGATGGAATCCTCGTCGTCAGCGACGACCGACGCATCACGAGTTTCAACAAGCAGTTCGCCACGATGTGGGGCGTACCCGAGCGCGTGGTTGGACTAGACAACGACGCCGCGTTGCTCGATCTGATCGAAGGCCAGCTCGAGGACCCGCAGCAGTTTCGTGCACGGGTCGAGGAGTTGTACTCGCAACCCGACGTCGAAAGCAGCGAGACCTTGTACTTCAAGGACGGCCGAATCTTCGATCGTTCCTCACAGCCCCAGTACGTCAACGACGCGGTCGTCGGACGAGTGTGGACCTTTCGCGATATCACCGAGCAAAAGCAGCTCGAAGACGACCTATCGCACCGAGCGTTCCACGATGTGCTCACGGGGCTCGCCAATCGGGCTCTCTTTCGTGACCGATTGACACAGGCCCTGGCGCGCAACGAACGCACGGCCAAGTACGTCGCGGTGCTCTTCGTCGACCTCGACCACTTCAAGAAGGTGAACGACGGTCTCGGTCACTCGTCGGGCGACCTCTTGTTAAAGGCGGTGGCCGATCGGCTTCGCAGCTGTCTTCGCCATTCGGACACCGCCGCGCGCTTGGGTGGTGACGAATTCGCGATCCTCATCGACGAGGTCGACAGTCACGAAGAGATCATCAGTCTGGCAACGCGCATCATGAGTGAATTGCGCCGGCCACTCACCATTGGAGCCCATCAGGTCGCGGTGACCGCGAGCATCGGCATCACCTTTGGTGTCGACGGCAGCACCAGCGAGCAATTGATCCACAACGCCGATCTCGCCATGTACCTAGCCAAGGCCCAAGGTCGAGACCGCTACGCGGAGTTCCAGGACCACCTCTATTCGAGTTCGGCCGCCCGACTCGAAATGGAGGCTCAACTTCGTCGCGCGAACATCGACAAGGCGTTCGTCGTCCAGTACCAGCCAATAATCGAAATGGCGACCAACGCCATCGTCGGCCTCGAAGCCCTCGTGCGTTGGGCGCACCCGACGAAGGGACTTCTCGCCCCGATCGAATTCATGGCGTTCGCTGAGGAGATCGGCTTGGTGCGGGCTATCAGCGCCCACACGCTGAGCACGGCCTGTTCACAATTGGTGGCGTGGCGCGAACAAGGTCTCGTGAGTAGCGACCTGTTCTTAGGTTTCAACCTCTCAACGAACGAATTCAGCGACTCTCGCACCTTCACTGACATCAGGAACCTCCTCGCCGTGACAGGTTTCAACCCCGGCCAGCTAGTGCTCGAAGTGAGCGAGCGCGCCTTGATGAAAGACCACGACGTCGCCCTTGGTGCACTTCGCACGTTGAAGACGCTCGGCGTACGCGTCGCCATTGATCACTTCGGCTCGGGATACTCCTCTCTCGCCCAACTGAGTCGACTCCCGATCGATGTCTTGAAGATCGACGGATCTTTCGTCAAGACCGTCGGGCACGGTGACGAAGCTGATCTCAGTAAAGTCGTCGTCCAGCTAGCCCACACGTTGGGCTTCACAACCATCGCCGACGGCGTCGAACGAGGTGACCACGTCGCGCATCTGCGCTCTCTCGACTGTGACATGGCGCAGGGCGCGTTCATCAGCCCACCCTTGAGCGCAGAAGAAACCAAGGAATTCTTGCGAAACGGCAACAGCAACTCCTGACCTCTCCCCCCGATGCTTACTTCAGCGTCGCTGCGTACGTGGCGTGCGTCGCTATGAGACGAGCCGAACAGCTAACTCGGGTCATCTCCCAAAGACAAGAGGGGCCGACCAAAGGTGAAGCGTGACGTTACGGGCGGCGCCACTAGTAGCGTTGATAGATCGAGCTAACCCAGACACGAGTGAGGAAACCACATGACTACGCCAACCAGTGAAACACCGACACCGAGCACACCGGGACCCTTCACGGGAGTGCACGCCACGGGACCGGTGCCGATCGTCACCTCGGAGTTGCACCACTGGGCGAACGACGCCCACACGACCGGTCAGATCGCAATCGTTTCTTCGCTCAGGACTCGCTGAAAATACCGAGTATCGAGGCCCCTAGCCCGCTCGGGGTTGACTCGCCCCCGTCACCGCCGCGCTCACGAATCGTTCCGCGAGTTCGGGCGACGCTGAAAGGTGTTGGTGAAGGTAACTCGCAAAGAGTTGCGATGACCCGTAGCCCGACTGAGCGGTACCGAAGCGACCGCTCATGTCCATGGCGTCTCCCGCAGGAGAAATGTTTGAACGATGAAACTCGTGACCGCGCAGCTGCGTACCCACCGGACCAAAGAAGGTAGCGACGCGCGTCAGTGCGTTTCGATAACCGAGCGACAGCGATGGGGTCATTGTGGCGTGCACCCCGCGAAGAACGCCAGTCATTCGCGCGCCGTCGAGAGATTCACATAACCAGATGTAGCCGCCACACTCGGCCCAGGTAATGAGACCAGCCGAAACTCGCTCGTGCACGTCATTGAGCAGCGGGACGTTCGCGGCGAGGGCCGCCGCGTAGACCTCAGGAAATCCCCCCGCAGCATAGAGAGCCCCGCAGCCTTCTGGCAGACGTGACTCTTTCAGCGGGTCGAAGAAGATGAGCTCCGCCCCCGCCTGGCGCAGAAGTGCGAGGTTCTCGGGGTAGATAAAACTAAACGCCGGACCGCTGCACACCGCGACCGAGCAGCGACCCACCTCAGCGGCCTCAGGTACTGGCGCCAGCGTTCGAGGTGGCGCCGAGCGCGCGAGCAACATGACCGCCTCAAGATCAAGGGCACGGGTAATCTGCTCGCTCAATCGCGCGAGTGAGGTCTTGATCGTCTCGGGCGCCTCGGCCACCGGCACTAGTCCCAAGTGGCGCTCTTGCCACATCAGCGCATCATCGCTGTAGAGCACCCCGAGGACGGGTACGTGCAGGGGCGCCAGCGCCTCTCGCAATAGCTCTTCGTGACCCGAGCTCGCTACGCGATTCAGTATGACCCCACCGAGGTGCACGCGGGGGTCAAGCGTGGCGAATCCGTGCACCAACGCGGCCACCGATCCGCTCATGGCCGAAGCGTCTACCACCAAGATCACCGGCGCGCCCAACAGTCGACTCACCGACGCCGTCGAACCATCAATGCCCGGCACACTCGAGCCGTCAAAGAGCCCCATAACGCCTTCGACGATGAGAACGTCAGCATCCTTCGAAGCGGCGGCGGCGAGCTGTGGGACCAATGTCTCACCGCTGAGAAACACGTCAAGCGTGCACGCTGGCCGACCCGTCGCGAGCGCGTGGTAACTGGGATCAATGAAATCTGGGCCGACTTTGGCCGAACTCACTCGAAACCCCAGGGTGGTGAGGGCCGCCATGATGCCGGTCGCCACCGTTGTCTTGCCGAC
>DAIEHI010000138.1 GCA_027355725.1 Acidimicrobiaceae bacterium
TACGTCGTGGCGATGTTCGCCTCGTAGGGTGTCGCGAAGAATCCCACCGGTATCGTCGCGCCGCCCATCCCAAGACCGACGATCTTGAAATCACCGCCGACACTCACCAGTTGGCGAGCGACGTCGAGGCTCTCCTGGAAACCAGCGAAGTCAAAGATGCCCTCGGCCATGTGACCGTTGGTCAGGTCGCGTATCTTGCTCACGACGTCGGGGTCGCTCGAGAGCATCGTCACGTCGGCGCCCGAGTCCTTCGCGAGCTGCAACTTCGCCTCATCGACGTCGAGGGCGATGATGCGACTCCCGCTCAGCTCGCGAAGTATCTGGATACCGAGGTGGCCGAGACCACCCGCGCCGAGCACGACGGCGGTCGTACCCGCTCCGAGTTTGGCCAGACTGGGCTTGATCGCGTGATAGGGCGTCAAGGCCGCGTCGGTGAGCGGAGCCGCGATCGCCGCGTCCAGGTCACCAATATCAACGAGGTGGCGAGCATCGTCTACGACCATGTACTCGGCCATCGCGCCGGGCGCTCCGAGTCCGGGAGCGAGGATATTGAGCTCGCTCGCGCGCTCGCAGTAGTTCTCATGTCCCTGGGCGCACTGGTGACAGGTGCCACAGCCCCACGGTCCATAGACGGCGACGCGCTGGCCGAGCGTCACACCGCTCGCACCCGCGCCGAGTTCGACGACAGTGCCGACTCCTTCGTGGCCGAGCGTGAGCGGCAGTGACCCGAGGAAGTACTGGTCCTCGGGGATGCTCATCACGAACACGTCCGAGTGACACAGACCCGCGGCCTCGATCTTGAGAAGAACTTGACCCGGTCCGACGTGCGGCGTATCGATCTCGACGACTTCTGGTGAAGCGGCGAACGTCCGGTACTGAACTGCCTTCATGAAGCCTCCTCTGGGCGTACTCTTCGGCCTCGACGCCACGGTTACACCCGAGCGAACGAGACACCTACGTACTGGCATACCACCCGGACGCGGACACACCTAGGGCATTTAGTCACCCCGCGCGACCCAACTCCCTAGGCGTCAGATCCCTGGGCGTCAAAAGTCCAACGGGCCACTTCGACGCTTGGCTCGACACAGCAAGCCTTCATCTCGGCCCACGCCCGATAAGGTCGCGTTGTGAGCGAGCACGGTCGATACTTGCTTGACAACCAAGACATCGAGGCCGGCGAACGCTTCGATGCGCTCTCTCATCTCTTCAACCCCTCCACCTTTCGCCACATCAGCCACTGCGGCATCAGCGAAGGCTGGCGTGTGTGGGAGGTGGGCGCTGGCGGTCCGAGCGTTCCTCGGTGGTTGGCTGATCGCGTCGGTGCGAATGGACGCGTCATCGCCACTGACATCGATACGTCGTGGCTGCACGCCAATGAACGAAGCGGCTTCGAAGTGGCGGTGCAAGATGTCGCTCGTGACCCGGCACCCGGCGCTGACTTCGATCTGATCCACGCACGACTCGTCCTCGTGCACGTGCTCGAGCGCGACCGGGCGATCTCAAATATGGTGAGTGCCCTTCGACCCGGGGGATGGCTCATCTTGGAAGAGGCCGACCCCGGACTTCAAGAACTCGTGTGTCTCGATGAGTACGGGCCTGAGCAGGAATTGGCGAACAAACTCAAGCGAGCGTTTCGAACACTCATGCAAGCCCGAGGTGTCGACCTTCGTTTCGCTCGAACCTTGCCGCGACGCCTCCGGGCCGCCGGGCTCGTCGACGTGGAGGCCGACGGATACTTTCCCATCGGTGGACCCGCGTGTACCGCGCTCGAGCACTCGACGATCGAACAGATCAAGGGCCGACTCATCGAAGCGGGACTCGCAACGCCCGACGAGATCGCGCGACACCTCGACGCCGTTGACGCTAAACTGCTCGACCTCGCGACGTCCCCGATGATCTCGGTCTGGGGACGCAGACCCCTTGAGGTTCCCGAGTCCACCTGAATGCGAGACTCTTCGAGCAGTGGTGACATCAAGTTCACCAGAACGCGGGCATCAACTCACTTTTGAGTGTCGTATCCGCTTCGCACGTCGAATCACGTGGACGGTCACGTCGATAACCAAGAGGATTGCTGAGAGACCGTGCCAGCGGATTGGTTGGGGCAGACCAATATTGAGAAACACACCCCTGCCGCCGACCACGTAATCAACGACGCCTGAAACCATGACGTTGATGAAAATGAAGAACAGGACCATGTCAGCGATCCGGAGTCGCCCCGCACGGCGCGACCACCCCTGGGCCGACCAGAACTGTCTCATCATGGCGCGTAGACGATTTCGGCGCTGACGAAGATGTACCGCTACGAGGGCGCCGAACACTAGGCCCGCGAGAACGTGCACGCCAATCGACATCTTCATCAACAACACCACAAGGGACACGATGAATCCGAGCAACATCTCTACGTGGACTCTCCATCGTCGAGTCTCAAGACTCGCTCCACGGTGATCGGTCACTATCGACATAACGACGAACGTATCGAGTGCCGCACGCATTCGCCTCAGGGATGACCCTCATCTTTCCCTGAGACACCGCGAAGAGAGCCGATCAAGCTCGTGATGCTCAGTGCTACCGGCGACGCGGTGACCACTGGAAACGACGAAGCGCGATCACGATTGAGACAGCGCCCCACAGGGCGATCACGAGTAGGTCACGCCACGCCCAGGGCGACGCCCCGCGCTGCAACTCGAATGGTGCGCTCGCTGCTTGAATGAAATGTCGCACGGGGAAAACGCCCGAGATCCTCGCGAGCGCGGAGTTAGCGGGCAGGGGAAACCACAGCCCCGAGAGGAACAACAACACGAAGAACACGACACTCGTGATCGGACCCGCGGTCTCCTGATTCGGGATCACGCAACTCATGGCTACGCCCATTGCCGAGAAACTCGCCATGGCGACGATGAGCACGAGGACGAAGGCCACCCAATTGACCGGGAAGCTCACCGCGTATCCGAAGCGACCGATCAAGAGCAGGAGCGCCACCTGCAACAAAGAGATGATCGCGGTGCTGCACAACACCGATCCGAGAAGAACTCTCGTGGGCAGTGGGCTCAGTCGAAGTCTCTTGAGCAGGCCCGTCTCGCGGCGGACCACCATGGTGGTGGCGAGAGTGGTGAAGCACGCCGACATCACACCATAAGCAACGAAACCTGGCACGTAGTACTGGATGAGACGGATGTTGCTGAGATACGAGATCCGTGCGTTCCCGGCGCTGAATCCCAGCATGACGAGAAAGAGCACGGAGAATCCAATCGTGAAGATGGCCCCCACTCGATTCAGCCAAAAGGCCATCTGCTCATAACGAACCTGATGCCACAGAAGTCGCCACGAGTTCGTCGCTCGATCCCCGGTTGAAGTCGCCGCCGCTACGCTCATCGATCCTCACCCCCACCGGTCGCTGCCGCCTCGGGAGTGGTCAACGAGATGTAGACGTCCTCCAAGGACTTGCGCGAGACCGTGAGGCCCGTCAACGTGACTCGTTCCTGCAATGACCAGGTGGTCAGTTGGTTCAGCACGGCGACCTCGTCATCGGTGTCGATCTCGAGGAACGGGCCATCTCGTCGACTCACCTCGAAGGGAAGAGACGCCGCCATGGCGCCTACGGCGAGTGCGAAGCGAATGCGCGTCTCACCTCGATCACGACCTCCGATCGATGCCGGTGCACCTGAGGCGACGATGCGGCCTTTCGAGAGGACGATGACGCGTTGGGCGAGCGCCTCGACTTCGTCCATGTAATGACTCGAGAGCAACACCGTCGTGCCCGCACTGGCCAATGTGCGAATCACGTCCCACGTCGTTCTTCGAGCACCCGGGTCGAGTCCCGTCGTTGGCTCATCAAGAAAAAGCAACTCGGGTCTGCCAATGATGCCGAGACCGATGTCAAGACGGCGTTGTTGACCGCCCGAGAGTCGCTTCACCTTGGCGTCCGCCTTCTCGCTCAAGCCAACCAGCTCGATCACCTCATCAACCGAGCGCGGTGCGTCGTAGAGCCCGGCGTTTCGCGTGAGGACCTGGCGTACGGTGAAGAACGATTCGACGGCCAACTCCTGCAGCACCACACCGATTCGGGTGCGTAACTCCTCTTGTTCTCTGCGAACTCCAGGATCGAGACCGAGGACCTCCACTGTGCCACCGTCGCGCGAA
>DAIEHI010000142.1 GCA_027355725.1 Acidimicrobiaceae bacterium
CTCACGATCACACCAACCACCACCTTCATGGTCGGCTCAACGACCGCGACCGCGGCCGCCCTCGCTGTTGGCGAGCGCGTTCAGGTCCAGGTGAGCCCGACCGCACCGACCACCGCGACCCAGATCACCATTGCGACACCCAGGGCAGTCCACGGTCAGGTGACGGCGGTCAGTGCGACGTCGCTCACGATTCAAGATGAGCACGGCACGCCAGTGGTTCTCACGATCACACCAACCACCACCTTCATGGTCGGCTCAACGACCGCGACCGCGGCCGCCCTCGCTGTTGGCGAGCGCGTTCAGGTCCAGGTGAGCCCGACCGCACCGACCACCGCGACCCAGATCACCATTCGCCTCGCGAAGGTCGAGGGCATCGTGAGTGCAGTGAGCCCAACGACTTTGACGTTGAGCAGGGGAGATGGTTGGATCCTCACTGTAATGCTGAGTCCGACAACTACGTTCACTTCGGGTTCGACTCCATCCACAATTAGCGCTTTGACTACCGGGGTTCGTGTAGAAGCTCAGGGGATCATGGGCGCTAATAACACCTTCATTGCGACCAACGTCAACATCGAAGCGAATGGCGTCAACCTGAACGGGAACTGGCACTTCGCACACGCAAGGTAGCCGTCGACACTAAGACAGTGCCACCGCCGAGATGAGATCACTCGGTGGTGGCACTGTCTTCTTTTGATGCAAATTCACATACCCACGGCTCGACTACCACCGAGCCGTGGGTATGGCGCCAGTGGTTCTAGTCTTGGCGCGTGGATGAGTGCGTAGATGAAGTTGGTACATTTCGCGTCCTAGGGCGAGCGCGATGATTCCCATCCTCACGTCTGATGCCATGCGAGCTCACGATGCTCGGGCCGTCGCACTTCGAGGCTCAGAGTCGCTCATTCGAGCTGCGGGAACGGCAGTGGCTCGTGAGGCGAGGGACATGCTTGGTGGTTGTTACGGACGTCGGATCGCCGTGATTGTTGGTCCGGGGCTCAATGGTGCCGATGGTCGCGTCGCTGGCGCATGGCTCACTGCTCGCGGATCCAAGGTTGACGTCATTGAGTACCAACGCCAACCCGCCACCTTGAAAAATTACGACTTGGTCATTGATGCAGCCTTCGGACTCGGCTGCTCGAGGCCTTATGTTGCGCCTGCAATTACGCCTGGCACCAAGGTGCTCGCCGTGGACCTCGCCTCAGGCGTCAACTCAGATACTGGCGAGATTTTGGGTTCACCGCTCGTTGCCGACGTCACGTTGGCGCTCGGCGCACTTAAGTACGCCCATGTCACCGGTCCGAGTGTCGCATTTATGGGCGCAGTGCACTTCGTGGGGTTGAACATTGTCTCCGAGTTCCGAGACGGACTCGTCGAGGACAGTGATCTTCGTGATCTGGTGACGCACGAACGTGATGATCACAAATGGACCCATGCCGTGAGCGCATTATGCGGATCACCCAAGATGCCTGGGGCAGCGGACCTCGTGGTGCGCGGTGCTATTGCCGGCGGGGCATCAATGGTCCGTCTCGAGAGCAATGGACCAATTGCGGATCTCGTGGGACTGCCGGCCGAGGTAGTGCACGTCACTGGTCCAATCGTCGATTCACGCTCCAAGGTGATTGTTGCGGGACCGGGGCTGGGTGGCGGTGCGCTGGACTGGCTGGAGCCACGCCTTCACGAGACTCGAGTGCCGGTGGTCTTGGACGCCGATGGTCTTCACCCCGAATTGTTCATGCGACGACCTCATGATCAAGCGCAGTGGCTGCTCACCCCCCACGATGGTGAATTCAGTCGTTTGACCCAAGCACCTGTTCCCGCTAATCGAATCGAGGGCGTACTTGGGCTCGCTCGTGAGAGTGGTTGCGTTGTGCTGCTGAAGGGGCCTATCACCGTGCTTGGAGATCCGAATGGCACGTTTCGTGTTGTGAACTCGGGTACGCCCGCACTTGCCACAGCGGGGACAGGCGACGTTCTCGCGGGCCTCATAGCTGGCGCCATAGCTCGGGGGCACGACGTACTGAGCGCGGGTGCCCTGAGTGCGCACCTCCACGGCCGAGCGGGGTCGGCGATGGCACCCTACGCCCCAGCGTCGACACTGCTCGCTGGTGTGACGAGAGTGTTGAGCGATATCGCTTGCGCATCGACGTAGTGCCGCGCACGAAGGACTGGCACGACAGTTGTATGAAAATCACGTCGCCGTGCACTAATGTCGGGGCCGTTGGCTGAATCTGGGGGGATGATATGGCCGAAGGTCTTCGCGTGACTGGGGCGCACGACGAAGCAACGCCCGTCGCGCGGCCCAAGATTCAGGTGATCCCACTTCGTGGACTTCCGATCGTTGCCATTGCCATGCTCTTCATAGTTGTGTCGATTGCTGGCAACTGGGAATGGGCTCTGGTCTTTTGCCATGTGGTGGGTGGAGCGCTGTGGACTGGGATCGACCTCTTCGTTGGCCTCGTGCTCGGCCCGATACTCGGACGTCTTTCAATACCATCGCGCGCAGAGTTCTCGGCGAAGTTCATGCCGATGATGGCGATCATCATGCCCACGGTCGTAACCATGACGTTGGCATCGGGGTTCCAGATTGCGCGCAAACTTGGGAACCTGAGCACTTCGAGTCCGAACCACGCGTGGTTGATTGTGTCGTTCTGCGTAGTGGGTGTCTTGGCCGTTGTCGCCCTCGGTGTCTTGGAGCCCGCCAACATCGCGGCGATCTTCGAGATGAATAAGCCGGTGCCCAACGGAGAGACAATCGCTCGCTTGATGCGCAGGTTCATCTACACCGCAGGCGTGACGGGCGTGATGCAAGTTGCAACCTTCGTGATTATGACCAGAGTGGCAACCCAGTGAGTCACGAGCCCGCTTCCTCGAACTGGCAACAGACCTATCGTCCGGTGCCGCCCGTCGGCTGGCTCACTGGCGGAGCGCTTCTACTGGTCGTTATCGGTGGCGTCTACATGGCCTCGTACGCGCCACGCAACGCTCCGCTCGCCGTGGCCATCGCCCTTATGACCGGAGGGGTGGTGCTGATGATCGCGGCGGGAGTCGCCCTCAGATCAGCTCGGGGCTTTGCATGGCGCACCTTTCGAAAGGTCTTCAAATGGGCATTTCTGGCCTACGTGATCAGCGCTGCGATGATCGAGTTCGCCTTCGTACGTGATCACATGAGGGGGACCTCATTGCTGGTCGTGAGCGTGATGCTCATGGTCTTTGCGTCAAGTGTGCCAGCGACGATTGCGTTCACCGTCGCTCGCTTCGCTGATGAGTGAGTTCTTAGCTCTCTTCAGGCGGCGCCTTTACTAAAGAGGGTGAGTTCGGATCGCGTCAATCGTTACGCAGCGCTTAGCAGACCCGGGCCTCACGTTGCGCTGCGTTCGTGTGACGTAAGTCCTTTCTCAGCGCGACTTCTTCTATAAACAAAGGGAGTACTGTGAAAAAAGGTCGTGAAAACGAGCCCTTGTTCTTGCAGTTGCGACAGGTCCGAGAATCTTAAGGAGTGTGTTTGATGGAGCCCACGAACGATCGCGATCCGAACTACTTCCACCAGGTCGTCGATTGTCAATGGGCGTGTCCGGCTCATACGGATGTACCCGGATACATAAGGCTCATCGCGCAGGGCCGCTTCGACGACGCCTACATGTTGAACCGGGAGTCGAATGTCTTTCCCGGAGTGCTTGGGCGCACGTGTGACAGACCATGTGAACCCGCGTGTCGACGCGGTCGCGTGGACGGAAGTCCCGTTGCGATCTGTCGCCTTAAGCGAGTTGCCTCAGACCTTAAGGGTGACATCAGTGAGCGGCTCCCTGAGATTCCCGTAGAGAAGAACGGCAAACGCGTTGCGTGCATCGGTGCAGGTCCATCGGCGCTCACTGTCGCTAATGACCTCATGCCACTGGGCTATGAGGTTGTGATGTTCGAGCAATTCGAAAAGCCGGGTGGTTTGATGCGATCGAACATTCCTGAGTTTCGTCTGCCAGCCACCGTCCTCGATGATGAGACGAGCATCATCCTCGATATGGGCGTTGACATCCGCTACAACACACCAATTACCAGCCTTCGCTCACTCCTCGATGAGAACTTTGATGCCATCTTTGTAGGGGTCGGAGCACCGCGGGCCAAGGGGCTGGAACTCCCAGGACGCCACGACGAGGGTGACACCAACATTCACAGTGGCATTGACTGGCTTGAATCTGTGGCGTTTGGTCACGTCAGCCAGATTGGCAAGCGCGTATTGATCATCGGCGTGGGGAACACGGCGATGGATTGTTGTCGTTCTTCTCGTCGTCTTGGCGGTACTGAGATAAAGGTCATGGCGCGTCGCCCGCGCGAGTATTTCAAGGCTTCGCCTTGGGAACTCGAGGACGCAGAGGAAGAGGGCGTCGAGATCATTGTCAATCATGCGCCGAAGCGTTTCGTCATCGAGGCCGGCAAGCTCGTGGGAATGGAGTTTGACGTACTTGAGTGGGACGAAGGGGCCAAGCATTCCACGGTCCTCGACACGGTGACGGTGCCCTGTGACGACGTGATTTTGGCCATTGGACAGGAGAACGCTTTCCCGTGGATCGAGCGAGACCTCGGCCTGCAGTTCGGTGAGTGGGACATGCCCATCGTGGATGAAACGACCTTCCAGTCGACGCTGCCGGGCGTGTTCTTCGGCGGCGACGCGGCATTCGGGCCGAAGAACATCATTTGGGCCGTGGCGCACGGTCATCAGGCCGCATTGTCAATCCATGCGCACTGCGAGGGCCGGTCCCTTGAGGAACGACCGAAGGCGGGCATGTCCATTACGAGTACGAAGATGGGGATGAACGAGTGGAGTTATCACAACGACTACAACCCATCCACGCGGCAGAAGATGAATCACATCGAACTCTCGAAGCGTTTTGAGTCGCTCGAATTGGAGGTCGAACTCGGCTTCAGCGCAGAGCAGGCTGCTCGCGAAGTTCAGCGCTGTCTTAACTGCGATATTCAGACCACCTTCAAAGCACCGCTGTGCATTGAGTGCGACGCGTGCATCGACATCTGTCCCGTTCAGTGCTTGACGATCACCGACAACGGCGAGGAATCCGACCTGCGAGACCGACTGTCGGCCCCGTCGGTCGTGGCGACACAGCCGCTCTATGTGTCTTCGCCGCTACCCCAGACCGGCCGCGTGATGGTAAAGGACGAGAACGTCTGCGTGCACTGTGGGCTCTGTGCGGAGCGTTGTCCTACTGCGGCGTGGGACATGGAGGAATTCGAACTCCAGATTCCATACGCGAAGGACTCGGGCATCCTCACGATCCCCGTACGGCGACCCAAGACCGCGATTGAAGTAGGGAGTTGACGCATGAGCATTGATACGACACGCGAAAGCAGTGTTCGAGTGAACGATTTTTCGATCAAGTTGGCCAACGTGAATGGCACGGGATCGGCGAGCGCGAACAGCCTCTTGATGCAGGCGATCTTTCGAATGGGCATACCCGTCTCGGGTAAGAACCTGTTTCCATCAAACATCCAAGGGCTCCCCACTTGGTATGAGATTCGAGTCAACAAGACGGGTTACACGGCCCGGGCGCTTGAATACGACCTCATGGTCGCGATGAATTCGGCCACCTACGCTGAGGACATTGCCGACGTGAAGGCGGGAGGGTACGTCCTCTTCGATTCGTCGTGGCCCCTTGACGATCACTTACTACGATCCGACGTGACTTTTCTCGGAGTGCCCCTCGCTCGGATGTGCATCGAGCACTTTGCGGCACCTCGCGAACGCATCCTCATGAAGAACGTTGCGTACGCGGGGGCGATAGTGGCACTACTGGGTATTGACATGGACGTCGTGTCGAACCTCCTCGCAGAGACCTTCGCTCGAAACGAGCTGTTGCGAGAGTCCAATCAGAATGCGCTTCGACTGGGCTATGACTACGCGAAGGAGAACTTCGTGTGTCCACTGCCGTTCTACGTCGAGCCCATGGACGCTACGAAGGAGTCGATTCTGATCGATGGCAACACCGCAACGGCATTGGGCTGTCTCTACGCGGGTGCAACCGTGTCGGGTTGGTACCCCATCACGCCCGCGACCGCGGTGATGGACAACTTCACGCGACTGTGTGCGCAGTATCGACGCGAGCCGATTGAGAATCCCGCGCCGGGTGAACTGGCGTACAAGAACAACTACCTCATCATCCAGGCCGAGGACGAGATTGCCGCCATTGGTATCGTGCTCGGCGCTTCGTGGAGCGGCGCTCGCGCCTTCACCTCCACGTCGGGTCCGGGGATTTCACTGATGAACGAATTGCTCGGTCTTGCGTATTACACCGAGATACCAGCCGTGCTCATCGACGTGCAGCGCACCGGTCCCTCCACTGGCATGCCCACTCGAACTCAACAGGCGGATATCTTGTTGTGCGCGTACGCGTCTCACGGTGACACCAAGCACATCTTGTTGTTCCCCGCGAATCCGCGCGAGTGTTTCGACTTTGCGGTGCAGAGTTTCGACATCGCCGAGCGATTTCAGACACCTGTCTTCATGCTGTCCGATTTGGACATTGGCATGAATGACTGGGTGGTACCCGAGCTGACGTGGGATGACAACTACGTCCCGGACCGTGGACGGGTGTTGAACGACCAGGACCTAGAGAAGATGAAGGAGTTCTTTCGCTACTCCAACGAAGACGCCGAGTTCGTCACACCGAGGACCCTCCCAGGCTCGGATTCGAAGGGCGCCTATTTCATTCGCGGTTCTGGTCACGACAAGTTCGGGCGTTACACCGAGAAGCCAGATGAGTACCAAGAGGTGGTCGACCGCTTGAAGAAGAAGCACGCCGCCGCCGCCACCCACGTGCCGGCGCCGGTCATCGAACGCCGAGATGGTGCCACGGTGGGCATCATCACCCTCGGTGGTTGCGATCTTGCGGTGCGAGAAGCGGTGGAACAACTCGACGAGTTCGGTATAGTCGCAGACTTCATGCGGGTGAGGGGATTTCCTTTCGTCGACAGCGTGCGCGAATTCGTCGAGGGGCACGATCAGTGTTTCGTCGTCGAGCAGAATCGCGATGCGCAGCTCCGTTCGTTGATCTCGATCGAGACCGGTGTTGGGATCGAGCGGATGAAGTCGGTTCTCGCCTACGGCGGATTCCCGCTCAGCGCGGCTCAAGTTGTTGATGGCATCACTACTCAGTTGGAGGGTTGATCATGACCTCAATAGCCAAACCACTCATCCCGTTGGCGCCACTGCCAAAGAATGAACTGGGTCTGACCATCCGTGATTACGAGGGAGCGATATCGACACTCTGTGCGGGATGTGGTCACGACTCCGTCACGGCAGCGATCACTCATGCGTATTGGGAGCTTTCAATGCCTCCGCACACGATTGCGAAGTTGAGTGGTATCGGCTGCTCATCAAAGACTCCGACGTACTTCGTTCGCGGAGCGCACGGATTCAATTCGGCGCACGGAAGAATGGTCACCATTGCCACAGGTGCGAACGCCGCTAATCGAGACCTCTCCTACATTGGAATCTCTGGCGACGGGGACTCGCTGTCGATCGGTCTCGGACACCTCGCTCACGCCATTCGTCGCAATGTGAACATGGTGTACATCATTGAGAACAATGGCGTGTACGGACTCACCAAGGGTCAGTTTTCTGCGTCAGCCGACATTGGCTCGCGCTTGAAGAAGGGCGACCCCAACACAATGGCCCCGATCGATCCGATCCTGCTCGGACTGAGCATGGGTGCCACGTTCCTCGCGCGGGGATTCTCTGGCGACAAGGCACAACTCGTACCGATCTTGAAGGCGGCTGCAGCACACAAGGGCCTAGCGCTCATAGACGTGATTTCTCCGTGCGTGACGTTCAATGACCACGAAGGGTCCACGAAGAGCTACCGATTCATGCGCGAGCACGAGGTGAAGGAGATCGAGACGGACTTTGTTCCGATTCGCAAAGAGATCCACAAGTCCCTTGAAGAGAACGATGCCACCGAAATCACGATGCACGATGGCAGCGTGGTTCGATTTCGCTCAGTACCGTCGGGGTACGATCCCTATGACCGACAGAGCGTCGAGGAGTACATTCGTGAGCGACGCAGCCGTGGAGAGATTGCCACGGGTCTGTTGTACGTTGATGAAACGGCGCCCGACGTGCATGAGCTCAACAACACGACGAACCAACCTCTCAACACTGTTGCCTATAGCAAGCTGTGTCCCGGTGCACGCGAATTGGCCGAGATGCAACGTCACTTCCGTTAGACGTTATTCGTAGCACGCGGACACTCGCCACGATGCGCGTGTTGTGAACCCGAGACGCAGGCCTCCTGCGTTGGTTCTGGAGCACAGGAATTCGTGAGCGCGTACGGAGTTGCGTCGCATACGAAGTGACTTTCGACCCCGTGATTCCAAGGGAATTTCTGCACTGACCTTCTTAAGATATTCGTAAGAAGTTCAGCAAAGGAAGGACTGTTATGAGGAATCTGAGTACGTCACCAAGGATCGAAAATAAGGGGTCAGGCGCTCGCAAGGCGATGGCAATCGGTGCAGTGGGACTGATCGGGACCCTCATGACAGTCGCGCCGGTAGGCGCCGCAAGCACGTCTCACCCAGCGCCCTCGAGTCACGTCGCGGTGGCGAATCACGTCGCCAAGAAGATCGTCCGGGTGGCCTTTAAAGGCACGTACTCGGGCACGATTGCGCTTCTGTGGAGCAGCAGTGGCGTCGAGGCGACTTCGGTGGTTGGCCACGGTGCGGGCACTTACGGCGCGAACACGATGACCGGCACCGGTGGAGGTTCAGCAGCGAGCACGTGTGATCCCTTCTCAGGCACCGGCGCCCTCACAGGTCCGAGCGGACTCAAGATGAAGATCGTCAGTTCGCCAAAGACCCAGGCCTGCGCTGCAGGGAGTGCCGCACCCACAAGCGTGAGCGTCAAGGGTGTCGCAACGGTCGTCAGCGGTACGGGCAAGTTCAAGGGTGCGACGGGCACACTCAACTTCACCGGTTCGTTCTCGATCCAGTCAACGACCGCAGGCTCCAAGGAGAGCGACTCATTCAGCGCGAAGTTGACCGGTGTTCTCACAATCAAGAAGTAAGTAAACAACCAACCAAAGGAGTTTCTAGATGAAGCGGATTATCTCAGCTGTAGCGTCGGGTGGACTGGTGCTCGGATCGGTGGTGTCGTTCGCTGCGGTTGCGTCAGCTGACACGACGACAACAACGGCGCCGACAACTACCACGACCGCTCCCACGACTACGACGACGCTGGCACCACCAGTGCAGGGTTCCGCACCACTGCCGTTGGCACTGAGTGTCGACACGGTTGTTGGTTCAGGCGGGTCTGGAGTGTTGAAGGCAACGGTGGGCTGTGCTCAAACGAACCAGTTCCTCATTGGACAGACCGTGGTGTTTCGAATGTCAGGTCAGAACGTGCTCACCGGTGGAACGCCTTTGACACCAGCAAATGTTGCGAGTGCGAAGATCATCATCCCCGGAATCGCGGCGCCGTTAGTCATGAACTACGGCAACCACGGCACGGCTGCGTTTTGGAGTGCGGGCTGGAACACGGCCGGGTACCCAACGACGGGGCTCGTGAACTTCAAGATTCAAGTCACGTCGCTGGCTTCACCAGCGAAGACCAAGGTGGTGGCGTATCGAGCCAAGGTCGGTAACAAGACAGTGATCCGCCACAAGAGGGTCGTGGTGGTCCCCGCGGTGAAGGGTGCGACCGTGACGTGGAGTCAAGCGGGTTTCTCAGCGAACTCGAACCTCACTCTGAACGCAGTGCCAGTCGCCTAGATCTGGTCAGAAGTGTGAATGCAGTCGAGAGCCCGGATGGACGCAGGCAGTAGAGATCCATCCGGGTTCTCAGTTTTGAAGCTCAAGAGAGTGTGCGGACATCGGTTCGCGACGAGATAAAGGGGAAGTCATGATTACAAGAACGAACACCGGGCGAACCTGGAGGCGACTGGGCCGTGTGACGGCCGTCGCCGTCCTGCCGCTCACGTTGATTGCCGCGACCAATGGTGCCAATGCCGCCACGACGACATCGACGACGCCGATTGTTGCCCTGACGCCGCCGACGATCCCCGGTGTCGCACCGCTACCCGGACCCGTTGCTCCTGCAGCGACACTCAGTCCTAACGTTGGAGTTCTTACAATCAATCCGCTGGCCGGTGGGCCAGTGGGCTCAACAATGAGCGTCACCGGCTCGGGCCTCGCGCCTAATGCGAGCGTGCAACTCACCTGGGCAACGGTCAACGCGACGTGGACGGTCGACCCCGAGCCCAACACGGTCAATTACATGGGACGCTCTACTTCGAACGTGACGGTGGTGCTCGGCACCGCAACGACCGACGCGAATGGGAAGTTCTCCTTCTCGAGGACGGTCCCCAATGACTTTGGCGGCACGCACCAGATCTACGCGGTCATCAATGGTGTCGAGGAGGCTGAGGGGGCATTCGTAATAACACGTACCCTCACCGTGACCCCGAGGAGCGGCCCGATTGGTACGCCAATCAAGGTCACGTACACCGGCATGGGCTCGGCGCTGTTCCAGGCGAGTGCTTCGTTACTGTGGGACAACCACATCACTGGAGAGCTTGTTTCAGAATGGACACGTGGAACTGGAACGACGACCATCTACGCGTCGGGTCCGGTTGGAACTCATGAACTCATGGTGGGTGACGCACTGACCTTCTTGTACTTGAACCCCATCCAGTCGCCGTACCCGTTCATGAATGGGGCAGAGGTCGCATTCCACGTCACAAAGGACAACGGCCCTACGGCCCCATCGATCACGTGGCCCGTGTCAGTCGCGCCGACGCTAGCGTCGCCGACGACTCTTCAACCGGGACAACTCGACCCCGCGAGTTCTGCCACGGCGAAGCTCTCGAAGAGCAGTGGGCCTGTGAAGACGCTCACGACTCTCTCAGTGTCGGGTCTGTCAACCACTGGGACGGATCAAGTCGTCTGGGCGACTGAGAGTGGGAGCCGAGTCGACTGCAACAGCGTCACCGGTCAAGGATGTTGGGTGCCGATATCAACGCCGCTGGGCACTGCGACGCCCGTGAATGGCGCCTTCACGATGCCCGTGACCGTTCCCGATGGCCTCGGTGGATGGCACATGGTCCTCGTGATGAGCGGTACCAAGATCGAAGCCGAGGTCCCGTTCTACGTCAAAGAGAGCATCGTGCCCTTCTACAACAAGAGCGGCACCTTGGTCAGTGAGGGTATCGCCACCGCGAGTAGCGCGCCCAGTGCCTTCGCCGCGGGCAACTCTGGCGTGGGCACCTACACGTTCAAACAGGGACAAGAGTTCACGATCAGTCTGAAGGGTGTCGGTTGGACCCAACTCGACAACACATTGACGGTTGACTATGACAACAGCTATATCGGCTACGGATGCGGCTTCAACTCCAATGGTTATCTGGTGATCCACCTGTTCGCCACTGGAGGTGTCGGTACGCACATCATCGACCTGCACCCCATGCTCTACACCAGTCAACCGGCATTCGCGAACACCCCATTCGGACTCGCACCAGTCTTGACCGCCGGAAATGACTACCCGGGCTTGGCGCTCGGCTATCAGATACCTTCGATGCACTTCTCAATTCGCATCGTCAAGTAGTCTCCTCGTCAGTCACGCGCAGCCTCGCCGCTCGGTCTTCGAGTGGCGAGGCTGTTGCGTGCAATAGGCGCGCAACTCGCTCCGGTAGCCACCAATTCCATCGTCCGAGTAGGGTCATGAGGCTAGGGAGCAGCAGACCACGCACGATCGTTGCATCGACCAGGACGCCCAAGGCGAGGCCGACGCCGAGCTCTTGGAGACCGGCGATATGACCAAAGACCAGTCCGCTCAGTGCCGCCATCATGATCAGCGCGGCGCTTGTCACCACACCGCCAGTGTTGGTGAGGCCCTCAATGATGGCGTCGGCGTTGTTCGCGCCCTGGAGCCACGCCTCTCGTATACGAGACACAATGAAGACCTCGTAGTCCATTGAGAGACCAAAGAGCATGGCGAAGAGAAAGACCGGCACCCAGCCTTCAATCTGGCTGACTCGGTACGTATGGAGAAGTGAAGAGCCGAGCCCGTAGCGAAACACCAACACGAGGAACCCATACGCGACGCCAACCGATATGAGGTCCAGCACCGCCGCGAGTAATGGCAAGACGAGTGACTTGAATGCCCGTAGCAAGATGAGATAGGCGAGTACCAGGGCTAACAGGACAATCCATGGAAAGTTGCCGTAGATGGCGTCGAGGAAGTCAACACCTTGGGCTGGTGCGCCGCCGACATAGATCTTGGTTCCTTTAGGGAACGTCGCGCTCGGTACAACGCGCTCGCGAAGCACGTGAACGAGTTGCTGGGAACTTGGGCTGCCGAAGTCTTGTCGCGCGACGACGAGGAGTTGCTCGAACCTTCGTGAGCGGTCCTCGAAGGGGATCGTATGACCAATTGCGACAATGAGGACGCCAGGCGTTGTGAGGATCGCTTCCGCTAGGTGAAGGCGCGCAAGCGATGCCTTCTTGGTCGTGTCGCCACCTGCGCGTCCGGTGTCGATGATGACCTGCAGGGGAGTGATCACGCCAGGCCCGCTTCGTGTAGCGACAATGTTGAGGGCGCGAGCGGCCTCGATGCCCTGGGGGATAGCGGTGGTGGACCCTGGTGTCAATGTCAGTCCGGCCACCGACACCAATGGTGCGACGAGAAGTACGACTGCGCACAACAACAACGTTCGCGGACGAGACGTCACTGTTCGTGCGACACGAGCCCATGCGCTCGTGGAGATCTCGCGGCGCGCCATGAGACCTCTGAGTCCTACCGGAGCGACACCACGTTCTCCGAGCACCCGAAGGAGTGCGGGTTGAAGCGTTAGGGCGCACACGATGGCAAAAAAGGGCACTACCAGTCCGGCGGCCCCTAGGGATCGCACCAACGGCACCGGAACGATGAACAGGGTGGTCAGTCCGATAGCGACCGCGAATCCCGACAGGATCACGGTACGCCCAGCACGTTGCATGGTACGAACGATTGCGTCTTCAACGCTGGATTCGCCCTCGTTGATTTCAGAGCGAAAACGGTGGACGATGAGAAGCGAGTAGTCAATGGCGAGCGCGAGCCCAATGAGTTCGATCACGTTGGGCACGTAGAGCACCATGACAAAGTGATGCGCGAGCAGATCAACCACCGCCAAGGTGGCGGCGGTGGTGACGCCCGCCACGAGAAACGGCACCAGCACAGCCCAACAGACACCGAGCACGGCGATGAGCAGGAGCATCGCCAGGACGCCCGCGAGCAGTTCGCCTCGATGAAGGTCTGAGGACAGCACGGGGGTGATGTCATGTTGGAGAGCGGGTGGTCCGGTGACGAGTGCGTGATCGAGTCCCTCGTGACGAAGGGCGGAACGCAGTGTCTCTGTGGAGTTCGCGGCGCGGGCCAGATTCATTGTGGTGCTGACGTTGACATAGAGCACGCCGGCAAAGGCGCGCTCTTGGCTTACGTTCGCGGTTGGCAGGGCAGATACGGCGCGTTTGATGCGCGATTCCAGTGACGCTACCTGTGCGGAGGAGCCGTTGGTGAGCGGCTGAACAACGGTGAAGGTTCCCTCAACGTTTTCATGGAAATCGTGAATGAGAATGGTGTCGGCTTGTGCGGAACTCGTCCCGGGAACGCTCAGTGAGGTCGTGAGAAGACTGGGGAGTTGTACTGCAGCCAGTGCGCCGACCACGGCGATGAGGAACCAACCAATGAAGACAATGCGTCGCCATCGTATGACCGCACGAATCCAGCGTTCGAACACCCTAGAAGGCTAGTTGTCGCGAGCGGCGTAGCGAGGTCGGTTCATTCGCTGGTCTCACCTACAGCGAGTGCGCAACAATCGATGTGATGGTTGAGATGATCTCCTCGTCGCTCGAACCTGGACCAAAGACCGCCGCAACACCCTTCGTGCGAAGCTCGTCGAGGTCGTTCGCGGGCACGATACCGCCAACGACGACGGGAACCTCCGAGCCACGTTGGCGCAACTCCTCGACAACGAGTGGCGCAAGTGTCATGTGCGCTCCCGAGAGGAGTGAAAGGCCCACGACATCGACGTCTTCTTGGATCGCTGCGATGGCGACACTCGCTGGCGTCTGAAAGAGTCCGGTGTAGATCACCTCCATCCCCGCATCGCGCAAGATCCGGGCAACGACCTTTATGCCCCGGTCGTGTCCATCCAGTCCGACTTTGGCAACAAGTACTCTCACGCTCATAGGAACGGTACCTCAACGTGTCGACCGAACACGTCGGCCATGGTGGACATCATCTCACCGACGGTCGCGTAGGCCTTGGCGGCTTCAATCAGTGCGGGCATGATATTCGCATCCGGATCAGACGCCACTCGCTTGAGTCCCTCGAGTGCTGCGCGTACCTTCTCGTCATCTCGATGCTGTCGAACTTCGCCGAGTCGAAGACGCTGTTTTTGCTCGTCTTCGTTGGTGATGCGCAGAATCGTCAAATCCTCATCCTCGTTGCCCTCCTCGAAGTCGTTCACGCTGACGACGATTCTCTGACCGTCGTTGAACGATCGCTCGAGTCGGTAGGCGGACTCCGCGATCCGACTCTGGAACCAATTGTCCTCAATTCCCTTGATGCACCCTTCGAGCATGGATCCGGCACCCATCTCAGTGATCTGGGCGAAGATCTCCTCGGCCTGACGCTCCATCTCGTCAGTCAGTTCTTCAATGAACCATGATCCGCCCAGCGGGTCCGCCACGTTGGCCACATTGGTTTCGTGAGCAATGACCTGCTGGGTGCGAAGCGCGATGCGCGCAGCCTTCTTCGAGGGGAGGGCCAACGCCTCATCGAGGGCATTGGTGTGAAGTGATTGGGTACCGCCGAGCACGCCGGCGAGCGCTTCGATGGCCGTGCGGGCAATGTTGACCTCTGGTTGCTGAGCCGTGAGCGAGACACCTGCTGTTTGCGTGTGGAACCTCAATTGCCACGAACGCTCATCACGCGCCCCGTAATGCTCACGCATCCACTTCGCCCAGATACGCCGTGCGGCCCGGTACTTCGCAATCTCTTCGAAGAAGTCGATGTGGGCATTGAAGAAGAATGAGAGTCGAGGAGCGACCGCGTCCACAGCCATTCCAGCGTCGCGAGCGAGCTCGACGTAGGCAAATCCGTTGGCGAGGGTGAACGCGAGTTCCTCGGCGGCGGTAGAACCCGCTTCTCGAATGTGGTAGCCCGATACTGAAATGGAGTTCCAGAGGGGCATCTGCTCGGCAGTGAAGGCCATGGTGTCGCGAACCAGGCGCAGTGATTGTCGTGGAGGAAAGACGAATTCTTTCTGGGCTTGGTACTCCTTGAGAATGTCGTTCTGCAGGGTGCCACCGAGCGCCTTTCGCTCGACTCCTGATTCCTCGGCCTGAGCAATAAAGAGCGCCAGCATCACCGCTGCGGGTGAGTTGATTGTCATGGAGGTGGTGATGGCGCTGAGGTCGATGCCCGCAAAGAGGTCCCGCATGTCGGCCAGGGAATCAATGGCAACCCCGCAGCGTCCGACCTCGCCAAGAGCCATCGGGTCATCAGAGTCGAGTCCGAGCAGGGTCGGCATGTCAAAGGCCGTCGAGAGTCCGGTGCCACCAGAGTCGATTATCTCCTTGAATCGGTTGTTCGTATCAACCGCGGTCCCGAACCCGGCGAACATGCGCATCGTCCAAAGGCGTGAACGGTACATAGCGGCGTGAACGCCGCGCGAATAAGGGAACTGCCCAGGGAATTCTCCGTCGGCCGGACCGTAGACCCCTTCGAGCTCCACGCCCGACATCGTTGTGAATGGGCGATCTCGCAGCGATGATGCCTCGTACATACGGCGCCATTGCTCGTATGCAGTTGGTTCGGTCATGATGACACCTCCCGGTCACAATCATGTCTAAGGCCAGCATACGTTCAGTCACGCGCAGGGATGTTTTGTCAAAAGAATGCGGTTGAACAAGGAGAGGGGCAATATCTCGCAGCGTTCACTGCAATGTCGCCGCCTCAAAAGCAACGTGAAGGTCGTTCATCGGCAGCACCATTTGGGGGTCCATTCTTCTGTGGGCGTCTCCCCTCAGGCGCACGACCGTGCCCCACGTGGCGAAACTTATCGCGTGCGAAGCAAAGGACATGGGCCCCTCAACGACTTGTACTTGAACAACGCCCGTGCCCGCAAGCGCCAAAGCGGTTGTTTGCAGCCGCTCCATGGCGGTTTCTCGAGCGACGTACATCGCGTTGGTGTAGTTGGTGAGCTCAATGTTCTGGGACTGCTGAGCGAGCACAGTGCTGATCTGTCGACGCGGTGCATAGACGAAACTCGACCCGTGCGCCAGACCCAAGGGCTGCCATCCCGCCGCGATGAGTAGGGAGAAATCACGACCCGAGAGGTCCGAGGTGAAGATCTTGTCCGGCCCGATTGGGACAGCGTCGATTGGGCGAACAGCCGTACCTACCAGCGAGACCTCGACGTGCGAACGGTGTACGCTGCGCTCGATATGAACGCCAACCACACCGTGACCTCCCGCCCGCACTGCGTCACGCTGCAGGCGCTCGATTGCGTGGCTAAAGGCATTCTCGTGAGCCTTGGTGGCCCCCGTGATCTCGCCCTGGCCCCAGTTCCATATACCCATCGATACGGAGAACACCGAAACACCACTCACCAGGTCAACGGGTTGCCAGCCAACGGAGTGCAGATTTAGCTCCTCGTCAATCGAGAGGTCCGAAGTGGTGGTAGTGGCCGAAGCGGATGCACTCTCCAGTGACGCCATCGCACGACGAACGTCAGATTTGAGGGTGGTTCCGTTAGTTGCAGGTGTCGGAGTGCTCACGTGAGGCGCACCGTTGGCCGGGGCGTCGTGAACGCATCAAAGTCCTTGTATCGACGTACGCGATTTCCGCGAAGCACGGGTTGGATCTCCAGGTCACCGTGGCCGAACTCGTGTTCTCGCAACACCAACTCGACGCTGTGAAGCTGATCGCCGTGAAGTTGGGCTTTGACTGACTGACGCAACAGTTCACGCGCGGCCGCTCGCGCGCTCACGATCTGCTCGATTTCAATGGAATCGTTGCTCTGGCCGTACAACATCGCACCCGTACCCTCCATGACGTACTGGGTGATACATGATGCCCAGACCCTTACTGAGGAGATGGCGGTGACGATGTTGAGAGGTGCGAATCCCGCTTCGAAGCTCTTGGCGAGCCGCTGTCCGGCGAGATACGTGGTCCAGGGCGCAGCGTTCGACGAGTGACCGCTCACACGCACGGCGGTACCGAGTATGCGAAATTCGACAATCCCCTCTTGGGCGAGGGGTGTGACGTTGTCAACGACACCGATCACCCCATGAGCACCCATCCTCGTTGCCTCGTCCAGCATGCGTTTGTACGCGCTTGAAAATCCCTGTCGCCACGTACGTTCGATCCATGCTTGTTGGTAGTTCTGCCCCCACATCCGATGTTCTGTCGAGACAATGCCGTGGGGACAGTGGTAGTTCTCAACGTAGTCATTAGGCGCGGGCTGATAGGGAGACATGCCAAAGCCCACCTGCATCGGCGAAAGACCCTGCTGGCTTTGCATGACGCAGTAGCCCTGTGCGAGCCCGACGGGCTCGAGACCCATGTCGAGACACGCCGCGAAGTCTGCGACGCTGAGACCAGAAGAGAAGGACCCCGACTCGCCTGGTGGGTGGACTTCAGTCGACACGGTCGTCATCAGTTGTCGAGCGAGATGATGGTGATGGGCTTGGCGAGCGTGACGTCGTTAGATGTCTTAGTCACAGCGGTGCCGAGTGAGAGGAACTCAATCGTATGTGAGCCCCACTGGTGGGTCTTCTCTTCGAGGCGCACACCGACGATGCCGCTTGCGCCAAGTTGAGTGGCTTCATCTTGCATCCTGGTCATGGCCAATTCGCGCGCCTCATAGAGCGCTTGGGTGAAATTAGGGAGCTCCAAATTCTGACCGGTGCTCTGGATGGCTTGAGCTAGACCTCGGTGCGCGATGTGGTACACGCACGTTCCCATGACCAAACCCTGGGGGGCGTAGCCGGTTTGCAGGAGGGTCCAGAAGTCCTGACCCGAGAGGTCCGACGTGAATGGCTTGCCAAGTTTGTTCAATCGTGAGACACCGTCTTCGGCCTTCACCGCTGTGCCTACAGCAATGAACTCGGCCGCGTCCTTGCCCCATTCGTAGTAGTTCACGTCTAAGCGCACGCCGACCACGCCGTCAGCACCCAGTTGCGCGGCTTCGTCTTCCATCCTCGTCATCGCGAGCTCTCGCGCGTTGTACATCGCCTCGGTGAGTTTGGTCAGTTCTTGGCTCTGCCCCCACTTCCTTGTCTGGATGCCGGTGTGATAGATCGAGGATCCCATGACGAAACCCAATGGGTGATAGCCAACTTCTTTGATGAGCAAGAATTCATTCACCGAAAGGTCCGACGTGAACAGGCCCTTCTCGAGCTCCTCCAGTCGGTGCCCGGTTGTTCGTGCCAACTCATTTGATTCATCACTCACGTGGTTCCTCCGATAACAATTCGTTCAAGGGCTTGACGCGCGGCGTCACTGTGGGCCGCTTCTTCCTTCAAGGCGCCAAGGAGTCGAGCAATCCATTCGTCCATCGTGACATTCTCGTTTCGAATACGAATGCCCCCAGAGACGTGACCAATGCTGCAACGGAGCGTGGCACCATCGAGAGCGGCTTCGAAGACATCGTTGGCCATTGAGATATGCACCGAAGCGATCGCGCTCGACTTTCGAAGCCGACTCGACACGTGCTCGATGTTCAAGCGTGTGCCTAGCGCCAGTGAGAGATCGTCACAGAGGGCCTTTAAGAGGAGTTGTACGTCACCGCTATTCGCGCGCAGTGTCGCCGCTGCGAAATTGAGGTCCAGCGACGAGTCGTCATCCTTCATCATTGAAGGTCACCTTACTGGCAACAAACTGGTCTTGACTGGCGAGGAGTCCAGTTGAGAGCTCAGGCGTGCGAATCTGCCGATTCGCGGTGGGGATCGACGATCTCTAGGGCTAACAACGGCGCCGATGCTTTGTTTATGCACTCTTGGTATTCAAAGTCGGGTTGGCTATCGGCGACGATGCCTCCGCCCGCTTGAACCGTGGCGAAACCGTTTCGAATTGAAAGAGTGCGAATCGTGATGGCGAAGTCGGCGTCACCGTTGAGTGTGAAATAGCCCACCGCGCCTCCGTAGGGTCCACGGTGCACAGGTTCGAACTCATCAATCAGTTCCATGGCTCGCACCTTGGGCGCGCCACTCAGCGTTCCCGCGGGAAAGAGGGCATTGAAAGCGTCGAAGGCGTCGAGGCCGTCGGCGAGCCTTCCGGTCACTTGCGACACGAGGTGCATAAGGTGCGAGAAGCGCTCCACGTGGGCGAGACTCTCAACGCGCACGCTCCCAGGCGTAGCCACACGGCCAATGTCGTTGCGACCCAGATCGACGAGCATGACGTGCTCGGCGATCTCTTTTACATCATTGAGGATCTCGTTCTCAAGTGCTGCGTCCTCAGCCTCGCTGGCTCCGCGCGGACGCGTGCCAGCGATTGGACGGGTGCTGACGAGTCCGTCGTGGACGCGCACGAGCATCTCGGGTGAGGCACCGACAATCTGGCTGTCGCCATTGTCGAGCAGGTACATGTAGGGCGAGGGGTTGAGTGAGCGAAGGACGCGATACAGCGTGAGTGGATCGACGTTCGTCGGTCGGCGAAACTGTTGGCTCGGCACCACTTGGAAGATGTCACCTTCATAGATGTACTCGCGAGCTTTCTTCACGACCTTCGCGTAGTCGTCGCGCGTGAAGTTTGAAAGCCCCGCGGCGATCGAGCGGATGTCGATTGACCCGCGCTGGGCGGGCGCCGTAGCGACGAGGCGCTCGGTCTCGGGATCGGTGGCGGGAGGGGGCGCGAAGAGTACCTCGACGATTTCGTCCAAGCGCGAGATCGCGTTGCGCTGGGTCACGGTTGGATCCTCATTGGTGATGAAAGCGTTGACGACGACCGTCGTGGAGTGGCGCAGGTGGTCACAGATCAGTAGCGCTCCGGGGAAGGAGAAGTCAACGTCGGGCCACATGCCCTCAACGTCTTCGCGTGGGAGTCTCTCGAGGCGCCGCACGTAGTCGTAGGTGACGTAGCCAATGGCGCCACCAAGGAACCCCGGCAACTCGGGTGGCGAGTAGGGACGATAGCGCCCAAGCAAAGCTCGAACGGTCTCGAGTGGTCCGTCGCTCACGCTTTGGCGCTGGCCAGCATCGATGACGGTCATAGAGTCATCGGTTCTAACGCGCCAGAGTCGGTCGAGACCAATGAATGAGTAACGACCGGTGTTCTCACCGAGTGCAGCACTTTCGAGAAGGAAGATCGCGCGCCCTGGGCTGAAGCGTTGGTACAACGAGACCGGTGTCTCGCGGTCGAGCTGCAACGTCACGTACAAGGGGATGACGTTGTACCCACCTTCTACGAGGGCGAGGAACCCTTGAGGGTCACGAGTGTCCATCAAACAAGGTTAGTAACTGCGAACGAACACCCTAGGATGCTTGCATGACAGCAGGCCCCAAAGTTCTCGTCGTCGACAACTACGACTCCTTTGTCTACAACCTCGTGCAGTACCTCGCCGAGTTAGGCGCGCAGGTGACTGTACGTCGAAACGACAAGGTTGACGCGCACGAAGTGGCCGAGGGTGCGTATGACGGTGTGCTCGTCTCGCCGGGTCCGGGGTATCCCTCGAGCGCCGGCAATTGTGTGTCGATCATTCAGTACTGTGCCGAGCACGAGGTACCGATGCTTGGGATATGTCTCGGCCACCAAGCCCTCGGCGAGGCCTTTGGCGCTGACGTCGTGCCCGCGCCTGAGTTGGTGCACGGTCGATCCAGCTTGGTTGAACATGATGGGGTGGGGGTGTTTCGTACCGCACCCAATCCTTTGGTGGCGGGTCGTTACCACTCTCTCGTGGTGAGCGAAGATTCATTGTCCGAGGAGTTCGAGGTGACGGCTCGCTGTGGAACGCTCGTCATGGGGTTTCGCCACCGCACCCTGCCCCTCGAAGGAGTCCAGTTCCATCCCGAGTCGGTGCTCACCCAAGATGGTTATCTCCTGCTCGCGAACTGGCTCATGACGTGTGGATCGAGTGATGCGTTGGAGCGCGCGAGTGAACTGAACGCGCGAAGCGAATCAATTCGTGCGGCGTTGCCGAGTCCTGAGATGACCGCGTCGCGTTAGGAGAAGGTGGTTCCCACTCCGAGTCGCCACTCGACGATGTCGCCACCCACGAGTTCAATGCGGTAGGCGGCTGGTCCCTCGCTCGCCGAGACCGCCATGTCGGCGACGACCGCCATGGGCTCAGTGCCCTCGTACCAGATGCCGACCCGGTCATCTGTCGCGTACGCGAGGGGAGGAAGCGTCCCGTCACTCACCAACTGGTGCAGCAGTGGTCGTCGTTGAGCTTCAGAATCGTAATGAACCCCATTGGCGTAGGGCAAGAAGCCGAGGCCGTTCGTGACCGGTTGCAGCATAGGTCCGAAGGAATCAGTCGTTCCGCCCGCGTGCCAACAGATACTGCCGGCTGAGACACCAGCGAGGATGACGCCATGTTCCCAGGCAGCGCGCATGGCATGGTCCACTCCGTGCAGTCGCCACAGCGCCAAGAGATTGGCCACCGAGCCTCCGCCCACCCAGACCAGGTCGGCGCCGGTGAGTCGCTCCTCTGGCTCACTCGAAGGCTGGGGGAACAAGCGCAGTTCCGTGACGTCACAACCGGCTACGTTAAAGGCCTCGTAACAGCGTGCGTAGTAGTCGTCTGGGTCCCCGGCCGCGGTGAGCACGAGACAGACTCGCGGACGTGTCTTTTTGGTCATTGCGAGTGCGTCGAGCATCATTGAACTCACCCGAACGCTTTGCTGAACGGGGCCAGCGATGAAGCCTCCTGACGTGGCGAGGATTCGAGGTGTGGGCATCGTTACTTTCTAATCGAAAGCGGAGGTTTCTGCCATCGATTACGACTGCCTAGTATTTGAAAACTGAGAGGTTTGGGCAAAGGAGTGGGTGTGGCGACGAGCGAAGCGCAGATAGACAAACTGATTCGAGGGTTGGTAGACGAATTCCCACCCGCGAGTACTGACCCGGTGACGTTTCTCGGTGCACAGTTTGATCGAGGTCTCGCGTGGGCACATTTTCCTGTGGGCATGGGGGGCCTCGGCGCGTCACCAGCGGAGCAACTTTACGTGCTGCGCAGTCTGTCGCGCCTAGGAGCCCCCTCAGCGGCGGGACGTAACGTCATTGGCTACGGCATGTGCGCTCCGACGATCGTGGCCCACGGAACGCGCGAGCAGCAGCAACGTTATCTACGACCTCTCTTCACGGGCGAGGAGATCTGGTGCCAGTTGTTTTCAGAGCCGGGTGCGGGTTCCGACGTCGCCACCCTCGCCACTCGGGCGATTCGAGACGGCGATGAATGGATCATCACGGGACAAAAGGTTTGGACGACTCTCGCGCATCAAGCGGCCTTTGGACTGCTTATTGCCCGCACGAACCCCGATGTCGCCAAGCACAAGGGCATCACGGCGTTCCTTGTTGACATGCACGCGACGGGTGTTGACGTGCGTCCGCTCTTCCAAGCAACGGGTGAGGCGGAGTTCAACGAATGCTTCTTCAATGAGGTGCGCGTCCCCGACTCCGCACGCCTGGGTGGAGTCGGCGAAGGATGGTCCGTGTCCATCACCACGTTGATGAATGAGCGAGTGTCGATTGGTGGCACGGTGCCCGCGCGAGGGTCGGGTCTCATTGGCGAGGCCCTCAAGATTTGGAAAGAACGCTGGAGCACTCGAAGCGACGCACACGCCATGGCAGTTCGCTCAGATCTGATGCAGGCGTGGGTGCGCAACGAAGTTGGTCGATTGACTAACTGGCGCGCGAGCGACCTGAGAAAAGCCGGCACGCCGGGACCTGAGGGTTCCGTCGCGAAACTCGCATTCGCAGAGGAGAACCAACGCACCAGTGAATTGTGCGTGAACTTGATGGGCGCCGAAGGGATGCTCTACGGCTCGTCGTATCCCCAAATCCGTCCGAGCGAGTCCGCGATGACCGGTGGCGACATGAGAAAGGCGTTCATCCGCATGAGAGCCAATTCCATCGAGGGCGGCACAAGCGAGGTCATGCGCAACATCATCGGCGAGCGGGTTCTTGGACTACCTGGCGAACCACGAAACGACAAGGACGTGGCATGGAAGGACGTGCCTCGAAGCTGATTACTTCGAGATGAGATTTTGCTCGAAGAATTTGAGCGTGCGCTGATACGCGTCCGCAGCCGCGCTGGCGTTAAAGACGGCAGGCCTTCCGTCACAATGAAAGCCGTGGTCCGCGTCGGGGTAGCGGATTAGTTCTGTGACTTGACCCGTGGCGGCGACGGCGGTACGCAGTTCTTCGACCTGATCGACGGGAATGCCCTTGTCGAGGTCGCCGTACAGGCCGATCCACGCTGACGTGAGGTGCGGGGCCAACTCGAGCAGTGGGGCAAGACCGAATCGACCGGTTGCGACGCCACCACCGTAGAAACTCGCACCCGCCCCAACAATGCCCAGGGTGCAGGCGTAGAACGAGACCGATCCGCCCATGCAGAAGCCGACGATTGCCCTGGACACTGCAGGAAACCCTGCTTCTTCGAGGAATTGTGCTGCTTCGTGTAGGTCCTCGCTCAGACCA
>DAIEHI010000146.1 GCA_027355725.1 Acidimicrobiaceae bacterium
AATCTCACAGCCCTTAGAAATAGGCACTTTCCCAGTACTCCCTTGCCTTTTATGGGTTTCTGGGAGGGATGTTCAGATACACGTATTCGGTTTAGGAAACCGATGCTCTATCCCCTGAGCTACGGGAGCGGGACTTCCGCGTGACCTTCCGCGGATAGTTCCGCGCGAAAGTCGTCTCTCAGCCTATGCGCCGACGGCGTTGAGAACTGAAGCGCCACCACGTCGAGATGACGAGGGCGACTCACCCGACACGAGCTCGATACGTTTGCCAATGGACTCCGCCGTCGGCAGTGTGGACGATCAGATTAGACGACGACGTCAACCCCAAGCCTTGACGAGGACCGAAGAACTGAATGCTCACCACTCCATCACCCGAATCCGACACTGCCCCGTTGATCGACGTCCACGTCCGTCCCCCGTTGCGACTGACGCGAAGCGGACTTCTCATGCCTGACTCGACGAGGAGTGCAGTGCTGGGTGCACTCACGACACCGAGATAGCCAACGCTAAGTAGGCCACCGCATGATTGCTGCGAGGTGGAGCACCCAGTCACGAATCTCCACGTTCGCCCTTGGTTCGTAGAGCGCACGACCGACTTTTCTTGGCTGCCTGTACTCGGCTCGCCTGCGCAAACCGCCGTCCAGACGTCCGACGGTGATATCGCCAGCATTTCGCTCATCGTCGGGATGTCACAAGTGATGTCGCGCCGCACCCATGAACGTCCGGCGTTATCGGTCACCCAGGTTTGGACTCGACCACTCCTCACGGAACCGGTGACCCACGGCGCAATCGAGTACACGCCACGCCGTTGGTCGAGGCGAGTGAGGATTGTTTGACCCGCGGCGGGCGCAGCCCCCGCGGCCGGGAATGCCAAAGTAGTTCCAGGCAAGGTAGCCGGACCAGACCAGTTGCGCCCTCCGTCAGAGGACTGCTGCATCTTCAGTGGGCACATTGCATTGCGCGCAACTTCTTGTGGCGTGCACAGCGCCTCGATCATCCACACGGAACGCCCAATGGTCGAGATGTCCACCACTCGGCCACTGGTTCGCACGCGCGACCATGTGGTGCCGGCGTCATGGCTCTCGTAGAGATTGGGGCCGTAGAAGAAGCCATCGCCAGCGCCATCGAAGGTGAGAGCGGTGGCGCCTCCAGCGTGCGCGCAGTTCCAAGTGCCAATCCTTGTGAAGTTCCGAAAGCGACGACCACCGTCGCTCGTGAGTCCGACGTAGTCAGTGCAAGCCAAGGACGAACCGCTAGCCGAAGTGATCGTTTGGATCACGGCGCCGTAGCCGTTAGCCGGCGAAGAGAACCAGATCGACGTCAGATATCGCGACGTCGACGCGCCCGCGACATCCATGGACGCAAAGAAAGTAACGGCGATGATCATTGACATCGCTACAACAAGTCGAGACTTCATGCGCCTCCATGTCAATGCGTAGTTGCAATGTCCGAAGCTCGAACACGAGCTTTCGCGACGACCGAACACTTCGGGAACGTTCAATTCCATTCGAATCGCACGGAGCGTTCCAGACTCCAAACTATTACGTTCCAAATGGCAAAGGGCCTAGCACCGCTGGTTGAATTAGAAGTCCTGGTCATCCCTAATTCGCGGAAGTCCCCCCCCCGGGACTTCCGCGAGAAGCTCCGCGAAAAGTTCCGCGCGAAAATCGACCCCCAGCCTAGGTCCCGATCGTTCAAGGAGCCGACTCCGAAGCACTTGACGGCTCATCTATTAGCAAAGTAGTCTTTGTTTTTTGTTTGTGAATGGACGAAACTATGAGCACGTCCCAACTCATCGCCACAATCGAGACCAAGCTCACCGTGACGAGGCAGAGGATTGCCGAGTACGTCGCGGAGGCTCGAGGGTACGAGGCTCAACTCGCCTCGCTCCGTAGCAGCGTCACCAGAGGTGGTGAAATCGCAACAGTGCCCCGGACCGAGGCCATCCTGACCACCCTTCGGGGAGCCGAGGGAACACTCTCACCGTCAGAGATTCTCACCCAACTTCTCGCCTCGGGACGCGACGACGACCTGCGAAGAGTAACGGCCACCCTCGACTA
>DAIEHI010000159.1 GCA_027355725.1 Acidimicrobiaceae bacterium
ATAACGCTCGAACATCATTGGTCTCGCGTGAGCATTGTGTCAACGTTGTTGAAAGACTCTAACGGTGGTCTTTCGTCCGGTTCAAGCACCGCGGAACGATGAGGTCGAACTTCTCACGCCGATGGGCTCACTAAAAGGCGGGGTACCTTCTGGCAATTTGTCTGAGTACTACTCAGTACGCCGCTTCGCTTCTCCCTGGCCAGAATCTTCTGAAGTCGTTGTCCAATAGGTGAAATTGTGTCGATTCGAGAGCAAATTGAACAGATCTCACTTCATTGGCCTGCCCGAATCCTGCCCGATAGAAGACACACTGAGTGCCTAGACTCTAGAAATCAAGTTTTACCAGGACTTTTGGAAGGTGGGACTTCGCTCGACGACTTCCTTCCCAAGCTGAGAACGCGGGTTCGATTCCCGTCGCCCGCTCCAATAAAACTCCTCATCAAGGGTTAGATTCCACTCATCCTTCTCGAGCAATTCACTCTTGCTTGAGTCGCAGGCGACCAGGACTTTCACAAGCGGTCCTGCCCAAGTCCGACCCAAGACCGACTCTGATATCAGCACACTGCAGCAAACGTCGTCGCTTGTGAAGACCTCGCACGGATACACGAAGAAGGTCGCCGCATGAACTCGCACTGCGATATCAGCGTGGACGGCTAATACCCGTCGAAGTACCCGTTCTCCCTCGTTCTTCTCGCGCAGCGAGAGTGCAACATCCGCGAGTACCCACTACATCCGAAAACGATGAAGCTCGGGGCACCGTCGAGATCGGCACGCTGTTGCGCAACCGATTGGAGGTCGACTCTGTAGTCACGGTCCGCCCGAGATTCCAGACTGAGCAGAGGAGTTGACTTTGTCCGTTTCAACGGATCCTTGTCGGTCGCGCGACTTCCACTCGCATCCAGTGACTCGAGCGCTCGTCCGCAATGACACGGAGTTCCACAGAGGTAATGCCCCCAGCGTGAACGAGACTTCGAACCGAGTAGGTCGAACTGAGCCAGGGTGACAGATTCACGCTATAATTCTGTACATGACAACGATGCCCATCGCGGATGCCCGAGCCCAGCTCTCTCGGCTCGTGGACGAAGCCTCCACCACTCACGAGCGCATTGAAATCACAAAGAACGGGTACCGGGCGGCGGTCCTCCTAGGTGCCGACGACTTCGACGCCCTACAAGAGACGATTGCGGTGCTGTCAGATCAGGAACTCTTGCGCGACCACTATCAGGGTCTCGACGAGCTGCGCCGTCATGACAGCCTGGGTGAAGATGGGCTCGCCGGCGCGATGAAGAACGCCGGTCGCGGTGTCGATGCCAAGTGAGGATCGGTACAGCCTCACAATTCCGAGATCTGCCGTAGTAGCGCTCACTGAAGGGCTGCCCGAGAAGGTCGCGCACGTGATCTACGCGTTCATCGTCGGACCGCTACTTGACAACCCTCACCGCGTCGGCAGGGCCCTCAACCCGCCATTGGCTCCGGCCTACTCTGCTCGTCGTGGTGACTACAGGGTCCTCTACCTCATTGACGAGGCTTCAAGGACGGTCAATATGACTGCGATACGTCACCGTCGCGACGCCTATCGCTCTTGAGCATCAGCCGGACCTGTCACGCAAAGACACCATCCGTGTGCCCGTGCCCGACTCATTGAGCAACACAGATCAAGCGCTGAGAGACTAGGCACGATGTCCGATCTCTCCCCCCTCGAGACCTGGTCGAGCGACCATCGCGTGGATATTGAGGCCGTTCGCGCGTACATGACCCAGCGTCCGGACGCGGTCGCCAATGTGCGCGTCGATTCCAACGGGACATTCAAACTCCGGGTGCTCCTGTGCGGCGCCGACACCAGCGAAATCCAGGACGAGATTCGAGAACTTCTCCGCTTCCCTGACGACCTGGCCTTCGAGGCAGCTCAGTTCTCGCCCACTTATCTCGATCAAGTTCTCGACGAGGTCCGCCGGCTCTCGAGCACCATGCCAGCGGGCACCGTAAGCGGCTATGGACCGGGGTGGGATGACGTCTCCTTGCACCTCGCGGCCAATCGAGAGGATCTCGCACGCAACTTGCACGAACGCTTCGGCGCAGCGGTCACGCTCACCGTTGGCGCCCTGCCCTATCCGCTCGGTCGAGCGCTCACCGCAGAAGAGAGTCTCGGTGGAGGTGTCCTTGGCTCAAGCCAGCCCGAGCTTCCATCGGTGCGAGGACTCGACGCGCGGCTCGAGTGGGACTCGGATGACCTCATCTCAGGCAGCAGACTGCAGAGACACGTGACTCTCGTCAACACCACGAGTGAGTCGATGGAGTTCGTCCGGGGACCCGCAGTCGTCGCGTTCCTCGACCAGGTCACGCGCCAAGTAGTTGGGGGATTCAGTGGCTACGTGACGGCAGTCGGTATCCATCTTTCCCTCGCTCCCGGGGAATCCACATCAATCGACGCAATCGCCGACACGGCGAGTTTCAAATCAGAATTGGGCTACGTGCTGCCACCTGGGGACTATCTCGCAAGGGCAACGATCCGCCTCAGTCGCCGCGAGGGTCAGGCTCACGTCAACTACGTGATTCGAACGCCCGAGATAGAAGTCACGCTTCTGGGACAGCATGGCAATCACGTCTGACAATCTCTGGCGCGGGGGGATCTGCGCGAAGAAACAGTACTTACGCACCTGCCCGAAGCCTGCCCGCGGATACTCCCAGAGTTCGCTTGAGCAGGATTTCTGGCCATTGACCAAGTAAGTAGGGTTGACCTGAAGGCACAAACAGGTTCCTTCCCAAGTTGAAGGTGCGAATTCAATTCTCGTCACCCGCTCCAAGGACTCCTTATTCAACTAGCGCCGGAGGTAGGTGGAGTCACCTCCTTGAAGCAGTCACCGACGAACTCCAGGTAGAACGGCTGAACTGGCAGTTCCACGACATGTTGAAAGACCATGAACGACATGGTCACCGGCAGTTGAGTGATGTAGGTCGTTTCATGCGATGTTGCGTTTGGATTCCCGTTGGGCCAAGGGACGCAGGTGTACGTCGTGCTGAAGACCACTTCGCGATACCAGTGTCCACTGACAGACGCCGAATGAAAGGGCGTCTCCTTCAGCGACCTGATCGACTGCAGGCGCCAAGTAGCAGGATTGGGAATCCCCGAAACGTACGGCGGAGGAGAAATGGACACCCCCAACTCGTTAGTGTTGGTTGCGGCGAACAGAATCGACATTCGGTAGTGACCGACTGTCAGTCTCCAGGTCACCGGCTGAGAGGTACCCTCACTCAACTTCAGCGGCGCCTTGCCACTCAATGCCACCACGGAGTCCTGATATGAGCCCGCAAGCTGGAGGCTGAGAGGTTGGTACGTGGCCGCCCACCTGATGACGGAGACTGATGCAACGACGACCACGCCAAGGAGTAGGGAGATCCACCAGCGACGGATCCATAGACGGCCGCGCTGGGCAGAAGTGAGTCTGGTCTTCTCTGCAGCGTAGAACTCCTTAGCGAGTTCGCGGGGAGAACCGATCCGACTCTTCAGACCGGCGAGTGTTTCGGTGGATGGAGAGTCGTGAACATCCTGACTCTCCTGAAGGTGCTCGCCGATCTGGGCGAGATAGTCCTCCCGATCACCCTTGCGCGCGTAGCGCAGCTCATACCGCAATTGCTGAAGATACCGCTGGGTCGCGCCCGCGCCCGTCTCTTCATTCGTCACGGCCTTCCTCCTCTCAGCACGTCGTCAACGGAGTCCCGGAACCGCGCCCATTGCTCGCGAAAGACGCCAAGCGCCGTATGGCCCGCGGGTGTCAAGCGGTAGTAGCGACGAGGTGGGCCCTCTGACGACTCCTGAATGTAGGTGTCGACGAGTTCCTCATTGCGGAGTCGAGTCAGGAGTGGGTAGATCGTGCCCTCGCTCGTGACCAGTTCATTAGCATCGATCAGCGCCTTCGTGATCTCCAGGCCATAGCGGTCTCGCGACTCGAGTAGGGCCAGAACGCAGTACTCAATCGCACCCCGACGAATTTGGGACATGAGCTTCTGCGGCCTGCTCGGTACCATGTACTACAAGGTATCGTGTACTGCACGTCGCGACGCTGTCGACGCAGATTTATTCCTCGCCGCGTCCCACAGGCACGATCAATCCTCGATGAGACGTGGGGCAGTAAGTCTCGGCCTGCCCGCAGCCTGCCCACGGATAGTCATCGATCTACGACGAGGTACGAAAATGGCCGTTGATCAGTGAAATGACGCCAAGCTTGCGGGAACGCCGCATTCCTTCCCAAGCTGAGAACGCGAGTTCGATTCTCGTCGCCCGCTCCACTTCCCTTGGCCCTGATCGGACCAGGGAATACGAGCGATAGCACCGCGCTACTACTTGCCACTATTCGCCTCCGATCACCACATTTCGGCACCAGTTGGTGTCGCGTGGGTGTCGCGACTCGATCGTAGACCGTGGCAAAGTGGGGTTGCCACGGTTTGATGGACACCTAACGTCGAGGAGACCCCTCGACCGAAAGGAGTCCCCGTGGCCGACAAGCCCCAGTCCTTCATTCACGGCGAGTTTCGCCCTGACGGCCGACTCGAGGTCCACCGATAGGACGTCGCTGAGCCGCAGAAGGTAGATAAGCACGTCTGCCATCTCGCATTGCACCGCCACCCATGCCACTTCATCACTCGGGCTGACGAAAGACTCCTCGGGGTCAGCCACTGGAACTCCGCGGCCAGTTCGCCAGCTTCTCCCACGAATGCCATTGCGAGGTTCTTGAGGATGTGGTACTAGAGCCAGTTGCGGGCTTCCGCGAATCTCCTCACCTCACCTCATCTCGCAGGTCGTCGAAGACGTCCACCCGATCACTCCTTCCCTGTGCGTGGCTCGGAGGCCTGATTGCCGATGTGAGCACGGAAGTAGTCCTGGGTCTCCTGGTCGGTGCAGTAGATGTAGCAGCCTCTCATGCCTCTCGACATCAGCGTCATGTAGGTGTTTCGAATCAGCCGATCGGCACGAGCGTACGCAGCTTCGGGCTCGCTCTTGAAGGCCTTCTTGAATCCTTTGAGCGACTGATCCGTACGAGCTCGTGCGAAGGGATCGCCCACCAAGCGACCTTCCCGCGCCAGCAGGTCTGGTCCGATGATGACTCCGATGTAGTCGCACTCGAGTCCCTGGCTGGTATGAATGCAGCCCACTTCATGGACGGAGTTCGGCGCGATCATCCAGGTCGACCCGTCAGAGGTCAGATTCCATCTCATGGCGAAGTCGGTCCCCTCGAACACGATGTCCTTCTTCTGTGGATTGGACTTACTCACCCAGTCCCAGCAGTAGCCCGCGACGAGTCTCGCCCTGTTCCGCTCCCGGTTCCGCTCGAAGATTAACTCGCGAAGCTCAGACGGGCTATCGATGACTCGGACCTCGAAATCCGATGGATGGAGAGTTGACGGTTCGTCGCCTGAGAGTCTGAGAACTTCGCCGAGCCACTCAAGGTACGCGTCCGATCCCGCACACCGGAACTGAGCCACCAGATACATGGAATGGGTCGATGCACCGTATTGCTCCGCCCATCGCTCGATCTCCGCGACATCACCAACATCCCGCCAGGTCACCTTCTGGTCCTCGTCGACGAAGAAGACACTCACCCGAGCGCAGCTGATGAGTTCGGCCACCTGATGATCGCCTAGGTTCCCGTAGAGCCCACCCTTCTCCGTCAGACGGTGCGCCTCGTCAATGAGCAGAACGTCGTAGGACTCCTCTGCCACATCACGGAAGGCGTCAGAGCTAACGAACATCTCGCGGATCTCAGCGTTCTGTCTCCTACCTTTCAACTTCACTTCGTACACGCGCCGTGGGGCGGCATTCTTCGACACGTATCTAACACTTCGCTGCATCTCGGAGAAACGCACGAGACCATTCACCGCGATGAGGGACTTACCTGTACCTGGGCCCCCTCTTACGATCACGACTGCCTTCTCGCCGGCAGAGGTCTTCCTCTCCACGTCGATGACTCGCTCCAGCACGAGCTTTTGCTCGTCCACGAGGACGAACTCCTCGTTTCCGTCGAGCATCGAACCAAGGGCCTCCACGAGTTGCTTCGCCGGCCGGATTCTGCTCTCGTCGACGCGCCGTAGCAGGTCGACTCCGGGACCCGTCACCACGCGCGTAGCAATGTGTTGGCGCAGTTCACGATGCTGGCCCCGTAGGAAGACTGGCGCGCGCGACACATAGTAAGGCGGTCCGGCATCGACGAGTACTGACGAGTTGTCACAGTTGTGGATATAGGCGCAAGGATGAACCCCAATCGACTCAAGGTCGATCACCTCGTAGAAGTCAAGGAGCTGGCGTGCGTAGGAATACGACTGAAATGAGGGGTGGAGGACGTCACGAATGCCCCTCCCCACTGCAGTGCGAACGCAGTCACCTAGTTCTGACGGCTGGACCAGGGTCCACTGCTTGAGTTCGACGATGACAAGGTTCTCCCTACCTTCACCATCTACCCCAGCAATCAGGAAGTCAATCCGAAGACTTCGACCGTTGATTCGGTACTCGATCGCGATCCCCGCATCGTCGGGGATCTGCGACGTATTGACGACGTGGAACATGGCATTGCCAAGAGAATTGTGCCAGGAGGAGTACTCGGGCGACTCGCTCCTTACCCTGAGACCCAGGTGCTGGCTCACGTCTCGTTGAACGAGGTTCTCAATGTCCGGGGCGTCTTCGATGAAGTCTGACTTCGTCGCGAGATATGCCAACATCCGGCCATCGTACCTACGGTCTACGTGGGAATTGGGTGCCCATCCACACACCGGAGGGGATGCGGAATCTGAACCGCCCAAGATACTTCGATACGCGTGAGAAACTGTCCACCACGATCTTGAAGGAAGTACCGGGGTGCTTCACGAACCTACATGGCCAGCGCCGTGGTCCAACAAGGGTAAATTTTCGTGGCCATTAGTCAAATGCCTGGCTTAATGCCTGGTGATGCGTCGCGACCTGAAACTAGGCGATGCAACTAACCCGCCATCAAACCGTGTCAGCCCCACTCCGACGTACGATGACTCAGAGTTGCGGTCCCCTACAGGTTCGCCCACCCGCGTCGCAAGCAGGCAACTCTTTACTTTGCCGGTAGTGCTTTTGAAAGGCGAACCGCAATCTCTCGGACCTGCTCCACACCTAGAGCACTTGTCTCGGAGATCTTGCGAGCGAGCGCAACTGGTCCCGAGACGTACACCCCCTTGAGTGTGAAGGGCTTGGCGAACAGCTTCCACTCGGCGTCAGTGAAGCAGACCGCACTAAACACAGGCACCTCCAATCCCGAAAGTGCCTTCGTGACGGCTTGTACCTGCCAGCTCATTCCATTCACGAGTTTCGTACAGTCACGTCGACCCACGTAGAGTCGGTTGTCCTCCTTTAGCCAGCTGCCAACATCTCGCAGTCGAACGAGTCCGGTGTAGTTCTTCGCATCTACGACCCAGACTCCTGACCCAGCTATCACCACGTGATCGATGTTTCCGCTCGACTTAGGAACACGTCGATCGTGGAGAAGGATCGCCCGATCGGCCAAGCTCTGCTCGAGACTCGACGCGAGCTTCATCTCGCCATCAGACCCCTTTTTCCAAGCGGTGATGGACTGCGGGTCATCAGTCAAAAACTTGACGACTCTGGCCATGCGCCCAAACTTCGCATCGATACGCGCCTCGCGGGCGTTATGGAGTCGTTCGAACTCGTTGTAGGCCGAGCGTCCGGCAACGCCAGTGACCACTCGAAATTCAGGCGACACGAGTCCGACATCCGCCACGGTGTGATTTCCGCTAATCAAAGATTCCACGTCCCCATTAGGAGACTGGGAAGTGGGCGATGAAGTGCCCGCGTCAGTGTGGCACGACTCGCAGATAACCGCTCTGGCCTCGCTATCCCACCACGCTTTCGCGCCCGCGGGCGTTTCCGCGAAGCACACCGCGCAGCTGTCGTCTTTCCGTAACGTGCGGTGCTTGATTGTCACCGAGCGGCGCCCGAACATTTCAAGGTTTTGTGCATAGTGATGAGATTAGGTCGCCTTTGATCGTTGACGTCTAAACAGACGTTCTAAACGGGGTTAAGCTCCGCTCCAATGGCGTTTTGGTGGGTTAACCAAGGAAGCACGTGGCGCCAAGAAATTCATTGTGGCTTCATGTGGTCCCCGAAGACGAATAAGGGAGACGTTCCCAGCGTCTATTACGACAACATGCTTCGCGTGCGCAATGGAGACGTTGTCTTCAGCTATTTCAAGGGACGTATCGGCGCGATCGGCCTGATCACCGACGAAGCAGTTTCCAGCGGGAAACCCGACTTCGGGAGTGCAGGTCGGCACTGGTCACAGGACGGGTGGGAAGTCCTCGTCAACTACGAAGTCCTCGATCAACCCGTAGATCCACGTTTGCTCCTCGACCTCTACAACCAAACCAGTGTTTCGCACGGGCCAATGAACGACGAGGGCAAAGTCACCTTGGCCTACCTATTCGCTTTGAACGAGTCGTTCGGCAGTGCGCTCCTCGAAATATGCGGGAGTGAGATCGTGGATCACCTGCGCGCACCAAGCATTGAACGCCAGGCAGATGAGCTAGTTATCGATGAGCACGAGCTCTTCGCGGACGACAACCTTACGAGGACTGAGCGCCGTCAGCTGACCCTCGCTCGTATTGGCCAAGGTCTCTTCAAGGCTCGGGTAGCGGAGCTGGAACCAGCGTGCCGTATCACGGGCCTCTCACTCCAGAAGCATCTCGTAGCTAGTCACGTTAAGCCTTGGCGAGACTCAAGTAGCGAGGAGAGACTCGATGGCGCCAATGGGCTCTTGCTATCGCCCCACGTCGACCATCTCTTCGATCGAGGACTCCTGAGTTTCCGTGATCGTGGAGATCCCCTCTGGTCCGTCAAGACACCCGAGGACGTCATTGCTCGCTGGCACTTGACCGTGGTCCAGCCGCCACGGCCCTTTAGGTCAAGGCAACGGGCCTACTTGGAGTATCACCGCGACGTTGTCTTTCAGACCTGACGTGAGCATTCCGTTCGCACCAGGCGTTAGCGCGAAGCGAGACCTCCCACCCACCATCTATTTGTCTCACCATCTATCGTCGACATGGTGAAGGCCTACGTAGGCGTGACCGATCGCGATTGGTACCACTTCCTAGCCGCACGTCCGGAACTTCACGAAGCGAACTTCTGGCGACCGTACGGAAACCGCGTCTTCAAAGCCCTTACGCCAGGAGAGCCATTCATCTTCAAGACCAAGGCACCCGACAACCAGTTGGTGGGCGGGGGCATCTACGAAGGCTTCGTCGCTCTCCCCATTTCACGCGCGTGGGAGTTCTTCGGTGAGGGGAATGGCGTGTCAAACGTCAACCAACTCCTCGCGCGCATTCGCTCAATTACCGGTGAGTCGCTGGAGTCAATCGGTGATCGCGAGATTGGCTGCGTCCTCTTGCGGGACCTTCACTTCTTCCCACCATCGAGTCAATTCCCGGCGCCCTCGAGCTTCGCGGCCAACACCGTCCAAGGAAAGACGTACCAGTCCCCCGGCGACGACGCTCTCGTCGACGCGGCCGTGCAACGGATTCTGACTCAGAGCGCTGGGGCGGACCCCTCGGAAGTAGTGCCCGTCGACCTCGGTCCTCCTCGAGGTGAGCAGCGACTGATGACCCCTCGGCTGGGCCAAGCAGCATTCAAAGCGATCGTCCAGGAGGCTTACGATCGCCGCTGTGCCATCACGGGGCACACGATCCTTCCCACACTTCAGGCCGCCCACATTCATCCCGTGGCGGAGGGTGGACAACATCGCGTCGACAATGGACTGCTACTGCGCTCAGACGTCCACACCATGTTCGATCGGGGATACCTCGCAGTCGATGACCACTATCGCCTCCTCGTCAGCCCACGACTTAAGTCAGAGTTCGGTAACGGTGAGGAGTTCTATGTACGAGAGGGGAATGTCATCTCACTTCCCGCAAGTTCACGCGATCGTCCCGCGCCCGAATTCCTGGCGTGGCATCTCGAGAAGGTCTTCCGCTAGCACTTCCTGTCCCAACGTTGAAGTTGCACACTGCCTTGGGAGAGGGTCTGGTGGTGGACGCTGTGGTCGCGACCGAGCGACCCAGACTCCGGGCGGTCCACTCGTGGCGTCGAGTCGCCTCCGGCGCGGTTCGAAGGCAGGCGCTTACGGCGCCGACCCGTCAGACCACCACGGCGTCGACGCTCGGCGACTGGGGTGCGAGTCGACCCTTGGGCAGCACGGTGATCGCGACGAGGCCGCCGACGAGGAAGATCGCCATCGCCCACCAGAACGAGGTGGTGTAGCCGTGGACCAGGGCTCGCGCCGCGAAGGCGGGCGTCGCCGCCGCGTGGCTCGCGATCATCGACGCGGTCGTAGAGACCGCGACGGTATTGAGCAGCGCCGTGCCGATCGAGCCACCAATCTGCTGGGCGACATTCACCGTGGCCGAGGCGACTCCGGCGTCGTTGGGGTTCACGCGGTAGGTCGCCACGTTCATCGCGGGCGCGAAAATGAGGCCCATTCCGAGCGCCGTGACGACCAGGCCCGGCAGCACGTGCGAGACGTAGTGGCCCTGGGTCGACAGGTAGGTGAAGTAGAACATCCCGAGCGCCGAGATCACCATCCCCAAGCTCATGAGCGGGCGCGGGCCGACCTTGGGCAGC
>DAIEHI010000174.1 GCA_027355725.1 Acidimicrobiaceae bacterium
GATCTACCGGTGTCACCAGCGGGCCATCGCCGAGGTCCTCGCCTACGCCGAGCGCGAGGTCTTTCACACCCGATCGGGTAAACAGGGCTGCGTCGAAGAGGACGTCGTGGGCGTCGTCGCCGCGAGCTTCACCCACTTCGATTCCAGGGATGGCGATCCCCAGTTGCACGACCACGTCGTCGTGCTCAACCGGGTTCAAGCTAAGGATGGCGGTGTTTGGCGCACCCTCGATAGTCGAGGTCTCTTCGCCTCGACCGTGATGCTCTCCGAGATGCACCAGGGCGTCCTTTCGGACCTGCTCACCACCGAACTCGGCTGGGACTGGGACGCCCACGCTCGGCGTTCCAGTCCCGCCCCGAAGTGGGAGATCGCCGACGTCTCGCAGCGTCTCATGGAGGAGTTCTCCACTCGCACGACCGCGATTATGGTCGCTAAGGATCGACTCATTACCCAGTTCGAGGAGGATCACCACCGTGCCCCCACCGACGTTGAAGTACTCAAACTGCGCCAGACGGCCACCCTCGCCACCCGACGGGCGAAGAGAGGAGTCGGCCTCGGTGACCTAACCAAGGAATGGACCTCGCGCGCCACCCCCTACCTCGACACTGAGCCCACGGCGTGGGTGCACGAACTAGGCGGCCGCGACGTTCCCGCCTTTACGAACGCACAGTTCGAGGACGAGATCCTGCTCGACATCGCGACAACGGCACTGGAGGTCGTGAGCTCGAAGCGCCCGACGTTCTCTCGCGCCAACGTCCAGGCGGAGGTCTTTCGCCAGATCCAGGGCATTCGTTTCACCGATCCGACAGAGCGGATTGAGACGGCGGCCCGGGCCACCGATCTCGCCATCGCCCAGGCGCTTCCCATCACCACGCCCGACTTTCACCACACGCCACGCTTCTTGCTTCGCGTCGACGGCACCTCGAAGTTCCGAGGGGCCGGCCACTGGCTCTACACCACCACGACGCTGCTCGACGCCGAGTCGCGGCTACTCGACGCGGGCCAGCGCACTGACGCTGCGGTCGTGTCACACGCGACCATGGCCACCATCACGGAGCGACCACTACCCGGCAAGGCCTTCACGCTCTCGCTCGACCAGGCCCTCGCCGTCGAGCAGATCACCACCTCCGGCCGGGTCCTCGATCTTCTGGTGGGTCCCGCGGGCACCGGTAAGTCAACCGCCATGGCCGGGCTGCGTGCCGCCTGGGAAGCCGAGCACGGCGCCGGTTCAGTCATTGGACTCGCACCATCCGCGGCGGCGGCCGAGGTCCTGGGTGATGACATGGGTATCGAAACCGACAATCTCGCCAAATGGCTCTACGAGCACCGCCAGCGTGGCCAGCGCTCGCGCGAACTCGCGAAGTTACGGGAAAAGGTCCGACTCATCGAACGCACCGGCCGCGTACCGAGTCCGCGACTCCTCGCGAACATCGCCAGTCGCGAAGATGCCCTCTCTCGTTGGACCCTTCAAGCCGGACAACTCGTGGTGGTCGACGAGGCGAGTCTCGCGTCCACGTTCGCCCTCGATGAACTCAAGTCCGCCGCACTCGATGCACGAGCCAAGGTGGTCCTCGTCGGTGACGGGGCGCAACTCTCGAGCGTGGACGCCGGCGGAATGTTTCGCACCCTCGTGCGCGACCGGGGCGACAACGCCCCGACACTGGCGGACGTTCGTCGCTTTGCGGCCGCGTGGGAAAAGGAGGCCAGTCTCGGCGTCCGTAACGGATCAACGTCGGCCCTTAGCGCGTACGCGAACCACGGGCGGATCACAGACGGCACTCGCGACAAGATGCTCGACGCCCTCTACGACGCGTGGCGGGCCGACACTGAACGAGGTTTGATTTCGTTGATGCTCGCCGGGGACACCGCGACCGTATGCGAACTCAACACTCGTGCTCGGGCCGCGCGAGTCGCCAGCGGCGCGGTCGTTGACGAAGGGGTTGAGGTCGCGGGAGCCATGACCGCCGGCGCCAACGACCTCGTCGTGACGCGCGAGAACGACCGACGGCTGAAGACGGAGACGGGCTGGGTCAAGAACGGTGACGTGTGGACCGTCTCGGCGACGCATCCGGACGGCTCCATGACCGTCACCCGAACAGACGGTTTCGGCTCGGTGGTCCTGCCGGCCAGCTATGTCGCCGAGCACATCGATCTCGCCTACGCCACGACCGTCCATCGCGCGCAAGGGCGAACCGTGGACACCGCCCACGCGTTCGTGAGCCCGACCACCACCCGTGAGGTGCTCTACGTGGCCCTAACGCGAGGCTCGGAGGCCAACCACCTCTACGTCGACACGCACTACGACCCCGATCCCGACACCGGTCATGACGAACTGACCGAGAATCCGACCGCTCTCGAAGTGCTCGCCGGCGCACTGCGCCACGAAGGTGCCGACGTGTCCGCCACCGACGTGATCCGTCGGTCCCAGACCCAGTCAATTGCCGCACTCGTCGCCGAATACGACACCATCGTGGCAATGGCTGAAGGTCCACGCTGGGATGAGGTGCTCAGCCGATCGGGACTCAGCGATGTCGAGCAGACGCAGGTCAAGGCCTCCCCCGCGTACGGAGCGCTGCTCGCACAACTACGAGACGCAGAGAATCGAGGCTTCGACGTTCACACCGAACTGCCAATCCTCGTCATGGGTCGTTCGTTCGAGGACGCCGACGACGTGGCCAGTGTCTTGCACCACCGCATCGAACGCTACGTGACCGACGTGGGCTACCTCAGCCAACCGGCAACCGAACCCGTAGCCCGCCTCTTCCCCCGCCCAACCGGGATCACCGACCCCGACGTCGTCCTCGCGATCAATGTTCGTGCTGCCGCAATCGAGCAGCGAGCCCACGAACTCGCCACGATCGCTATTGAACGTGGTGACGCATGGGTGCAGGGATTCGGCGACGTTCCCATAACGGACGAACTGCACGAACAATGGGTAGGAGAGGTCGCCGCTGGCGCTGCTTACTTTGACCGTTGGGGAATCGATACCCCCGTCACTATCCTCGACGATTCGCTTGTCAGTCACGAACAAGTGTCCCAACGCGGTCGTGTACTGGATGCCGCCCAGCGAGCCCGCACACTCAGTGTGGTCGAGGACATACCGGAGAAACCGACTTATGTCTTGTCGGCTGACGAATCCTTGGATCAACCGACTCTGGAGTTTGGGCTCGACCGCTAACTCGCCGTCCCTATACCCACCACTGGGGCTCTAGTTGGCAGTGACCAGAGAACCTTCAGAAACCCCAATCGATTCAATTTGCGCGCGGCCACACCCGCTTCACGGCACTCGCGCTCAGACTCCAAATCCACGGCCCCGACGTTCGCGCTTCACGCAGTATTCGTGGCATGTGTTGACGAACGAGGGCCAATTGATTAGGACCCGTGAGGTGGCCGTTGGCAATGCAGAACATCTTGACGCCGTAGAGCTCGACCGCCGCAATTTCACTTGGTCGGCGGCGTATGGCTGAGTCAGCTGTGATGACGACGAATCCGTCGGTGCCGGCGGCTTGCAACCACTCCTCGTCCTTCACCTCCTGGGCGCGTTGTTCGCCATAGAGCGACGCGAGTGTCTCCACTTCGAAGCCGTCGGCCTGCATTCCCTCGGCAACGACGTAGCGCCCCACGCTGCGATCTAGCAGGAAGCGAGGGTCGCTAAGCGGCGCGCGCGAGCGAGGCACGAATGACTTGTTCGACGACGCTAGGGGCGAGATCGAAGTCCCGTGCCACTGCACGAATGGCCTCTCCCGCCTGGAATCGTCGGACCACGGACTCCATTGGCGCACCATTTCCTATAAACAAGGGCTGCCCGAAGGCACGCTCCGGGTCACATTCGATGAGGGGTTCCTTTGTAATCGGAAGTACCACCCGCGACGCCCAACCAAGCGTGTCGTAGGAGATCCGTATCAAGTACTCGTTCACGACGGGCTGAAATACTCTCTGGCCGGTCACAACCACGGTCAATATCTCCCGATCGTCAACTTCTCGGGCGTAGTCATACAAGATTTGCGCGCCATCTGTGAAGAGCTTTTGTGAGGCGAGGACGTGCTCTAGGCCCAGTTCATCGCGCAGCACTGTCACCGCTTTCCTAATGTGCTGCAACGAGACGCCTGCTCGGCGGAACCCTGCCAACACCATGCCCTCCGCGAGACTCGCGAAAGGCAAAGTGGGCTGGCCGCGCCCCGCGTGGACCACGGAAATCACAGGTGCAGCGTTCGTCTCTCGTCCTTCAGGGCGATGACGTACGTAGCCATTAATCCAACTGTTGAAGGTCGAAGGCGGCACACTGAGGTAGCGAGCCACCTCACTTGCTGTGTAGAGGGGCACTTCAAAGCGCTGGTCACTGTTCACCGTGTCCCCTTTTCCACCTACCTCAGACAGCGTAATTGGGTTAAGGCCGCGTCGTGTGACATCGGCATCCCCGTTTGTGCGTAAAGTTCGACCTGAGCCGTCGGGCTTAAAGATCTCAGCAGCGTACGACACTGATACAGAATCAGCCCCTACGCCTAACCCCTGGCCGTGGTGCCTCGCGACTAGCACGCGAGCAGTTAAGTCCCCGTAGCGGGCGAACGGAACGCCGAGCCGATCGGCCCTCACTTCTCAGGCGTCGTCGTGATTCAGATCTGCACCGGATACTGTTGCGCACCTCGCTCTTGAAATCTTGTTGTCTCCTCTTGCATTTCGACGAACTGATCCACCAACCTCGGGGATGGTGGTGCTCGCGCCGTGCGGCTAAGCCCCAGGTCCGTCGTGTGGACGACGCTCGAAAACTGGACACGCAGTCCGCCGCTGGTACGAGTACAGTTAGGTTGTGACACGTGGCCCAAGCATCCGTTCGTATAGCCGTCCTTCGGGGCGGTAAGTCGAGCACACCCGTGTTTCCGAGCCGCCATTAGGGCGGCTCTTGCTTCCTCTGGGTCTCCCTCTTGGCGATCATCCAAGACAGGAGAAAGTATGCCCATCGAATCCTCCCAACAAGGAATCGACAGCCAACTCGAGGTGCTGATGCACGGCTCGGAGTTCGGTGACGACCAGCTCAAGCGTGCGATGGGTGAACGGCTTCGTAAACGCCTCGAGCAGGCGGCTGAAAAGCAGCGCCCGCTTCGCGTGTACACGGGTTACGACCCGAGCGCGCCGGATCTCCATCTCGGTCATTCGATCACGCTCCGCAAACTTCGCCAGTTCCAAGACCTCGGCCACGACGTCACCGTCGTCGTTGGCACGATGACGGCCACGATCGGCGACACCAGTGATCGAGCATCCGGCAGACCACGCAAGACGCCAACCGAGACCACGGCGGCGGCCCAGAGTTACGGCGAGCAGTGCTTCACCATTCTTGATCGCGAAAAGACCCACGTCGTCGCCAACGGCGACTGGTTAAGTGGTCTCACGCTCACTGACGCGCTGGAGCTCGCTTCCAATTTCACGGTGCAACAGTTCCTCGCCCGGGACAACTACCGCCTGCGGATCGACCGTAGCGAACCCATCGGGCTTCACGAGTTCTTTTACGCCCTCCTACAGGGCTTCGACGCCGTGCATCTTGAAGCCGATGTGCAACTCGGCGCCACCGAGCAGCTCTTCAACATCCTCGCCGGGGCCAAGCTTCAAGAAGCGTTCGGTCAGCCCCCCTGTGTCGCCCTCACGTTTCCAATTCTGGTTGGCACCAACGGGGTCGAGCGAATGTCGAAGTCACGAGGAAACTACGTTGGACTCACTGAAGCACCCAACGAACAATTCGGCAAGATCATGAGCGTCTCGGACGAGACGATGATCCAGTGGCTCGGCCTCGTCACCAATTGGCCCCATGACGATGTGGTCGCCTTCAGATACCAGGTCGAACGCGGTGAACTCCACCCAATGGTGGCGAAGAAGCAACTCGCCCATCATCTCGTCTCCCTGTACCACGGAGTACGAGCGGCTGACGAAGCGCAGGCGGCTTTTGAGAACACTCACCAGCGTGGTCTCGTGCCCGATGATGTCGTTCAGACCAGTATCACGTTCCCCCTCGGACTAGTGGATGCGCTCGTTGCAATTGGTGCAGCCAACTCGAAATCGGCGGCCCGTCGTCTCCTTTCGGGCGGCGCGGTGATGGTCAATGACGTGAAGGTCGATGCTGATGATGCAGTCATTAACTCGCCTTCGCTCATCAAGGTTGGTCCGCGGCGTTTCTTTCGGATCGTGGGCAGTTGAGGGGTGTCCGAATGGTTTAAATAGAATCCGAACTCCACAACATCCTCTACACGGAAATAGTCGCAACGGAGGGCAGTCAGCCGAGCACGCCGGTTGAGACCGGCCAGATGTGAGTCCTTGTCGACCGATGTCGGGTGCACCGCCGACGACTGCCACTAGGGTTAGCGATCTTCTTCAGCAGGAAGCCAGCACAACCTCAGCACAACATTGGTGACGAATTGCCGTGATTTGTGGGGTGAAGTCGGGAATCTCACAGGCCTTAGAAATAGGAACTTTTCCAGTAATCCCTTGCCTTTTCAGGGTTTCTTGGGTGGTTATTCAGGCACGAGTAACCGGTTTAGGAAACCGATGCTCTATCCCCTGAGCTACGAGGGCGGGACTTCCGCGTGAAGCTCCGCGCATAAAACGACACTAAGCCTACGTCGCGCGCGCTCAGGGTCGTTACTGCGGGAGACGGCGTCACGCTTGGCCAAAGACAAGGCAATAGTTGTCTCTAGTTGTCTCAGTT
>DAIEHI010000175.1 GCA_027355725.1 Acidimicrobiaceae bacterium
TCCGAGATAGCCAACGCTAAATGGGCCACCGCATGATTGCTGCGAGATGGAGCACCCAGCCACGAACGTCCACGTTCGCCCTTGATTCGTCGAGCGCATGACCGACTTTTCTTGGCTGCCTGTACTCGGCCCGCCTGCGCAAACCGCCGTCCAGACGCCCGACGGCGACACCGCCATCATTTCGCTCATCGTCGGGATGTCGCAGGTGATGTCATGCCGCACCCATGAACGTCCGGCGTTGTCGGTCACCCAGGTTTGGACTCGACCACTTCTCACGGAACCGGACACCCACGGCGCAATCGAGTAAACGCCACGCCGTTGGTCGAGGCGAGTGAGGATTGTTTGACCCGCGGCGGGCGCGGCCCCCGCGGCCGGGTATGCCAAGGAAGTTCCTGGGAGAGCTGCCGGCCCAGACCAGCTGCGCCCTCCGTCAGAGGACTGCTGCATCTTCAGGGGGCACGTTGCATTGCGCGCAACTTCTTGTGGCGTGCACAGCGCCTCGATCATCCACACGGAACGCCCAATGGTCGAGATGTCTACCACTCGGCCACTGGTACGCACGCGCGACCACGTGGTGCCGGCGTCATGACTCTCGTAGAGATTGGGGCCGTAGAAGAAGCCATCGCCGGTGCCATCGAAGGTGAGAGCGGTGGCACCTCCCGCATGCGCGCAGTTCCAAGTGCCAATCCTTGTGAAGTTCCGAAAGCGACGACCACCGTCGCTCGTGCGTCCGACGTAGTCAGTACAAGCCAAGGACGAACCGCTAGTCGAAGTGATCGTCTGGACCACGGCGCCGTAGCCGTTAGCCGGCGAAGAGAACCAGATCGACGTCAGATATCGCGACGTCGTCGCGCCCGCGACACCCATGGACGCAAAGAAAGTATCGGCGATGATCATTGACGTCGCTACGACAACTCGAGACCTCATGTGCCTCCGTGTTCAAGCACGGTTGCAGTGTTCGAAGCTCAAACACGAGCTTCCGAGACGACCGAACATTAAGGGTACGTTCAAGTCCGTTCGAATCGCAAGGAGTGTTCCAAACCGCAAACGATTACGTTCCAAAAGGCATTGCGCCTGGCACCGATGGCCGACTTAGAAGTCCTGGTCACGCCCAATTCGAGGAAGTCCACTTCCCAAAACGCGATGTAGCGATCAGTTCATGCTATTGACGGGGACCTTCTCGCTGGCTACCGTCCGCTCTTGAGGCGGTGTCTCGTATCCCGGGGGGGCATGATGAGATTGTTTTCTCGTATGGGTCTCGGCGCGATTTGCGCAGGGTTTTTATTGCTCAGCGTAAGCGCGCCAACTGGGGCCATTACCAATGGAACGAACGCCACAAATGCGACCCAGTACGGCAATATCGGCTCGCTATGGACGTCGGAAACGACGACATTGGGTACCGACTACTACTTCATTTGCTCGGGCATCTTCGTGACACCAACAGTCTTTTTGACCGCATCTCACTGCATCGCGCTGACACGGGCCTACGCGGCCCAGTACGGACTCCCGAGTCCAACCTTTCATATCTCCACCAGCTCCTCGTTTGGGGGGTGCGCGCAATCTGAGTGCTCACAGCCTCCGTGTTCGCTGAGCACTCCGTGTCACAAGCCACCGTCCTCTTGGATCACCGTGAACCTCGTCGACCTAAATCCATCGTTCCGACTGAGTCAGGGGCTTGGAAACGCTTACGTAGGCGATGTCTCCGCTCTGACGGTCGCCAGTGGTGAGTCGGGGCTGAACTCGTTCACGAACTTCCCGATGGATCCAACGATGAACTACCTCGGGGAGTTAGCGGCGAGTCATACCCTCTCCCAGGGTTCAACGTTCTCGGTCTTCGGTCTGGGATCAGGTGTGCGCCAAGTAGGCACTTTGTCGTTCAACTCACTGACCAACGATTTCATCTATGAGAGTCAGGTGAGCACCCCGACGGACCCATCGGCTGGCGCGTGCGTCGGAGACTCCGGAGGGCCGAACATGCTTAATCGACTCCAGCCGAATCCGGTACTCGTTGGTCTCACGAGTACTGGCGACACGTACTGCAATGCCACCAACGTGGCCTCACGCCTCGACACGCTCGAGGTGCAGAACTTCCTGAAGACCGTCCCCGGTCTAAAGAATTGGCTCAGTTGAACCGCCCCGAGATTCATAGAGACGCTCCAGGAATCGCGGGGCAGTTCACCTCGCAGCAGTCGGTCAGCATCTATAGCGATCGCCGAATCGATGTGACACCGCTCGAAGGTTCAAATGGTCCCAATTCGGGCCGCACGCGACCGCACCGACGAAGATGTCTGCGACCGAAGTTTGCCTGAGCAAAATACGCCCTGGAGTAGGGTCAGACTGCATCTTCGAGACAAACCAATCGATTAGCTGGCCATCTCAAATCTGTGATCCAATCTTGGATTGATGAAGGAGCGTGTGAGTTGTCCCCGGAATTCAAGTGCGAGCGCACAATCGATCTTCCAGCAAGTCCCGACAAGGTCTGGCGGGCAGTGGCGACTACCGACGGACTTGCTGCATGGCTCTTCCCGATGCCGATTCCTCCGCTTGGTGAAGGAACGACTAGCTGGGATCCTCCGCATCACTTAGCCATACGAATGCAGCGGGGCGACTGGTTCAACGCCCTCGACTACGCCATCGAGGACCGTCATGGATCGTCGAAACTTCGTTACGTCCACACTGGCATCTTCGTCGACGATTGGGACACTCAGAACGACGCCGTCCAACAGCACACGGACTTCTACCTGCACACCCTTGGTCAGTACCTCGAATTCTTCAATGGGCAACCGGTGACGTTCGTTGGGGACGTACCGGGCGGCATTCAGGGTCCTGCCAGTTCGGCCTCGCCGGGGGCCTTCGAACAGTTGAAACGGGCTCTTGACATAGGACCGGACGTCGGTGTCGGAAGTGAGGTGCATCTCGCGCTACACGGTGTGGCAAATGTCGACGGGGTCGTCGACTATCTCACAGCGAACTTCCTCGGCATTCGAACCTCGTCGTTGCTCGTGCGGTTCTTTGGGCGCAACGCGTTTGGACAGCCCGTCGGCATGGCGATTCATGCGTTTGGTGCAGCGGTGGATGGCGCGGCAGTTGCATCGTCCTGGCACGAGTGGCTCGAACGGACCTTTGGTTAGCGCGGCCAGCGAGTGTGAACCATCATCACGACTAACCATTGCGTGATTGCGGTAACGCGATGGTTTCGAAATTGCTCTGTTACCGTGCTTGCGTGAGCCGAGACCGGCCACCTCAATCGTCGACTGCGTGGACCGACCATGAACCTCAATGACTTTGACGCCCTCAGCTTTGATTGCTACGGCACCCTCATCGACTGGGAGACGGGCCTCACCGCGGTGCTGCGCCCGTGGGCTGACGACCACGGCCTTGACATGACCAATGAGGCGTTACTCAGCGCGTACGCCAGCCACGAAGCGACTGCCGAGGTGGACTTCCCCGGCGACATCTACCCCGCCATTCTCGCCCGCGCCATGCGGAGCCTTGGCAAACAGCTTGGCGTACCCGTGAGCGACGACGAGGCCGGGTCGCTGGCGAACTCGGTACCCGACTGGCCCGCGTTCAGCGACTCTACCGAGTCGCTCGCCCGGCTCGCGACTCGTTATCAACTCATCATCCTTTCGAACATCGATCACCAGTCGTTCGCGAAGTCGAACGAACGACTGGGCGTGACCTTCACGAGCGTGATCACGGCCGAGGACATTGGCTCCTACAAGCCATCGCCACGAAACTTCGAGGCACTCGAGCGCGAGCGCCAGCGGCTCGGCATCGGTACGGGGAAGTTGCTCCACGTGGCCCAGAGCCTCTTTCACGATCACGTTCCTGCACAGGCCATGGGGCTCCAAACGGTTTGGATCAACCGGCGACACGGCACACCCGGCTGGGGCGCGACACCTGCCCCGCCGGCGCCGGTCACGCCTACTTGGACGTTCACCTCGATGGCCGCATTTGCCGACGCCGCCGCCGCGACGTGACGTCGCGACCGCCACGTCACAGCGTGTATCGATAGTCGCACTACGCCAGTAGGCAATCGGCCCGTGGGCCGCTTCACATCGCACGCGGGTAGCGTGGGATCACTTCGCAAGGGGCCACTCACCGCACCGCGACACGTGCGATTGCCCTCCCCATGCAGCAGGCATCGGGACGACTGCCGGCGACCGCCGAATCCCGGATCTCCCTAGGATTCGCCTATGAGGGCCGATCGGCTTGTCCATATGGTCGTGATCGGCGTCGCGGCAGTGGCCCTGAGCTCGTGCGGCTCCGCTTCACCGAGCGGCGTGGTTCCGTGGGCTGCGCTCGCCGCCTCGCCGACGACTACGACGGTCCCGAGCACGACGACGTTGCCCGCCGCCCCGGCATGTCGCGCGAGCCAGTTCCGCGCCCGGGTGGGCCGCGGTGGTGTGGGCCTCGGCAACGATCTGACGACAATCGTCCTCACCAACACGGGTCCCCTCTGTCGACTGAGCGGCTACCCCAACCTCGAGGGACTGTCAGCGACGCAGGGCTGGCGGCCGCTGCAGGTTCGAAAGACCGGCACGTACTTCGGCGATCTGAATGCCGCGAACGTCGCGACGGGTCGAAACGGACTCTTGCTGTTGGGTACGTCGGTTGGCTGTAACGCGTTGAACTCGCCCTCAGAAGCACAGATCCTCGCGAATGAACGCGCCTTCACGTACGACGCCATACGCGTCGTCTTCGCCAATCGCCGCGGTACCGTTGGCGTCAACCACCTCGACCTGGACGTCGCTTGCGGCCTCGAGGAGAGCCACCTCGGCGTCTGGCCGCCGACGAGTGGGGCCACTGTGGCGCCACCGGGCAGCGTTGGAACGCTCCTCGCCACCGTCACCCTGCCCCGCTCCCTGCGCGCAGGAACGACCTTGCACTACGTGGTCACGCTGCGCAATCCGACAAACACAACCGTGCACTTCACGCCGTGTCCGAATTTCACCGAGTCCATCTTCCTCGCGCCCGGCGTCAAAGGGACCCGGCCCGAAGCGCACACGTACGCACTTAACTGCGCCCAGGCGACGCCCGTGTCACCCCACGATACGGAGCGTTTCGCGATGGAATTGACGATTCCGTACTCGGCCCGGTCCTCACTCGCGAAGTTCGGCTGGTCACTCGATACCGACGTCGGACCCTTTGCTGGTCGGGCGATCACCGTGCTGCCGGCGCGCACCACTAATGGGACTGGAAGGTTTGTCTCGAGTAGGGCAGGCTTTCCACTGAGCCGCTGACTGGTGAGCACTTGCCGCGACTGAACCTTGAGTTCTATGGCTAGATCGTGCCCCAGTCGGTCGGTGAGGTGAACGGAGAAGGCT